>DUZQ01000072.1 GCA_013349435.1 Planctomycetota bacterium | reverse complement strand
TTATTTGCGATTTTTCAATTGTGATAGCTGAAAGATGGTGCCCAAAGAAGGATAATGCCGTTTCATCCTGTGCGAGCCGCGAAAAAACCTCTCAAAATGACAGGCTGTGAGAAATGCGGGTTATCTGTGAGATTGTAAATATATCAAATATCGGCTAAGTACTGACTGTCGGCGGATTATCTGCAGCGAATCAGCTTGTCGCTGTCGTATTTGACGCCGGCGGGGTGTGTTTCAAGCTCCTTTATAAAGCGCGTTCCGTCCTTCCAGTAGCCGGCAGTGGGCGCAAGATGTGTGCACCGGCTTATGAAGTACCGATTTATGGATTCCATCAATACCTGCCGAACGTATTTACTTGTCATTGATGCCAGAGAGACAGGTAAAAACCGCTCATCCGCCCTGACCGCGAAGTGCAGGCGCATAACCTTGCCGTAGTCCGCCAGCTCGTAGCTGCTTACGGAATTATCCTCGCGGAGTATTTTCAGATCCAGCTCGCCGAACATTCGGCCCAGGAGCTTTCGGTAGCGGATTCTGCCGCTTTGCCTGTCAACTATTATCTGTAGGTCCTCGGATTCGCAGGTTGAGTCAAATGCCTGTTTTACAAGACCGCAGATGGCCGTGAACAGGACGCTTGCCTTGTTTTTTACAGCCGAGACCATCCGGTTGTAGTGGGCGACGTCGAGACAGGAACTTTTAATGCCTAAAAGCCGCATCTCGCCGGCTAAAAGCGTGTTTTTCAGCGCTAATGAGGCTATTTCAATATCATCTTCATCCCCCCCGAGCGAGGGTTCTGAAAGGTTTTCGTACCATGGATACTGAGTTAATCGCCTTATACATTGGGGGCAGACCCTTTCAAGTAACTGGGCCGGGTTTTGGGGTTTTCCGTGATTTTCGTGAACGGTTAAGAGGCTTGCCAGTACGGTTCGGCGCAGGTGATTGATGCCGATTGATTTATTGTAAGCCTTTTTGCTGTCGGTAATTAGCAGCCTTCCGGCCAGGTGCTTTTTCTTTTTTGCAACTGCTCGACCCAAGAGATTCCAGAGGTCTTTTTTAAGGTGTGCGTCCGGTATCGAAAAGGCGGCCGAGGAAACGACCAGAGGCCCCAGGATAGGGCCGTATCCTGCTTCATCGATTCCGATTAGCACAGCCATTTTGTCCTCCTGACGTCTAAAAACGCTGATTTTGAGCCTATTATAGCGACTTTCAAAGGCAATACAAGATGAAAATACAGGGTTAGGCTGGATTCTAATGATAATGGAGCAAAATAACCCGATAACATATTTAGTAACCCTGTTTTGTGGGTTACATTTGGTTCTAACAAAAAAAACTCACGGGTAAAAACCGCGGCTAAATATAAACCGGTTTTCCTGTTCCTTGAAACCTGTTCCATTCAGGACAGCCAATCAGAAAGTGAGAAGTGTAGCTTTGCGCCGCGGTGCTTTTGCGTTGTGCTATACTTTTTCGGGCGGCTTGTGCCGCTGCTTTTGTGCGGTAAAATGTTTGTGAGTGGGGTGTTGTTGCGGGATTAGGCCGGGCTGCCAAATTGGCACTTTTGCCCGGGGGCCGAGGAATGTTAAGTGTTTATGATTAAGGCAGTTATGTTTTGCTTTATTTGGGCACGCAATTTGCTGTTAGTGGTTCTGGATAGTATAAGCTTATATGCCGACAAATAGAATAAGGGCTAAGAGATTATGAAATTCGACAAATTTACCATGAAGGCTCAGGAGGCGCTTGCGACGGCTCAGCAGATAGCGATGGCCAAATCGCAAACGGTTCTGTCGCCTTTGCACCTGCTAAGCGCGTTGCTGAATGATGCAGAAGGTTCGGTTGCGATGATATTGAAGAAGATTGGTGCGGGTATCGGACCAATCAGGGATATGACCGAAAGCGAGCTTTCACGGCTGCCAACGGGTGATGTTAACGGACAGATAATGCCTGACCCGGCTCTTAGCCAGGTGGTTTTGAGCGCTCAGACCAGGGCCGACAAAATGGGCGATGAGTATCTGAGTGTTGAGCATCTTTTCATCTCACTTGCTGATGTCAAAAGCGATGCGAAGGAGATTTTGAGTGTTAACGCCGTTACGAGCAAAGAGATTGAATCAGCGTGGGAACAGCTTCGGGCCGGTTCCAAGATTACCGATGACAGCCCGGAGGGTAAATACCGCGCGCTGGAACGTTACGGCATCGACCTTCTGGAGATGGCGCGGGCGGGTAAACTCGACCCGGTAATCGGTCGTGATGACGAGATACGCAGGTGCATGCAGGTCTTAAATCGCAGGACGAAGAATAATCCGGTTCTGACGGGTGAGCCTGGTGTCGGAAAGACGGCGATAGTCGAGGGTCTCGCCCAGCGTATAGTTGCCGGCGATGTACCGGCAGGGCTTAAAGAAAAAAGGGTTATTGCCTTGGATATGGGTTCACTCATAGCGGGCACCAAGTTCAGGGGGGAGTTCGAGGACAGATTCAAGGCGGTCTTAAAGGAAGTCATAGCGTCGAAGGGCCAGATCATACTCTTTATCGATGAGCTTCATACCATAGTTGGGGCGGGCAGAGCAGAGGGAGCGGTCGATGCGGGAAATCTCTTAAAGCCCTCGCTGGCACGCGGTGAGCTTCGATGTATAGGTGCGACAACGATAGACGAATATCGCAAGTACATCGAGAAAGATGCCGCACTTGAAAGGCGGTTCCAGCCGATGCTGATTGACCCGCCGACCGTGGAAGAAACAATCGCGATACTTCGCGGCTTAAAGGAACGTTATGATACCCACCACGGCGTCCGTATTACCGACGCGGCACTTGTGGCGGCGGCCACATTGTCGAATCGGTATATCTCGGACAGATGGCTGCCGGACAAGGCAATCGATTTGGTTGATGAGGCTGCGTCGAAATTGAGGATTGAAAACGATTCTCTTCCCGAAGAACTCGATGATATACGCAGAAAGATAATGCAACTGCAGATTGAGCGTGAGGCGTTGAAGAAGGAGTCCGACGCTGCGAGTGTGAAGCGACTGAAAGAGGCCGAGAAGACGTTAGCTGAACTGGACAGCAGGGATAAGGATTTGACATCTGAGTGGGAGGCCGAGAAAGGAGATATTGATAAAGTCAAGGAACTGAAAGAAAAGATATCTTCTGCAAAGACGGAATTCGAGGATGCCCAGCGCAGAGGCGACCTCGAATCTGCGGCGAAGCTGAAGTACGGTACGATTGAAGAGCTAAAGAAGCAATTAGCCGGCGCCGAAGAAGCACTTGCCAAATCGGACAGGGCAAAGCTGATTCAAAATGAAGTTACGGCAGAGCAGATTGCCGAGGTCGTTGCCAGGTGGACGCAGATTCCGGTTGCGCGTCTCATGAGCGGCGAGCGCGAGCGGCTGATGAAGATGGAAGATGCCATACGTACGCGGGTAGTGGGCCAGGACGAGGCGGTTGCTGCACTTTGTAATGCGGTAAGGAGGAACAGGGCGGGTCTTGGCGACCCCAATCGCCCGATAGGTGTATTTTTATTCTTAGGCCCGACTGGTGTGGGTAAGACCGAATTATCGAAGGCGTTGGCGGAGTTTCTCTTTAACGACCCGACTGCAATGGTTCGAGTGGATATGAGCGAGTTTATGGAATCTCATTCGGTGTCGCGGCTTATCGGTGCGCCTCCGGGATATGTCGGGTGGGACGAGGGCGGAAGATTAACCGAGGCGGTGCGTAGAAAGCCTTATTCGGTGATACTTTTGGATGAGATTGAAAAGGCCCATGCGGATGTCTTCAATGTCCTGTTAGGTGTGTTTGATGACGGCCGGCTGACGGACGGCAAGGGCAGAACGGTCGATTTTAAGAATACCGTTATCATTATGACGAGTAACTTCGCCGGCTTAGAGATTCAGGAATTAAGCGCCGAGGAGGGTGCCGACTGGGAGATAGAGGCGCATGTAACCGAGGCGTTGAAGAAGTATTTTCGGCCGGAGTTTTTGAACAGGATAGATGAGACGATAGTTTTTCACCTGCTTACTCAGGATGACTTAAAGAAGATTGTCGATATACAATTAGGTTGCTTGACAGACCGGCTTAAAGAGCGTCACTTGTCTGTCAAATTTACCGACAATGCCCGCAAGCAGTTAATGGACGAGGGCTACGATATAGCCTATGGCGCCCGGCCCTTAAAAAGAACGATTCAGCAAAGGCTGGAGAACCGCTTAGCCGCGGAGCTTTTGGCTGGTAAATTCGCCGACGGCGACAAAATAAAAATCGACGCCGACGCACACCGATTTATATTTGAAAAGGTGAATTAGTATGTCATTCCCGCGAAGGAATGTCGCCCCTGTGAGAGAAGGGGCCGGAATGAAGGAAGGTGGTTGGTTTGTCATTCCCGCGGAGGCGGGAATCCATAAAAGCCATGAAGCAATACTATGTTTACATATTGGCGAGTAAAAGGAATGGTACCCTCTATACTGGTCTTACAAACGACTTGCTAAGGAGGGTATATGAGCACAAGAACGATATCATCGAGGGCTTTACTAAAAAATACAGCGTCCATAACCTTGTGTATTATGAAAGACACAATGACATAAACAGGGCAATAAACAGGGAGAAGCAAATGAAGAAATGGGAAAGGCAGTGGAAAATCAATTTAATACAAAAGACCAATCCCCAGTGGAAGGACTTGTACTATGAATTGTACGGTCATAATGGACCCCCGCCTTCGCGGGGGTGACAGTGGGTCGCGGGGGTGACAGGGCGTCGCGGGGGTGACAGTGGGTCGCGGGGGTGACAGAGGGGGTTGTTTGGCTGCGGAGCTATTGGCGGGAAAATTCGCCGACGGCGACAAAATTAAAATCGATACAGACGCGCACCGATTTACTTTTGAAAAGGTTGGTTAGCCACAGAGGGAGAAATAGTGTTGAGTTCTTAGTTTTTAGTTTTGAGTTGCGGAATCGCAGCGCGATACTTTTTCAATAGTATTTTGGTTAGCCACGGATAAGCTATGAAACCGGAGTCTCCCGCAAGAGGTTATAATATTCGGGGTCGCACGGGGCGCCCCAGGTATTTCATTTTCCGTGGTCCCGAACGAAGCGGGCCACAATAACCTTTATTTACAGGAGGCTTTTATGCGCAAGTATATCGGATTTGGCGTAGCTTTCAGCGAAGGTGGAAGTTCCAAGAGAGAAGTAGGAAGCCGAAACCCTCCCGCGTCAAGGCACGTTTAACGGAGCGCCGTGTTGTTAGCTGTTTCGCACCGGCAGCAACATGGTAAATGTTGCGCCCCGTCCGGGAGTGCTGTCAACTTTTATTGAGCCTTCGTGCAGAGTAACAATTTTCTTCGTTATGGCCAGTCCCAGGCCGGTGCCGACTTTGGGCTTGGCTGAGTGGAACGGCTCGAATATCGTTTCGGTATCGGCGATGCCCGGGCCGTTATCACTTACACGAAGCATCAAACGCCCGCCGGCCGAATCCAATGCAGTGGTAATATTTACAACGCCGGTCCGGTCGCTTACTGCGTCGAGTGCGTTAAGCACCAGGTTCAGAACCACATCATAAATCCCGTCTGCATCGAGCCGCGTTTCGCTGATTTTATCATCCGTTTGCACCACAAGTGAGACGCCACGACTATCCGCCTGTGCTTTGAGCGATTCGGCCGCCGAGGTTACAAGGTTGTTCAGGTTACAGTTCTTAAATACCGGCTTGTGTTCTGTACCGAATGTCAGCATATCAAGAACGAGTTTGTTTATTCTGTACAGATTCCGTTTCAGTATCGACCAGCCCTGCTGAGCATGCTCGATGTCACCGATTTCAAAAGCATAGTCAACAACTTCTATCCCGCCCTTGACAGCCTGCAGGAGATTTTTAACTCCATGTGAAAGATTCAGTGCGGTCTGTGCGGCCTGTGAGGCTCTCTGGTACCGGTTTTTATCTTCCATTATCATTCCCCGTAAACACCTGAATTACCTTTGCTCCAACCGACCCTCTGACGGTCTAACCGTTTAACCGTTTTCATTTACCGATGCAGAAGGACGAAAAAATCTTCTCGAGCACCGCATCGTCAACATTTTCTCTCTCAAGACCACCCAATTGCTCATAAGCCGCCCGCAGCAGCATTGCGGCCACTTCATCATTGCCGGTTTTTATCTGGTCGGCGGCATCTGTAAGATTTTTCATTGCCTCAAGGACGACATTGCGGTGCCTTTGTGTAACGGCAATCTTATCAGCCGCTTCCGAAGCGGCGGCCGTTGATTTTAGAAGAGCTCTTTCTATCAGCTTTGTTAAACCTTCCAGTCCTTCACCGGTAAGAGCGCTTGTTGTGATAAACCGCGTATCGAAGAGCTTTTCCAACCGGTTGGTTTTTTGTTTTAACCGCTCAGTGTCCAGCAAATCGCATTTAGTCGCGACATACATCAGCTCTTTCGGGCTAAAATATGTTCTTATTACAATATCCTCGGCATAATCACTTTTTCCGACATCGACACAGAGCAAAACCAATTGTGCATTATTGATCGCCCTGGTTGCCGCCTCGTTCGCCAAGTTATCAAGTACGCCCGCCCGGTTTTCTTCGGGTAAGAGCCCGGCACAGTCAAACAGGGCGCAGTTGCATCTGTCAAGCTCAAGCACACCGGTCAGAACATCCCTGGTTGTGGCCGGCTGTGGTGAGACAATGCTCCTGTCTTTGCCGATAAGGGCGTTCAAAAGGCTGCTTTTTCCGGCATTAGTGGCTCCTGCCAGTCCTACTGCCGGCAGGTGAATTTCCTGTTCATAGCGAATACTGCCGGCCAAAAGTCCTTCGAGACGTTTCCGTAACGCGCTGACGGCGCCAACCGCCTTTTGGGCCGACACAAATTCAATATCCTCGCCCGCAAAATCAAGCCCCGCTTCAATCAGGCTCAGTAAATCCAACAGCTCGCGGCGTATTGCGGTTGTCGTTCTGCAAAGCCTGCCCGCCAGAAGTTTCCGGGCCGCTTCCAACTGAAGCCGGTTGCTTCCGGCGACCACCTGCGCCACGGCCTCTGCCTGAGACAGGTCCATTTTGCCGTTCAGATACGCCCGAAGTGTGAACTCGCCCGGCCCGGCCGGTCGCGCCTCGGCAAAAAGTTTACTTAAAATCCGCTGCACGACAACCTCGGCCGCGAAGATGTGCATCTCCGCCAAATCTTCGCCGGTATAAGAGTTCGGCCCGAAGAATGCATACACGCCTGCTTCGATTTGAAGTTCGTCGTCGATGCGGATTTTGCCCTTTACGACACCGCGTTTTGTGATTTCTTTTTCCGGCCTGAAAAACCGGGTCAGTATCTCGAAAACCCGCGGTCCCGACATTCGAATGATAGACATTGCTGTCGCTTTGATACCCCTTGGCGGAGTGCTGACCGCTGCGATTGTGTCATTAATATCATACATTGTCAGTTCGTAGTTCGTCGTTTGTAGTTTGTAGGGTGCGATGTATCGCACCAGTTCGTAGTTCGTCGTTCTTAGTTCGTAGTATGGAGTGATTGTGTCATCAATTTCATACACGGCAGAAGAATCGGTGGTCTAAAAGCCCGCCCTGCCTTCCACCTTTAATACTTAAAGAAGGGCTTTGGCTTTTTCTTTTTTACCTTGCCGCCTGTTTTGCTCGTTACCGCCACGAGTCCCACCGCTTCGGCTGATTCCTTCTGACGAATGTGTTTTCGTATAATAATCTGTTCTATAACGCCGGCAAACGTGCTTGCCATAAAGTAAAGATTCAGACCCGACGCCATATTATAGAAAATCAGCAGCATCATAATCGGCATCATAACCATCATCATCTTTTGCTGCTGGGCGGCCTGTGGATTTGCCTGGGCCGACGAATGAGGCATCAGTTTTTGCTGCAAAAACATTGCCGACGACAGCAATATCGGCAAAAGATTAAACGAATTAATCTGCCAGCCCAAAAGAGGCACTGTTACCGTCTTAAAACTTAAAAGCGCATCCGGCACTGAAAGGTCCGTAATCCAGAACGGCAAAAAGGCCGCACCACGAAGCTCAATGCTGGCGTATATTGCGCTGTAAAGCGCTATCAGTATCGGCAACTGCACCATCATGGGAAGAAAACCCATAACCGGCGAGGCGCCCTGCTCCTTGTACAGGGCCATCACCTGCTTGTTCATTTCCGCTTTGTTTTTGGTATATTTCTTCTTTATTTCTTCGACTCTGGGGCCGAGCTTCTGCATTTTCATCATCGAGACCTGGCTCTTTTTGGTGAGCGGATGCAGCAGCAGCCGAACCAGAAAAACCAGTATCATAATCACGACGCCGTAATTCGGAATGAACTTGTGTATGGTTTTCATAAACCCCATTATGGCGAATGCGAGGGGATTTATAACCGAAGCAGGGCAACAGCAGCCCAAAAAGTCAATAGTGTGGAAAAAGCCGAGCCGAGTGTACAATTCGTTTTTATCGAAGATGCTTTTATCCTTAGGCCCCAGGTAGAGTTGGAACTTGAACGTCTTGGCCGAATCCACTTGGCCGGCCCGTGCCAATTCTATTGCCGTTGTCTTAAGGCTGAAGCTGCTGTTTTCATCTCCGTCGGGCTTTTTGTCCGCCAAACCAGGGTCGTAGTATTGTGCCGAGGCAAGTCTTATTTTTTCCGGCCATTGCTCATTTTCCTGCGGGACGGGCCGAAGTATGGCCGAAAAATATTTATTGGTCATCGCAGCCCATATAAAATGTGCTGCCGCTTTTTTGTGTCTGAGTTGCA
This sequence comes from Planctomycetota bacterium, assembly GCA_013349435.1. Classification (GTDB taxonomy): domain Bacteria; phylum Planctomycetota; class Phycisphaerae; order Sedimentisphaerales; family Anaerohalosphaeraceae; genus QNBT01. The sequence goes on along the minus strand of DUZQ01000072.1, from coordinate 6,839 downwards.
TATCCTGCCGGTTATTGTTTTTTTTCGCCTTGCGAAGCTTGTTATTGTCCTTCTTGACCGACTCGATTCCTTCGGGCGTAACAAACGCGGCCAGCACCTTTCTTATATCTGCCCGCGCCCCCTCTCTGCCGATGCCCGCCGGTCCCTGAAGGTCAAACCGTATTTTTAACTTCTGATCGGCAAGGTTCTCGGCCGCAAGGTTACATTCAATCTGATAAGTGTCAGGCGTCACACGATATACCTTAGTGAGCTTAACGGCGTCGGTACCTGCGCCATCTTTGAGAGTCGCTTCAAACTTTATCTCCTGCGAACCGTCATTATTGTGAACCACACTACCCGTTTGCCAGTTCAGTTTGTCGAGCGGAAATCTTTGCTTTTGCTCGACAAGCTCGAAACCGCCGTTTGCAAGTGAATAGATTTGACTTTTATCGACTATTGGTGCCAGCAAAACAAGCGGCAGGGGATTCTTAGGGTTCCTGTCATCAAACTCGCTTAATATAGCTGTTCTGACGGCTGCACCTTTGCTGGTGAGTTCCAGGGCAAATTTAAAGCCGGTGTCCGGATGGATGGAGCCGATTGTAACGCTCTTTTGGGTTTTACTTACCGCGGTGAGCTTTGAAAAATCAAAATCACTATCCCGGGCTTCGGTCGTCGGCTCAGCCGATGCCGTCTTAACGGACGGGTTTACGATTGCTTCCGGTTGTTCCGGGCGGTTTGCCGCAAACAGGCCGGACTCAGCTACAAGAAAAGTACATAACGCAACGAAACCAACAAGTGATACAATCAGAATGATTTTCGTATTCATTAAATGACCTTAATTTGCGGCATGTCCCGAAAATATACAATATCAAATATGAAATTTACAATTTTCTATCTTCCATCGAAAAGGCGGTCGCCTTCGAAATTGTCAAGCTCGCTGGTTTCGTAAATCTTCTTTGCGGCTGTCTCGTAGTCATATTCAAGCCTGACAAAATGCACCTCATTGTCGATGATATAAACGTAGCTGGCGCGGTTATCTTTATCTCTGGGCTGACCGACCGAGCCGACGTTAACAATAGCCTTTTCATCTCCGATAATCGGATAAACGTCGCCGAGTTCTGCGGGGGTGTAAAAATCCGGGTCTTCCAGGAACACGCCCGGAATATGGGTATGGCCGATGAAACAGATATGCTTGACCCGCTCAAAGAGGGCGTTTATTTTGCCTGGGGTGGTGTACACGTCATCGGGGAATACATATTCGTTTATCGGCTTTCTCGGGGAGGCGTGGACAAAATCCAGATGCGCTTTGACATCGCCCAACTTTGTCTCTAAGGTCCATCTCATCTGCTGAGTGCCGAGATACCTCCAGCGTCCGTCCCTCTTGCCGGTTTGCTGATCCAGTTCCAAGACCTCTCTTGTCCAGTAACTGGCCTGCTCAGCCCCGAGGTTGAAGTTCGTCGGCTCATACAGGACAGCATAGTCGTGATTACCCAGGACGGAGGACTCGGTCTTTTCCATCACCAGATCGAGGCATTCGGTCGGATTGGCCGCGTATCCCACCACGTCACCAAGACAATATATCGTCTCGATGCCGCGCTTAGCAATATCGGCCAGCACCGCCGTCAGGGCCTCAAGATTCGAATGTATATCGCTTATTATTGCAAACATGTTTTTCCCGCTAAAATACAGGTCAAAATCTTCAAACAACTCCTTATACCATAACCGCGTACCAAATTCCAGCAAAACAGCAATTAAATCTAAAAAACCCTTAAAATCCTCTCCTGCTCGGAAGCCGTCCTCTGCTATTGGTTGAATCGCCCGTTTGCAATCACTGCTTTGAGGCAGTCCATCCCGGCTGGTGTGATATTTGCTTTTTTGTGGTATTTTGCCACTACCTGCCCGGCCATCTGTGCAACCGAGGCCGGGCAGACGATTTCCACTCCATCGGCACCGGCCCAACCACCCCGGATAATTGTGGCCGATATCATAAAGAGTGAAACTTTCTCGATGCAGCCGGGGCTAATAGCGGCAATATCGAACGGCAAGAAACTTTCAGCTCTTTTGACGGCCTCGGGACCATATATCCCAAGCATAGCGGTATTATCCGTAATATCAGATATCTCGACATCAGCCGGACCGGTTTTATCGATTAAGCTTTGCGCCGATATTAAGACCGTTTTCCGCTGCGCAGGCAAAGTGAATATCACAAAATCAGCACCGGTCTTACCGACCCGCAGTATCACAGCCTCGCTTACCGATTTTTCACTAAGGCCGGACCATATCCACTTACCCTCGCAGCATTTGTCGGCACCACCGTCCAGGAGTCTGTCCATCAAGGCTTCTGAGTGTATCCCTTTTATAATTATCCTGCCGAAGCTGCTCAGGTCAAAAGCCGCACAGCCCTGCGCCAACGCCTCGGCTTCAGCGGACTTGTCCCCGTAATCGGCTGGAAGCTTCCAGCCGTCGTATTCGGCAAAATTAGCACCCAAAACCTTATGAACAGCCTCAAATGGACTCGATTTAGACATAAATATCCTGCATTAACTCTTTCTTATCCTCCCGGCCCGAGAGTTAGGAAACTTTTTCCCGGCTCAAGTCTCAGGGCCTTTCGGCCTCTCAGAGATTACCACAGAACCGGTCAAATGCCAACACCAACCTTCCAAACAACCCCCGGCGTTCTCATCTACGAACTGAAAACAAAAAAGGGCTGCAAGTAAGGCTTACAACCCTTGGTTCGCCACAATCAATCGGCAATTAGCCTTGTCGGCTATCTTCCAATTCTTTTAACATCTCTTCGAGGCTGCCGGCAAGGTTCAGCCGGGTAGCCTCGTCAATCTCGTCTTTGATTTCGTCCAGCCAGTCCAAAAGTTTTTTTATCTGCTCTGTCTGTTCTTCAACTGTCGGCTCAGTAGGTATCTCGCTTGCTTGCGCAGTTTCAATCATCGAAGTCTCAGCTAATAACCCTTCGACTCCGCTCAGGGCAGGCATACTTTCACCTCCGCCGCCGCCCATGCCCATCATCATTGGCGCGCTTGGGCCTGAGGTTGTCCAGCAAGGCTCCCAGAGCCATTCAGTAGCGAATACGGCGAAGTCGCCGTAGTCAACGTCTCCATCACCGGTTTGGGGCTGAATATCACAAACCGGATTCCAATTGTCGGTACACGGATCGCTCAGCCACGCATCCACAAGGATGATAAGGTCGTTGGTGTCAACTATTGCATCGGCGTCCCAATCAACATAGTTATAAATTTCATCGCAGGTGTACTCATCGGCACCCATATCAACCCTGCCGTTGTAAACCCTTACATTTCTATCAATGTCCAAAATGTCGTAGTATGTTCCATCACCATTGGGGTCATGTCCGGCATCAATGCACGGCGAGTCCGGCCCCAAATGGTAATTGTCAGGGTCATCGTATGCAAAAAGCGGGTTCGCACTGATATTACCGGTCTCTTCATCCGGCTCATCTGCTCCCGGCTCATCACCGGCCGGGTCATTTGGGTCGGTGATGCACGAGTAGATGGCAGAGCACCCGGATAGCTGGATGTAACCTCTATTACTGTTATTACCCCAGACGATGCAGTTGCTAAGATCAACCGGCAGGTTTGATTTGACGCCGTATATACCGTTGCCCACGATTGTATTGTCTCGGATTACTACACTTTCCTGGGTATCTCTTAATGATATTCCTTCCCTGGTATTGTTATAAATCCAACTGTTTGTTATAAACGGTCTGCCGTCATCCCGACACTCAATACCGATGTAGTTATTTTGAACTACACAACGTCTCACGATCGGACGGCCTGCAAATACATGATTTAACGCCCCAGAATAAATGCCGGAACCGTCATTATCTTCGATTCTGCAATCATAAATCCGCGGAGAAGCATAACTGCATATTATTCCGTGGTTGCCGTTCTTTGTGATGACACAATTGCGGATGGTCGGCCAACTCCAGTCGCAATACATGCCACCACATGGATCACCTGCGGTAATAACAAAGCCGTCCAATACCGAATCAGGCTCGATGTCCCAGCCGGAAAATACCACGCCAAAGCTGTCATTATCACCTTCGGCGTCGATGTCGCCGCTGAGATAAGTCTTATTGCGAACGAAATCCCTTTGTTCCAGGCTGGTTTCATCACCCCCAAAGCCGCCGTATATCTGGACGCCATCGAGAAGGCTGAGAAGTGTTCTTGTAATGTATTTGCTCGGATGATAAACACCACCTGCCACCCAGAGCTTGCTTCCGAATCCCGCCCTTGCCCTTGTAAGTGCAGGCTGTAAGGTCGTATAGGCATCGGCCCACGATGAGCCGTTACGGAAACCGGAGGCATCGGCCTTGACGTAGATAACCGGGTCGGGCGGACAACATACCGGAGTCGAGACCTCGTCCGTGTAATAAGAAGTGTGGCTTGTAAGCTGGACCTTATTGATAATGTTTTGTCCCGGCTGGGCATACTCAGTTGCCCGCACTTTGATGTAACAATAGCAGCAGGGGTCGCCGCCTGTAACGGTGCCGATATTCCACGTATAGATATGGTTATTGGGGTCATAAAAACCATTATTACATGGGTCTGCTGAAATAAATTCCATCTCCAGTGGCAGGAAATCTGTTATAACAACATCCGTATCATCATTCGGGTCGGACCAGTAGCTTAGTGTATAGCAGATTTCGTTGTTATTGGGGTCGTCCGGCTCGAAGCAGTGGTTCGGGTCTGCCGGCTCTGTGCAATCGGCCAGGCCCCTCTTTACGGAAACCTTTACCATATCACCGGTCGTAACATCAAACAGAAGCGGAGAAAACTCGGCATTGTAGTAGAACCCGCCATCAACCGTCTGAATCCCCGTGTAGGCAGAAATGGGTCTGTCGCTGACAATCCGCCACAAACCGTTGCCAGAATAATAAACCTCGTATTGTCCTTCGTTCAGAACATCAGTCATGGCTAAAACGCCTGTTTCAGCATTGAGCACTTTGATATGTGTTTCATTCATATAGGCCATAATAGCCAGATAGCCCCATGTTCGGACCGGTACAATAATATCCTTACCAAAACCACCCACACCCGTACCATCTTTTCCCGGGATAAAGAAGCCCTGTGCTACCCACTCGGCCTCATCGGTTACCCACTGCTGGATACTTACGGTAACCGGCCGGGTGGCAGTTACGCTAAAAGTCTCGTCGGCACCATCCGGGAATCTTTTCACTTGCGCCTCGCCTCCATTCAGTTCTCCCTGCCACGTAACAACATCGTTACAGTCGGCAATCGTAACGAGTGTATCGTTATCATAAGCGGTAACGACTAAGTCCTGGGGCACATATTGACCGGCGTACTTCGTCTTGCCGATATATGTATAAAACTTTGTACCACTGAACTTGCCGTTAGCCGAGGGGACGAAGTAGCCCGTGTCGTAGCAGCTAAGAGCCGAGACGGGGTTATTGGCCGTAACATGGACGTAGTTCTCGGACAAGTCCTCACTTGACCAGTTATGTCCTTTATCCAGGGGGAAGTTTGTTACAACCTCGCGATAAATACCGTTCGGGTCGGCGTATTCAACGGTTACTTCGGTGCCGTCTTCATACGCAAAGACGATGAACTTCTGGGAGCCGTAGGAACCGTTCTTTTGTGGAACGTATGTATAAAATTCTGTGCTCACACCCCGGCCACTCTGGTCCATCGCATAGTAACCTTTGTTGCCACCGGTTATATGACCGCTCAAGACGGCAAATCGATTGGAACCTACCACCTCATACACTTCCGGAACATGCGGTCCGTAAGGTTTTTGAACGAGCTTGTGCTGACCTTTGTTTAGAGTGCCCGACCAAAGAGTCTGACCAAATCCATAGACCTCAAGGTCCGTACCATCTTCATAAGAAAACAGGATGATTTCGTAAGTCCCAAAGACATAAGAGCGATAATTCGATGCCTCGGACCTGTCTACCCCAAAGATGATCACAATGATTATTGATAGAAAAATGAATGTGCGCTGGATAAAAAACATTTTTGTACCTCCATGATTTTAAGTTGCTGATATCCCACGTTAATCGTTTATTTGCTATATCTTCTTCTGAGCAACAGACCTCCCACACCGAGCATTACCAGCGTCATCGGCTCTGGAACAACAAGGAAATTTGGCCCGAATAAATAAAACTCTTGCTCTAATGTCGGTAGCGAGAATCCACTGTCGCTTGGACTTATCAAGGTTCTTTCGTATGTGATGGAGGGCAGCGTTGTAATCCTGGCAAGATTGTTATTACCGACGAAAGGGTCGCCCACCGTGGTATTTCCAATGACATAAGTTTCACCTGCAGTGAGCCAGAATGGCTCCGTTTCGATATAACGAAACTGGTCTATCAGAACCGTCCCCTCGGTACCTGCAGGAACAGTTGTTGAATAGACAAGATCGCCAGACCGCCATATTCCGATTTCGTGCGGAAGATAGAGCCCATCATCAAAGAGATCGAATATCCCTAAGCCGGCTACAGCAAGGTCTTCAGTTACGGTAAACTCCCAACCATGTGTTCGCAGGACGGGCCCAGGACCACTGTAGCCGGTGCTGTTGCGTTCAAGTTCAAGGGCAGGAAATATCTCCGCCATCAACACCGAACCATTCATTAACAACAAAGTTACAATCACTGTTAGAATTACTTTTTTCATAATGGAAACCTCCAAAATTCTGTTTTACCCGTTTACACGCAAAATACATTACCCATATTGTAACTAAATCTACTTATCACGTCAAGAAAAATCTCGGTTGGTTTTTTTATACATAAGCACACATACTCATTTCCAGCCGATTATTGTTTTCCGAGGGCACGAAGTAGCCGGTGTCGTAACAGCTTAGCGCAGAGACGGGTT
>DUZQ01000071.1 GCA_013349435.1 Planctomycetota bacterium | reverse complement strand
ATCGGTGTAGCTTGTGCTATCCTGCCACCCACTGTCAGAGCCGCCGGGGCCGCCGGTTGTTTCATCGAAGTAGTATTCGACTCCGGATGGATCCGAGGCCGTCGTAGCTGTCATGCTGATAGAGTCTTGGTCATCGGCAGTCGGCACAGATGCCCAGGTCATCGGGTCCGGTGTCGGTGGGTCCTGATCCTGAGTACAAGTCGGGACCGTGCCACCAAACGAGGTTATCTTGGATGCCAAGTCTGTCTGCATGGCACTGGCACCGGGCAGAGGATCGGGTCCGGGTAGTTCACCAGGGCAAAGTGTCGAATATATTTCTTCGTAATCATTTACGAAAGTGGCAGAGCCATTGGGATTGTTGTCGTCTAAATCAATGTTACCATCTGTATTAATGTACATACCATAGGTGTAACTTCCGTAAGACGAATTTTGCTCCACGTTGGCATTAACATATCCCTGCTGGTTGCCATGCTGTACATTCCAGTCCTGCCAATTACAGAAGACATCAAACAAAACATACGCCTCAGTTGAACCATTTCCGATCTGGACATTATGCATCATATTCTTGTTCGCATGCATATGGTCCATGTAGGTATCGGCGTAGAGCAATTGCGTATTCGGAGCGGGATCACAGTCATAGAAGTAATTAAGCTGCAGGTAGTTAGTCTCGTCGAATTTCCCACCGGAGGTGTAGATTATCCCATTGGTAAGCGACACGGAATTATGGAAGAACTGGCCTCCGTTGTGAGCATCGGTGATGACATTTTTCTCGATGTTATTGTTGTAGTTGTACATGTACTTATGAGACTCGATCTTGGCTTCTTCATATCCGTATGTCTCCTGGTCACAGGAAGTGGCTACAGCTGTCGGATGACATTCCCAGTAGTGACATTCAGCACCAACGAAGTAACTGTCGGAGTCTTCATAACACTTGTAGGCCAGATACACACCGCGGGAGCTGGTAAAGATTATCGCCGACATATGGGTGTCATCGATGAAGTTGTGGTGAATCCAGTTGTTTGAGCTTTGTGAGAGGTTTATCGCCGGTGCATCCCATTTTTCCCGGCCGGTTGCAATCATGTTATTGTAGCTGACCTCATTGTTCTTGCTGACATCGCCATAACCGATACCTCGGCCCATCAAAGATACCGCCTCTCTTCCAAGATAGCTGAATTCACAATTGGTAACGGTGATATTTTGGGCATAACGGTCCAGGCGCACTCCACCGCCGCCGCTTTTGGTAAAGGTACAGCCGTCAACTGTGCAATTAGCGGCATTTCGGAACCTGAGCATACCGGCGGGTCTGTCCACAATGCCCCAGTCATGCTGGCTTGTTACATCAGAGTTGAGGGGATTATTGTAGTCATAGTAACGCATATAGAAGTCGCCTCCGGTAAAGGTGATTCCGCTGAAGTTAATATACTGAACCGGGGTTGTTATATCTGTGTTGCCGTTTGCGGTACCTTCATCAACACTAATAAATTCGGTGATAGCCGGGACATAAATGTCAGAAGTGCCACTGGCGGGATACAGATAAATCGTACCATTCAGACAGGCCCATTCACCTGCCGAATCAATCCCGTCTATGCTGTTCAAGACCCACGCCTCGCAAGGAGCACAATCACCATAGCAGGTTTTCATCGGATAGGTGGCTGGAGTTGCAACATCGATGTAGCGGGTGCTTGAATTGACCGAAGATATGGGAATTACATTTACGCTCCAGGCCGTCGTTGAAATCCGCAGGTCGTATTGCGAAGCACTTGACCAGTCCGGAGGAGTCCAGCTTGTCGGATACTGGGTAGTCTGTTTGGGTGCCTGGCCGTCGGGTTCATACATAGGTCCCTCATTACCCTCAGAGGTTGTTTGGTCCGGATTGAAATACGCCGTTGCCGATCGCGGCAGCCAGTTTTCGCTTGAATCCTGCAGGTATCTGACACTGCTTATACCGCCAGGGAGATCGGCCTGCATGATGTTTCCGCTGTATGTACTCCAGCCTGTTACTTGAACCAAAGAACTGAAGATCGGCGTCTCACCTGGATAAGCGGCATAAGTGATACTCTGGGTAGCGGTTCCATCATCGCTGAGTCCGAAGACCACCGTATCAGTGAAAGTGTATGTGCCGCCGCGGAAGTAAACGGTGATGTCATCGGTACCATCTAAAAGCGGGCGTATATTATCGCGTGCACCCGCTAATGTCGCCCACGGGTCGCCGATTGTTCCGGCGCCGGAGTCGTTTCCTCCGGGTGCGACGTAAAAGGTATTCGGCGCCTCCGCCAATGTGGTCGCACATTCATTCGTTGACCAGGCAGTTAAGTTCTTGTTGGAGCTTTTGTCACGGGCCTGGACCTCATAGCAGTACTGTGTGCTGGGGTTTAAGCCGGTGTCGATGTAACTTGCACTGTCCTGCCAGCCACTGTCGGAGCCTCCGGGATTGGCGCTTGTTTCCATGAAGTAATATTCAACTCCGGAGGGATCTGAGGCAGTAGTTGCCGTCATGCTTATAGAACTGTCGCTACCAGCTGTCGGTACGGATGCCCAAGTTGCAGGATCCGGCGTTGGCGGATATGTATCCGGCGATGTCGTTGTGGCACAATTGGTGGTTGACCATGAACCAGTATTCTGATTCGGCGACTGATCTCTCATACGTACACGATAACAGTACTGCGTCGAGGCGTTCAGGCCGCTGTCGGTGTAGCTTGGGCTTGTCTGCCAGCCGCTGTCGCTGCCACCGGGATTACCAGAAGTCTCATCGAACCGGTACTGGACACCACTGGGATCAGAGCCGGTTGTCGCCGTCATGCTGATGGAGCTGTCGCCCTGGGCAGCGGGCGCAGAAGCCCATGTCGCAGGGTCAGGCGAGGGGGGGTCGGTATCGGCGCCTTCGTCATACTCGAAGGCATCAAGGTGGGTTTCACCCGAAACAGTTACAATTTGAATGGTGTGGCTCGTATTGGCTAAGGTGCCGCTTTCCCAGGCCATGTAACTGTCATTCGGTCCTGAACCCACCGACACATTTTGCTGAAATTGAGTGTCAATATACACATCGAAGCTTTGTGTGTCATCGAATCTATAAACATAGATTCTTACCTGGGTGCCGGTGAATGTGTACTCCGCGGTCTCCCCGACGTACATCACTTCGCACCAGTGAGCGTCATTCATGTAAGCGCCGGAAGCGGAGATATACTTCCAGTTTGATGAATATGAAATGCCGGCGTCGTTGTCGTTGATCTTAATCCAGTTCTGCGCCGAAGCTGATGAAACAATCACCCCCGCCACAAAAATTAACATTAATTGAAATATATTTTTTCTCATTTTAAATCTTCCTCACTCTTTATAAACGCTTTTTACATTAGCAGGCCTTAACTGTTGGCATACTTCACGAGTTCTTAGGCTATGAACGATTGAGATTGTGTTATCGTCCCGATTTATCGGGACTCCTGGCAATGACATACGATAATCTTAAATGTCATTGCGAGCCGACCGAAAGCCGGCGCGACAATCTTTTTGTAGAGATAAGCCAAAGAAAGCCGACCCGCACAATAATCGGTATATTGTTTATACCGCTTTCAGGCACCACCTCCTTTCTTACTGAAAGAGTTTCCAAACTTCCTATTCGCGTACGAGTTATTTTTGAACAGACGAATACATTCGCCTGACTTCGTCCGGACTCAGAGCTTTTCTGAATACGGCTATTTCATCTATCGCGCCTCGAAAAGACGGCACCTTCCCATCTATTTCGTCATCTTCATCGGGCGGGTTGATGTATATAATACCCCATTCACCGGCGAAACCGCCAAGAACAAAAGTTTCGCCATCAGTGTTTCCATTGACAAAAATACGAGCTAAGCCGCCTCTATGGACTGTTACAGCCACATGATACCACTGGCGGGCTTGTAGTTTTGTTGAACTGAAGCACTCGATGAATTCTTCCTTGTAATCGCACGATTCCTGTTCTAAACCAGCCGTATAGAGAAATCTGCCTTCTTCGATAACAAGCAAATGACTGTAATCATTGGGCGGGTCGGATATGTCTTCCTTGACGGAAAGTATATTTTGTTCCTGGATTACATCCGGCCTGACCCACATTACAATAGAGTAAGCTTCATGAAGATTATCCTCTAATACATCCTCAGCCATGATATAACTATTTGATTGGGAAATCTTCAAGGCGTTGTTCGGCTTTGAATCACCCAGGTCCGGCCCGATTCCTTCAATCCTGACATCGCCGAAGTATCGAATTCTGTCAGTATATTTTGAGTCCTGCTCAAATCTCCAGTAAAGCACGGGATTGCTTTGTCGTACTGCTAATTCGTATGCCGATGGCATATCGCACACAAACCTCGCCCGGCCAAATTGAATATCCTGTATCTTGGAGCTTTGGGCGCGAACGCGCTTCGCCTGTCCGGCTTCAACTATTTGTTCAACAGTATAGAACAACTTGCCAACCAGGTTGTCAATATTGCCTGCCAACAGTGAGACCTTTCCCGTGAAAACATGAATATCGCTGGAGCCATCGGCCTTCACATGAACACCAAATTCAGTACCAAGGTCAATTATCGATGCTGAAGGTGTATTGACCATAAAGCCGCGCGCCTTTAGAGGAACACGAGCACTGAGCTTGCCGGATTCCACAAATGCCTTATGCGCATCTTGCAAATCTATCTTGCAAGGCGCTTCAAGAATTATGCTTGCACCTTCATCGAAAGTGATCTGAGCATACCCCTTCTCCAATATCATTAATCCCGGTCGCAGTGGACTTTCAATTTCTGTAGGTTGCTGTGAATCGGCCCATTTAACATCGATCCCGTCGGTGAGGGTAGCCACAAAAACCGGCGGCACGGGCGTCAGCAAAGCACACAGGTAAAATGCAACTACCATCACCACAGCGGCAATGGCGCCGATTTTCAAAACTTTGCGCATCTTCGATACAACCGTGCGTACCTGTTGTGTCCTTTTTCTGCGTCGCAGCTCCCGCCGGCGAATCTTGCGCCGCTCCAATTCGGCCAGCATCCTCTCCTGCTCTTCCAAAGCCTTTTCTTCCGCAAGAAAGGCCTGAATCTTAGCCTCGCGTTCTTTTTCTGTTAAAATCCTTTCGCCCGGCCCGGCGGTCTTTTCAATTTCTACAGACGGTGCGATTTTCTCATACTCGGCCAGTTCTTCCCAGTTTCTTAGTTGTCCTTCTATGTCCGATGAAGCAAATGGGATAACAGGTTCTTTGACGCTAACGCTGCTGCCCTGACGATTCAGAATTGCAGAAATCGCTATAAACTCAAGGTATATATCAACTGTCGCAGGATCATTGATAATCATCTTATCTAATTTGGCAAAATCCGCTTTGTCTATTGAGCCGTCGAGTGAATGAAAAATCATTAAGCCTAAGTTGAAAGCATTATTTTTATCCTTCATGCTGTCCCCCACATAGACATTGTTTTACGAATACATAGCCTAAGGGCATTGTGTAGCCGTGCAAAAACCTTATACATACCCTGGACAGGTCTGCCAACTTCACTGGCAATATCTTTGATTGCCAATCCCTCTTCGTAACGCATCTTTATTAATTCTCTGTCAGGTTCGATTAGTTTGGTAAGGCAATTCTCAAGAGCTTTCACACGCTGATCCATATTACTTAAGATACTATCTGAACGGTCCATGATTATTTTAAAGGCATCATCGGTGAAAAGAATAAGCGACCGATTCTGCTTTTCGCGAAATTTGATAATTTTGTGATGAGCGATACTCAAACCCCAAGCGAGAAAACTGCTCTTGAGCCTCAGTCCTTCAAACTTTCGACACATCACCAGGACAGTATCCTGAAAAATGTCATCTGCGTCTGTGAGGTTAGGCACCAATGAAAGGATAAAGCCATAAAGACTTCTTTGGTTTGCCAACAGGAGGCGCGTAAAGTGCTCATACGTTGAAATATTGTTATTTTCTTCGGATTTTTGGTTTTCTTCTGCCATCTCTTCTAAAATACAAGTTCAAAAATACCTCGCTTCTGCATCGAAAGAGTGCTTTTACATCTTTTGTCCTCTTAAAGTAAGTCCCTTATGAGAAGGAAATTGGAGGGCAAAAATAAAATTTTATCGGATTAAATTTTGGCCAGGAAGATTCGCAACAGTTTTCAAAAAGAGAAAAATAACTCTTTTGCAAGAGTATATTATAGGAATTGGTGGTCAGGTTTCGGTTCTGACACAATATTAACCAACAGGTTTGCCCTTATCAAGTATCTGGGACCAATTTGTGGAAAAAGCACAGACCCAAATTCCGAACAAGCCCGGGGATTAAACTTCAAGCCGAGCTTATCTATACAGAATATTCTGGAAATTTCTTCACAAAAAGAATAAAACTTGCACTATTGAATTTTAAGTTCTTAGTCGGTCGGGCCGCACCAATGCCGCCTGCAACATACTGTTAGCCGGATTCTGCCTTCACTGTTTATGAACGTACGTTATAAAAACAAGCGCCTTGAAACAGTCCTGATAGCGGTAACTTTGTTGACCTCCATCGTGGTGGCCGCAACGTTTGTATTTTTATACGGTTTCTACGAGCCTCTAATGTCCTTAAGGACGTTGCACCTCATCCAGATTGGGGCATTTATGGTTTTCCTTGCGGAGAAAACCGTCCGTTTTGTGAACGCATTTTCCAAGCGTGAATTCCTCAGAGTCTTTTGGTTTGAGATTCCCCTTCTTTTCCTGTTTATCATAGTTGTACTCGGCGCCGGCACATGGTTTTCGGTCAAAGACCCCGCCCATATAAAGATGTTGGCTCTTGGGACGTATCTTATGGCACAGGTCGTTGCCAAAACCTGCAGAGCCTGTGTAAACCTTGCGGCCACGGGTCAAAATCCCGCCCGGACCCTGATAGTAAGCTTCTGTGTTCTGATTATTGCCGGGGCCGGTATGCTGATGCTGCCGAAATCATTTAATACCGACCAGATGAGCTTTGTTGATGCACTTTTTACCGCTACCAGTGCCACCTGTGTTACCGGCCTGATAGTCAGGGACACCGGCCAGGATTTCTCCCTTATGGGGCAGATAGTAATTTTGACTCTTATCCAGCTCGGTGGCCTTGGAATTGTTATCTTCGGCGCCGTTCTTGCGCTTCTTCTGGGCCAGGCCCTGAGTGTTCGTGAATCGGTTGCCATGCAGGACCTTCTAAGCGCCCAGACACTCGGAAGGATCAGCAAGATTATAGGATTCATTTTTGTCGGTACCATTACATTCGAGGCTGTCGGGGCGGTCAGCCTTTTGGATTTGTGGCGGGACACGGCCGGGGCCGGACTCGATAGAAATCAGCAATGGTTCTACAGCGTGTTTCATTCGATTAGCGCTTTTTGCAATGCGGGTTTTTGTTTGTTTAGCCGAAGCCTCATCGATTACAACGAATCATGGAGGATATATATCGTCATCGCACCGTTAATAGTCCTCGGAGGCCTCGGTTTTGGTGTTCTTTACAATCTTTTCGGCGTTGGTTGTGATAAAGTTAAAAGACTGATAACAGGAAAATTCGGCATATCCAATCTTGCTGGTCTTGGTTCGCCCGGCTTTACACCGGTAAAGCTGCAATTGCAGACCAGAATCGTTCTGGCCACAAGTTTTGCCCTGATAATCGCTGGAACGCTGGCGATTATTGTTTTCGGCCGGTCAACCGACCCTGCCGAAACTTTTTGCGGCGCCCTTTTCCAGTCCATCACCGCAAGGACGGCGGGCTTCAACACGATTGATATCGCCTCCCTGACCGCTGCCAACAAGCTCATCCTCATCGTGCTGATGTTCATCGGAGGTTCACCCGGCTCAACTGCCGGGGGAATTAAAACGGTAACCTTTGTAGTTATTATAATGGTGGTCTATGCCACGCTTGGTAAAAAGCGTAATGTCGAGATATTCAAGCGTTCCATCCGGCCGGTCGTGGTGGGAAGGGCGATTACCGTAACGGTACTTTTCGCAGCGGTTTTGCTTTTCGGAACGCTGCTGCTTACACTTACCGAGTCGGAAAGTGACTTTGCCGTCGAAGATATAATGTTCGAGACGGCGTCCGCCCTGGGAACCGTGGGGCTTAGCGCCGGCATAACACCACATTTGACAGCCGCAGGCAAGTTGATTATCATTGCTACGATGCTTATTGGCCGATTAGGGCCGTTGACCCTGCTCGCTTCGCTGATGTTCAATTTGAAACCGGCCGGCTATGACTATCCGTCGGAACCGATTATTGTAGGTTAAGGATTTGGCTTATGAAACGTTTTGCGGTAATAGGATTGGGCCGATTCGGTCAGAAACTCGCAATTGCGCTGTCGATGAGCGGCGCCGAGGTAGTCGCAATCGACCGCGACAGGACGATTATCGAGCAGATTCGCGACCAGGTCAGCCACGCGGTCAGGCTCGACAGCACCGATGAAGAGGCCCTTCTTTCGCAGGGCGTCGATAAGGTCGATGTCGCCATAGTTGGGATGGGCCAGGGCGGCAGGGCATTTGAATCGGCGATACTTACCGTGGTGAATCTGAAAAAAATGGGGGTAGAGCAGATTTATGCCCGTGCCCAGAGCCTCACCGCCGGCCAGGTCTTCTCAGCGGTGGGGGCGACGGAGGTGATTTATCCGGAAATTGAATCCGCTCAGCGCTGGGCCTACAAACTCATCGCACCGCACATCACGGAAAAAATCGACTTTGCACCCGGCTACAGTATGGCCAGCATAATCGCCCCGGCCAGTTTTGACGGCAAAACGGTAATGGACCTGCAGCTTCGCCAGAAATACAACGTAAATCTGGTAGCTATCAAGCGTGGCCCCGATTCTAAGGACAAAAAGACAAAGGCAGAAACCATTATAAACGTCCCGATGCCGAATACGGTTATCTACGCCGGCGACACACTAATGGTCGCAGGCTCCGATGCAGATCTCGAAAAACTGCCGCAGGAGTAAGAAAGGGCACAAGGGTATAAGGGCACAAAAGCATAAGGGAATAAGGGCATAAGAGCACAAAGACGGCAAATGTCATTCCGAGCTTGCCGAGGAATCTATTGAACCAGTCCACGAAGTGATTCCACCAACGCGATACGCACTACGCATTACGCACGACTAACATCCCCGCCAAGCGGCTCTACAATTTTACACTTGGCATTTTGATATTTAGTATGGCAATGAAAAAACCGCCGACAAAACAGCCGGGAGGGTGATAATTCGCCGGAGAGGACTTTTACAACTCATAAAAATCGCTCATTTTCTTTGCGCGCCGCTGGGTATAACAGGCAAAAGGATATGTGATGGCTGGTCGGCGTCATGGTAAATCGTCTGCATCGCTTTTTTTAGCTCGGCGTCGGCGCCGAATTTGTGGCCTGTGTTGGGATTTCGGTCGAAGCGGGGGAAATTACTGCTGGATATCTCGACCCGAATCCTGTGGCCCGGCAAAAACACATTGCTTGTAACCCACAGGTCAATCTCATACCGATAAATCCTGTTCGGTTCAATCAGCGTTGGGTTTGTTGCTGACTCCCGATGTCTTGCCCGTATAATTCCATCGCATAGGTTAAACGCTTTTCCATCAGGATATACATCGACCAGTTTGGCCGTCCAGTCCGTGTCGGGGGCGTCGCTGGCGGCATAAAGAACGACCTTTACAGGTCCTGTTACTTCAAGTGCTTCTGTAAGCTCTTTGCTCGTAAAGACCAATACATCTTTGCGTTTCTCTATTTCGGTTTGGTCCTGGGCGCCGAACTGGTCGCCGAAAAGGATACATCCGCCCCGGGTCGGGACGGGATTTTCGGGGTCATAGACGTATTTATCCACCGGCTCACTTTGCGGTTTAATCGTGCTTAGGCTTCCATCACCCGACAACGTATTGGCGTTACCTTCGCTGTGAAAGTAGTACGGTGTATATTGCGTTTGCGCAAGCGGCCATTCATATTCATCACGCCATTGGTTTGTGCCCATAACGAAGATACGATACGGCGGCAAATCATCGACGGTTCCCTTGCCTTTAAGCCAATAGCCGAACCACCGGTTCTGAAGTTCCTCGACGTCAACTTCGGTGTTTTCGCCGAAATCCCGCTCGCCCGCCACCCAGTTGGGCCCATGTGCCCACGGACCGACTATCAAATGGGAATGTTGTCGAGCTATATCTGATTTTGATGTCTCTCTGACTGCCTTTACGTACTCGAAAACCTGACCAATGAACACATCATACCAGCCGCTTAGAGTAACGCTCGGCACGGTGATTTGGTCCGCTTTGCCTGCGATACCGGCCCGCGCCCAGTAGCTGTCAAACTCGGGGTGTGCAATCCAGTCACGCATGAACTGCACTTTGAAGCCCAACTGCTCATCCCATGCTGAAAGGGGCAGGTAACGATAGGCTTTGTCAATATCCCAGTCATTGGGCAGACCGCTCCCTTCACCCTCGGTCGGTTTTAGCATCTCGCTGCCCCAACCCATGTTTGTGCCCAAACCAAATGCACCACCTATATAGGCAATTTGGTGCCAATTCATAAGCGGAACAAGAGTAAACATCGCCTTGTGCCGGTCGTCTGTATCAGGCGCGACAATCCACTGTGTAAAGCCGAGATAAGAGCCTCCCGCAGTTGCAATTTTACCGTCGCACCAGTCCTGCGCCAGTATCCACTTGTGCGTATCAAGACCATCAGCCTTTTCGTTCAAACCCGGCTCCCACGCACCGGCGGATTGACCCGTCCCCCGGCAGTCCTGTATGACATACGCGCAACCACTTTTTGCAAAATATCCGCCGTCGTCATCCTCGCCGTTTCCCTTCCCGTACGGCGTCCGAACCAGGACCACCGGAAACTCACCCTCCGCCTTCGGCCGAGAGATATTCGCCGAAAGCTCCACACCGTCGGCCATCGGAACACGTACATTTTCGAAACGTTGAACCTCAAAATGTGGTCCCTTCTTTTGGCCGGCATGTTCCGGTAGACAGGAAACAAATAAAACTGCCACGACTGCTACACAAAAGGCCAATTTCTTCATCAGAAAATCCTCCTTGTGAAAAAATCTCATCAAGCGTTTTTCCCAAGCCTCATATCATATCCACTTCGCACCCTGATTGCACTAATTTACCCGCCAAATAAAAATGTAAAGCAGCGGGGTGGCAGCCTTTTCGCCGCAGGTGAAAGGGATGGTAAATAACGTCATTTCGACCGAAGGCCTGTTAGGCGGAAGTGGAGAAATCTATTAAAAGAAGCGTCCCGACTCGTCGGGGCTCCACAATTTTGACTTCGGCGAGAGCAGAGCGATCACCAAAGGCCTCTCCCGTATTAAAATGCATCTGAAAACTTACGCTTTACCGACTTGATGGAAAACTTCTCTTCAACTTAAAACCTTGAAATGAGAGCTTTGGCTCTTCCAGTGAAAATACGATAATGTCGAAGGACAACCTGAATGTGTCGTCTGTAATCATCGCGATTAGGGTGTGTTGCCTTGGATAAATCCTCTTCATCAGTAATACACAAGAGTACAAAGTTATGAGCTAAAGTCACTTCACTGAGTTCGTCGTCATCAATTGCAAAGCCTCGCCACGCACCATAGTATGTTTCAAATCTGTCGCGGATAAAACTCTCAAAAGCTTCAGGTGTGAAATCGCTCATGTGTTCTCTTATGCCAGCTTCTTCAAGAAGAAGTGCGGAAGCAGAAAAAGTCAAATCAATAGCTTGCTTAAAATGTTTCTTGGGCAGTGAATTCTGGATTTCCTTAGATGCCGACCATAACAACAGGGCTATGTATTCTAAGAAGACGTTTTGGAGAGGAACACCTATATTCCTACAGATGTCCTCGGATGATTCTATGACGTGTTCCTGAATCTCCTTTGCCAGTTCAAATCCAAGACCTTCAGAATCCATTATATTTCCAAGCCAACATCATAATACTTAATACTATTCCCAACTGACATTTCAGATATTATCTGTGTCTGTGTTGTTATTTGTTTAGTTCACGCTCCATGAACGCAATGGCCTCTTTTATACCTCCTAAAAACCAGCACTGACTAAAATTATATTCGTCCTCATCCTTTTCCAAGTGTGGGAAACTTTTCAATAACCTTTCAAACCCCTCTTGTGTACAGTGTTCAGGAATTTTGCCTTGTGATAATCCTATGCGGTCCGCCATAGATAATGAATCACCCTTTCCCATAACAAAAGTTACAGCTGTTCCTATGCCCATGAAAAGAGACTTATCATACAACTCTTGATACCTCTCGCTTAACTCACTTTTGTCTATTAACTTTGGACTTTCTTCATTAAAAATCCGCACTATAAAATTGAAAATTCCTTTCTCCTCATTAGTTTCACGCATGGTTTTGCCTCTTTTTCTACCGCTCAGTCATCCAGTGACACACCCAATAAGACACCTGCCCCTATACAAGCGGCGATTTTGCCAACTTCTTTAATAGTGCTGGAATTTCTAATTGCAAAACGCTTTGCTTTTCGCCATAAAGGTTCGACTTCTCTCATGTCCAGTTCCTTGACGAGCATGAAGTACATCATTGCCACACAATCAGATTCAGGGGAGTTATCCGGATACTTTTGAACGGCACTTAGAAGATGAACTACGAGTTCTTTCAGCATATTGGTAGGTGCTAACGCAAGAAACATTTGATACTTTTCTAAGGTAATTGTATCTGACATTGGTTTTTATCTCCTTCCGTATCGTATAGATAACACTTCGGCCCAATGAAAAAGGGCACTGCTACATCATGCTCGCCTCAGACTCGTCATGGTATCTTGTGAAATAACCGTGTAAAGCATATTACGAATTATAGGCTAATCAGTTGTGAGAAGTCAAGTAATTTATATATCTCTCAAGGATAGGGCGACTTAATAAAAACATTTTCAAAAGTGATGATTATTTTTGAACAATTGAGACGAACTCGCGTATTGTGGACGCCAAAAGGAATGGCTTCGATTGGTACTATGGATAGAGTAAGGATAACAGTAAGAGGTAACACCTGTAGGGACAGGTAGATGGTAGGAAAGGAAAGAATAAGATGGAAGGACATACTATGACATAGACATAGAAGGCATTAAGAAGAGCCTGATAGATTCAGGTGGATGTAATACAACGGTCGATACCAATCCCGGGCACGTTTTTGTCCGGGTTGTCGTATTTAATGGTGTAAAGAAAGATTGAATTTGCTGAAGTTAAGAAAAGGAGTTGTCTTATGAGTGAAAATCGAAAACATGCAAATAATGACAATGGATTTGCGACAGTATCTGAGCGGAGGGAGGAGATTCTTGAGAAATTGAAAGAAATTCCCAGAAAAGCACGCAGGGAGCATATCCTTAAAGAGTGCCAAGATGAATATGCCGCTATCGATTTGGGTCGTGAGCTGACTGACGATGAGCAGTTGGCGGAGGCGGAAGCAATTGATGAGGCCCGAGACCTAAATGTACGTGCAGCTAAATTCAAAGCACTTAGGCAGTACTTCCAGAAAGGGATCCAACGTAAAAGTAACGACCCTAACTCGGAACTGTTCAAAACTGCAAGAGAGGCGCTGGGCTTGCTTGACCAAATCGAGGTCGATATTTCATCCGCAACTGACCATCAAATGTTAAAATATGAGAGTCTATTTGACTTATATACTGAACTTCTGCGAGCTGAGCTTGAAAAACCAGCAGAAACAGAGCAAACTAATGCCAAGAGCACTTTTCTTGCCGTTCTGTTCAGTTTCCTCGGCATCCTTGCATTTGTATTGTGGGTTCACCGGATACCTATTACTTGGCTCAAAGACCATCCACACGGTCCCGGCCTCCAAGGTAGCATTATTTTCCTGATTCCTTGCTTGGTTGTGGGGTACTTCAAGCCAAAATACCGAAAATGGTGTTGGGGTGCTGCTGCTTTATCACTCGTTGTTCTTATCCTAAACTTGCTGTGAATGGGAAAGAAACCGCGTGGGCCGAAGGCCCACCCTACGCAATCCGGCTTTTTATTTTCTTGATGGTGGTTCCAGGGATGATATAATACTACAGCGCCGTATAGCAAGAGACAAAATCAATAATTTCTTATTGCATGAACATTTATGCCTGGTAAAGTTAAATCGAAATCCGAATATCGAAACTCTAAACAAATACTAAATTCAAATTACCAAAATCCAAAACAACAATGGCAGCTAAATCAACAAATTCGTTTTGAAGATTTGAAATTTGAACATTCGATATTGTTTCGGATTTAGCATTTCGAGCTTCGGATTTTAACAGAAATACCGGCATTTACAGTTCCAAGTAGCGGTGTAATAATAACTCTGTTGGTAGGTTCAAAACAAGATTTTGGGAGAGATCTATGGCAGTGTTGAATGTAAATATCGACCATGTAGCTACGATTCGTCAGGCCCGGCTGACCGATGAGCCGGACCCGGTGTGGGCGGCAGTTCAGTGTGAACTGGCCGGCGCCAACGGCATTACCGTCCATCTGCGGCAGGACAGACGCCATATCTGCGACAGGGACGTGCGACTACTGAAAGAAACGGTTGCCTGCAAGTTTAATCTTGAGATGTGCATGGCTGAGCCGATAGTGAAAATCGCAGAACAGCTAAAGCCTGATCAGGTAACGCTTGTGCCCGAAAAGCGGGCCGAACTTACAACCGAGGGCGGGCTTGATTGTGTAAGACAAAAAAAACGATTAGCCCAGGTTGTTAAAAGAATGCACAAAAAAAAGATATTGGTCAGTACATTTATCGTACCCGATGCTGAGCAGATTACCGCTTCTGCTGAGGCCGGGTGTGATGCTGTGGAGCTTCACACGGGAATGTATGCCAATGCAAAAAGCGACAGGGCGATTGAAAGAAGGCTCAATGAGCTTCGGGACGGCAGGGATATCGCCGCAACTGCAGGCCTTATCGTGCACGCAGGCCACGGCCTGACCTATCGTAATATCCGGCCGGTTGCCATGATTGAAGGCCTCTGCGAATTCAACATCGGCCACAGCATCGTAGCAAGGGCGATGCTCGTCGGCATGAAACAGGCAACGGAAGAAATGATTAGATTGATAAGGGGCATTTTATGATTACCAGTGGGCTAAGGCAGACAATAGAAAGTTGCGCCAAGGCATTTGATGTTCAGGCGGTCTGGCTGTTCGGTTCGGCGGCCGGGGATGATTCGCAGGCGCGGGACATCGATCTGGCAGTCGAGGGTTTGGCGGCGGCTAAGTTCTTTGACTTTTATGCAAGATTGTTTTTTGAACTGCCCAAGCCCGTGGACCTCGTGGATTTATCGCAGAAGCCACCAATCGCAAGCATTGTACGCGAGAAAGGGATATGTATCTATGAGCGCAGAAACTGAATATCTGCGGTCCGAAGCGAAAAATATTCTTGCAACAACTGGCCTGTGGTTTTGTTGAGTCTTCACCGAAAAATGGGATTGTGCTAAAAATTATGTTCCTGTCCCACTCCCCCTAAGTGGTTCAAAATGCAGCTCGTAAGTGTCGGCCCGACTTTCAGCTTGCAAAATCCTAACACCTTTATTTTGCGGGACATCGTTGATGCTTTGCAATATTGCATTGCGGTTTTCCTGTGTTATCTTACAACCGAGGTACACGGCAGTAATAACCCCTTCTGGTATCGGAATATAATGAGAATGACGAGCAGCGTCAGGCTCTATAATTCGCCACTCCCTCTCATAGCTCCAGTGAACCGACTTTGTAAGAATAAGAGCCTTCGCTATCTTAGGGCTTGCTGATTAAGTGGCAACTTCTTTATTTACAGTTAGATACCTTTGTGTTATGTTGCACGGAGTGAATGGATTTTCATTTAATTGTATCAAAACCCTTGCACTTGGAGAACACGGAT
>DUZQ01000070.1 GCA_013349435.1 Planctomycetota bacterium | reverse complement strand
TTAAAAGCCTTCCCAAAGTTCCTTCGTTGTGCCATAATTCTGCTTCCTTTCATAAAAGCATGATAGAATTATACCACAACTTACCACCTTATATGCTGGTCTCAAATCCGGGGAGTATTATAACTCGCTAAACACTGAAAAAAACTACCATTTACCGCTTTTTCGCATTTCGGCTTTGGGCAGCTTTTCAAGGTCTGCTGTGTATTTTGCCAGTTCTTCGTCGGGCAGCGAATAATCGACCAGTTTTCCCGACAGATACGCATCGTAGCCGGTAAGGTCCATCAGGCCGTGGCCGCTGTAGTTAAACAGGATAACCTTCTCTTTGCCTTCTTCGGTTGCCTTATTTGCTTCGTCAATAACTGCCGCAATCGCCTGGCTCGTTTCCGGTGCACAGATAAAGCCTTCGGTCCTGGCCCATGTTATAGCTGCTTCATAAGACTCCAACTGATGGTATGCCCTCGGTTCCAGCAAACCCTCGACGATTCCCTGGCAGACCAGCGGCGCCATTCCGTGGTATCGCAACCCCCCGGCGTGAATCGGAGGAGGTATAAACGCATGGCCGAGCGTATGCATCGCCAACAGGGGGGTCGTACAAGCATTGTCCCCAAAGTCATAAGCAAATGGTGCACGAGTCATAGTCGGGCAAGCTGTCGGTTCGACAGGAACAATCTTGATGTCAGCTCCATTGATTTTGTCGGCAACAAACGGGAAAGACAATCCTGCAAAGTTACTTCCCCCGCCCGCGCAACCTATGACAATATCCGGCAGTTTTTCACCGGCCATCTCAAGCTGTTTCTTCGCCTCAAGGCCTATTATCGTCTGGTGGAGCAGTACATGATTAAGTACACTGCCAAGCGAATAACGTGTTTTTCCCGACGGGTCGGTTACGGCCTGTTCAATAGCTTCACTAATAGCAATTCCCAAACTGCCCGGCGTATCGGGCATTTCTTTCAATACCTTTCTTCCTGCATTTGTTTCGTTGCTCGGACTGGCTACGCAGTTTGCACCCCAGGTTTGCATCATCATTTTTCTAAACGGTTTTTGGTCGAAACTTATCCTGACCATAAAGACCTTGCACTCAAGGTCCAACAGCTTGCACGCAAAGGCCAAAGCGCTGCCCCACTGGCCTGCACCTGTTTCGGTTGTTATCCTTTCTATGCCGAACTGTTTATTATACCAGGCCTGTGCAACCGCCGTATTTGGCTTGTGGCTTCCCGGCGGACTGGTACTTTCGTCCTTGAAATAAATCTTTGCCGGTGTTTTAAGATGCTTTTCCAGAAACACCGCCCTTCGCAGTGGTGCCGGGCGCCAACGGTACAGTATTTCTAAGATTTCCTCCGGGATATCTATCCATCTTTCGGCGCTGACTTCCTGCTCTATCAGGTTCATTGGAAACACCGGTGCGAGCATCTCCGGGCCGATAGGCTTTCCATCAGGACCCAAGGGGGGAAGTAGCGGGGTGGGCAAGTCCGCCGCCAGATTGTACCATTTTCGAGGTATGTCTTTCTCTTGTAACAAGAACTTGATTTGATTCATTATTCTGCTCCTAATGCAAATGAAATTTTAATTTTCGGCGATAAGGCATAAAGTGGAGATATCCTATTGCATACGAAGTGAAAGGTCAAGCTTAATTAGAATTTTTTATGACTGTTTTATAACGATGGAAAATATTCTTTGTGATGTCCTGTATGAAAGAATGCTCATTATCACAGGAACAGTTCCCATAATTAATATCTCAGGCCGAAAACGAAATTTGTAAAAATCGACCTGGCTATGGGCTTGTTATGCCAAAAGTAAACAGGTGATAAAACTTAACGGTTTGGCTGTGAAGTTCAGGTGCCTGGCCTCATTTTTCGCCTGCTCTTGATTTAGCGGGTTTCAAGCCGCCGGCTTACCAGGTTTGCGTAACAGTATATTCAAGAACGGCTACCGAATCAGCATCCACCGCAATCTTGAACCTGGCCGTTCTCGCATCGCGTTTTTCATAATCATGTGTAGCCGGGCGGATTGTCCAGTTGACCTGGGCACCGAATTTTTCATCGACGTAAACGACGATGTCTTCGGTCTTTCGGTTGCGAAGTTCAGTTTTGTGTGCTTCACGTCTGTAGCGTCTTCTGTGCTCGGAGTCTGTTATGGTGTGCTCGCAGATAATATCAAATGCATCACCGATGTAAAGCGAGACCTTTTCTTTTTGGGCGGTATGGTCGATTTCATCTTCTCCGACAAATTCGAGCAGGCCGTCTGCGGGGTCTTTCTTGAATACACGCACCTTGCCTTTGGGAAGTGCGATACCGAGGTGGTTTTGGTCTTTGTTCTCAAATTCGAGCTTTATCTGTACTTTATCGTCCTTTGTCGCCCACTCATAGATATAGAGCTTTTTTACCGGTACATCCCGTGCCGGCGTTATCAGTTCGATTTGCTTTACCTGGTTGTTATTTACAGTGCTCTTTCTTCCCAGGGTATAAAGGTGATACTCCATAAACGGTTTTTCTTCAAAACCGGCTTCGAGAACTCCCTTGAGACCCAGTGCGTACGCCTCCCGGCGCCGGGGCACAGCCGGGGCGGAAATACGTCTGACGTCGCCGGCGACGAGCTTTATAATCGCATCTTTATAGCCGGCGCCGCTTTTGTTATCGATTGTTACCCAGCCGGTAAGGTCGAGTTTGTCTTCGGCTTCATTAAGAACGGCCGAGTAATCCGCTTTCCAGTTTATCGCTCCGGTAATATACGTAACCTGGCAAAGTTCGGCGCCCTTGTTATCCGCCCTTGCCAGCCATAAAAGAGTGGGTTTGGTTACCAAATCCTCGGGTGTTTCTGAAAGACTTATATGTTCGATGACATCTCTGCTTATTATTTCAAGCTCACCCGTTGAATGCCGCAAAATCAGGTCGTTATCGACGGCTGCACTGAGAACGCCCCCCATCCGAGTGCCGGTGTCGGAACCGCTGCCTTTAATCTGAATGATTACGTCTTTATCGATATATCGCTTAAGCAGGCCGGCGGTGTTGACAAGGTCGTATTCGTAGTTCTGTTCGAGAATTGAAACAGCCCCGGGAGACGACAGGCACTTGAAGTTGACGCTGGTTGGGTCAATTGCAGAGGCCACATCCGTGAACTTAACCTTATTAACACCGGTGTTAAAATCCATCCGACGTCGCTCCTTGACCACGGCAAAATTGTTGTTATAAATGGTCAGTCCGACACCCGGCTCGGGAAGTTTTAATCCTGCCTCAATCTCTTCAAAGGCACCCTTGTCTTCTGCAGGGTTAAATTCAGCGGCTCCTGCAACAGCCGTACATACCAGGAACATAATTATCCGCGTGTTCTTCATTTTTGCCCCCTTTATTGAATTTAAGAACGGGCGTATTCGTCAAACTTTTTTCTAAGCAGCCTGGTTATCGGTCCCGGCGTACCGTCGCCGATGACCCGGCCGTCCATTTCGACGATACCTATGACCTCAGCGGCGGTGCCCGTCAGAAAGAACTCATCACAGACATACAAATCGAACTGAACAAGGTTCTTCTCGATAACCCGGATGTTCTCGGCTTGGGCCAATCGAATTACAGCCGCCCGCGTGATGCCTTCGAGAGAACCGGCCTGGATCGGGGGGGTATAGATGACACCGTTTTTAATAACGAAGACATTATCTCCGGTCGCCTCTGCGACGTAACCTTCGTGGTTGTACATAATCGCTTCACTTGCGCCTTTGTCAACAGCCTCTATCTTGGCTAAAATGTTGTTAAGGTAATTAAGGCTTTTTATCTGTGGCGGCAGCGACAGCGGATGGTTACGAATGGCCGTGGCGCTTATGACCTTCAGACCCTTTTCATAAAGCTCTTCGGGATAGAGTTGAATATTATCGGCGATTATTATTATGCCGGCCTCTTTGCAAATCAGTGGATTAAGACCAAGGTCTCCGGTGCCGCGAGTAACAATCAGTCTGATATAACCATCAACGACATGGTTGGCTTCTACTGTCTTGTAAACGGCATCGGAAAGAGCGGATTTACTC
Source organism: Planctomycetota bacterium (assembly GCA_013349435.1). Lineage (GTDB taxonomy): Bacteria > Planctomycetota > Phycisphaerae > Sedimentisphaerales > Anaerohalosphaeraceae > QNBT01. The sequence goes on along the minus strand of DUZQ01000070.1, from coordinate 11,781 downwards.
ATTGGGATAACAAGGCGAATAACCTTTGCCGAATTGTAGAGCCTGTCCAGATGGGCTTCAAATTCGAATATTTTGCCCCCGTAGATACGAATACCCTCAAACACGCCGTCACCATAGAGCAAGGCGTGGTCGAAGACGGAAATCTTCGCATCCTTTTCGTCAACAAGCTTGTCGCGCAACCAAATCTTCAAACTCATAATACAAACTCCACTGTGCTACACTTTCAGTCATTGCAGGCCGTAGCCGCCGGCTCACACAATCTTACCGTCAGCCAGCCTGATAACCCTCTGGGCGCGGTGAGCATTCTTTTCGTCATGGGTTACCATTACGATAGTCTGACCGTTACCATTCAGTTCTTCAAGTATCTTCAGGATACCATTTCCCGTCTCAGAGTCAAGATTCCCGGTAGGTTCATCGGCTAAAAGCAGCCTGGGCTTGTTCATCAACGCCCTGGCGATTGCAACTCTCTGCCGCTCACCACCCGAAAGCTGATAAGGTTTGTGAGTAATTCTATCACTCAGCCCAAGCTGTTCAAGAAGGCTTTTAGCGTGTTTCCTGGCACCGGCGCGACGTTTAAGCCACCCGACGATGCCGCTTTGAGCCATGGCCGGCAACATCACATTTTCCAAAACGTTCAATTCGTCAAGAAGATGATAAAACTGAAATACAAAACCCACCATTTTGTTGCGAAACTGGTTCAACCGGCCTGCTCCGAGCTTATCCAGCCTTTTACCCTCGAACTCGACCGAACCGGCATCCGGCTCATCAAGCGCACCCAAAATGTGCAGCAGCGTGCTCTTGCCGCTCCCGGAAGCTCCGACGATGGCGATGAACCGGCCGGACTGAACCGAAAGATTAAGCCCACGCAGTACCTCAATCTTAGACTGGCCCATCTTATATGATTTGTATAGTCCGCTTGCCCTTAATATTTCGCTCATAATCGGCTCACCTGCCATACCATTGGTACACTTCAATATTCAATTGAGAATAGACATTTTACAACTGGCTTACCTGCAATACTTCGACCGGTTGCTTTGACGACCCGCGCAGTCCCGGAAAAAACGCCCCGGCAAGTGCGGCAAGTACAGCCGCTCCTATGATAACCGCAAGAACTTGCCATTCAATATCGTTCGGGATATCGCCTATCGCATAGACCGTCCTGTCCCACAACTGCCAGCCGAAACGTTCAAACAGCCAGTCTTCCATATCATTGATTTTCGCCAAAAACACACAGCCTGCACCTGCTCCTGTAAGGGCACCGACCGTTCCCACAAGAGCGGCAAAAACAACAAACAACTGCAAAACAGCAATTCTGGATACCCCGACACTCTTCAGTATTCCGATATCCTTGCTCTTGTGGGAGATAATCATATAAAAAACAACGAATATTATAAAGACTGTTATTATGCCTAACATAGCAAAGAGCAAAATGAGCATTGTCTGTTCTTTCTCCATCGGCGCGATGGAGCCGCGGCGGTAGTCCAGCCAGCTTTGAACGGTAACATTTTTCAACAGGTTTGCATATTGTCTATCGGCATACGTTTCAGCAAAATCATTCCACATTTTTTTTATCTTACCGACCCCGGCCTTGAGGCGGGTGCCTTCGGCAAATTTGATATGAATCGCACTTGCCCGAGGAGTTGCTCCAGCCATCCCAAGCAGCTCCCGGGCGAGCTTAAATTCCAGGTAAATGGTCCGGGCATCGACCTTAACAAGCCCGGTGTGGCTGTCGTCGCTGTAGTAAACGGTCTTGCTGTTCACCAGGTCGGTGCCGGCCTTTGCAAGTGCCCCCCTGGCTGTCAGAGGAAAACAGATTATCATCAGTTCAATCTGCAGCGGCTCGGGACCGTGGTGATATTTACCGGCCCCGTCACGGCTGCCGGAAATCATGTCAATGCCGACCACGCAACCGGCAAGGGCGGGATTATAGGTCGGCGAAAAGACATCTGAGGGTTTGTCTTTGTGGTAGTAAAGGGTTTGAGCGAATTTTGTCGCCTCACAGAAACCCACCGGCTCTATGCCGATAATCTCTACGCCGATGTTCTGGCCTGTTCCCGGTTGGGTCAAAAGGCCGAAACCTTTGACAACCGGCGATGCCGCCTGCACAAACTTATGCTTTTGAAGCTCACTCAAAAAATCTTCGTAATAGCAAAAGCCCACAAGGGAGTCCGTACCGACGATACAATCTCCCACAAAGTCGTGGTTTTTATCTTTGAACTCGCTCACCAGCCCGTTCATCACCGTCATCACCACAACGACAATAAAGACGCACAGTGCCACCGCCGCGGCGGCGAGATGTGTTATACGCCTTTTCAAAAAATATCGTAACGGCAAAATAAATTTATACATCTTTCGCTCTAACCAACAGGCAAAAAAACTACGAACTACGAACTATTCATACCTTAATATCTTTACCGGCCGGACTGTCGCTGCGGCAATCGCGGGTATCAGTGCACCTGCAGCGGCGGCAAAAACCGCAGCTACCCCTATCCAAATCACCGACTCCCAGTTCACCTGGTTTGGTATCCGCGTAAACATATAGGTACTGCTCTTCCATAACTTCAGACCGAATACAACACTTATCAGTCTTTCGACGTAATTGACATTTTTTGTGAACAAATATCCTATAACTACCCCAAGCCCCGAACCGATAAAGCCAGTTACAAATCCGAACACCAAAAATAATGTGCCGACCGACGCCGAGCTGAGTCCGCAGCTTTTGACCACAGCGATATCCTTTTGCTTTGTTATCACTATCAAATAGAATATGCAGAAAATCAGCAGAACCACACCTGCGCTGACAACTCCGAATATCAGCATAAGCATCCCCATTTGTTTTTTGTACTCCGCCAGAAGTTTGGCCTGCATTTGTCTGGAGGTATTGATTTTTGTAAGCAGTATGGCATAATTCGACCAGCCCAGTTCCTTCTGTGCGAAGTTGCGCCAGATGCCGCGAACGACTGCCAGGGCCGACTCCGGGCTTGCGCCGTCGCTTAGCCTGATTTGAATCATATCAGCCACCTTACCCTGCGACGGGTACAATTTGTCTGCGAGCACATCGATAGGCAGATACACAAAGTCCTTGTCGAATTCGTGAACACCGCTGAAGACAACATCGGCGATTGCAAACTTAATGGTTTTGGGCTTAAGTTCCCTTGTCCCGGTGGTAAGAAAAACCCTGCGTCCTATGCTTGCGTTGACCTGTTTAAAATCATATTCGTCCGTAACATCATCCGGTCTTGCAACAACTCCTATACCCACAAAGCCGGCAATCCCGTCGGTATCGTCGGCCGCTGTAAGGGTCGGCGGTTCTGTCCCATTCTTGTGCTTAATGAGCAAATTCGCAAAAGGTGTTACCTTGCTTCTGCTTGCAGGTTCAATCCCCCAGATTCTGGCGGCACGCACGTCGCCGGTGCCTTTGCCAAGATGCAAAAGTCCCTGGCCGGACAGAACTGCTGTTGCGGCTTCTATGTAATCACTTGCCTCAAGACTGCTTATAAGCCGGTCGTATTTGGAAATGGTCATAGCGGCCGGTGCACCGATAACGATGTCGCCCAAGTGCTCGTCGGCGCTGTTTTCAATGGCGCCGATAAAACCGGTAAAAAGACTCGATACCGTTATCAGCAGTGCGCACGACATCGCCACAGCGGCAATGCTCAAAAGCAGAATCTTTTTCCCACCCAGATACTTAAGGCAAAGAAAAAGGCTTAACTGTTTCATAGATTGCTCTGTAGAAAAGAAGTTATAATTGTCATTCAGAATCCGGCGTATTCCGATGCTGTTATGCATCGGGATATACGACGGATGAAGAATCTCGTGTTTAGGAACGAATAAGATTCTTCGCTTCGCTCAGAATGACTTTTTAAGATTTCGGCGGTATCGGTTTCAGCAATGGAAAAAGCACCACGTCCCGGATACTCGTTGCACCCGTCAGCACCATAATAAGCCGGTCGATGCCGATACCAAGACCCCCTGCCGGAGGCATCCCGTATTTAAGGGCGGTGATGAAATCATTATCCATCGTTGCCATCGTCTCGGTTTGGCCCCGTAACTGCGTCCTGAAATTGGCCTCCTGCTCGGCAGGGTCGTTAAGTTCCGTATAAGCGTTGGCAATTTCCATTCCTGCGATGTATAACTCGAAACGCTCGGCGAATTTCGGGTTCTTGCTGCTCGGTTTTGTAAGAGGACAAAGCCGGGCGGGATAATCAATCACAAATGTCGGTTTGACAAGCCGGTCCTCGACAGAAGCTTCGAACACCTTGTCAACCACCACCACGTCATCCATCGCCGACTCGTCAATTCCAAGCCCGGCGGCCTTTTTGCGGACAGCGGCGACATCGTCAATATCACATCCTGTGTATTCTTTGAACAACTCGGCATATTTTGCCCGGCGCCACGGACCGGCCAGGTCAACAGCCAACTCGCCGAAATTCACCTGTCTGCTCTGACAGTGTTCGTCAACCAGTGAGCCGATAAGCTCTTCGGTGAGAGCCATCATAATATTGTAGTCGGCGCAAGACTGATAAAGCTCGAGCATTGTAAATTCCGGGTTATGCCGCCTGCTCAGGCCCTCGTTGCGAAAGTTCCGGTTTATCTCAAAGACCTTTTCCAGCCCCCCGACCAGTAATCTTTTGAGAAACAACTCCGGTGCAATCCGAAGGTAAAGGTCCATATCAAGGCTGTTATGATGCGTGATAAAAGGCTTCGCCGCGGCACCGCCTGCGATAGTCTGCATCATAGGAGTCTCAACCTCGACAAACCCGCGCTGCTGCAGGAAGCTGCGTATATCGGCTACAATTGCACTTCTGGTCTTAAAACGCTGCATCACTTCGGGATTGGCCCACAGGTCAACGTACCTTTGTCTGTAGCGTAAGTCCGGGTCGGCCAGACCGTGAAACTTTTCCGGGGGCGGCAAAAGTGCCTTGCCGAGCATTGTTACGCTATCCGACCAAATGGTGATTTCGCCTGTCTTTGTTTTACCCAAATCGCCTTCTGCGCCGATGATGTCGCCCAGTTCCAGAAGTTTTGCCAGGTCCCATTGCGACCAGAGAACTTTTTTAGAAAGACCTAACTGGATGGTGCCGCTCGAATCGCGGAGTGTGATAAAAATCAGCTTGCCGATATTACGCAGAAGAACTATCCGGCCCGCGCAACGAGCGCGCCGGCCGATTGTGGAATCGGAAAAGCTTTCCCTGATACCTGCCGCCGACTCGGCCCCGTCAAATCTGCCGCCGTAGGGGTCCGCCCCCAACTGCCGCAAACGGGACAGATTTTGCGCTCTTGACTCCTCGAATTTGCTTGGACCTGTTTGATGTGCCAACTGGCAATTCCTTTGAATTCACATTTTCCCGGGTCCTAACTAACTTCCTGCGGACAATTGGTTTTTTGGTCCGGAGTCGGCCGGGATCGGGAAATCAAGTACATATCCTTCCTGAATCATTTTGGCCTTGAGTGTCAGCAGCCCTATCGCCAATTGAGGGTCGGCGTCCAGTGTCTCGGCCAGAGTGTAGCGTTTCACGGATTTGGATACACCGTTACGGTCTGTTCTTGCCAAAATCTCGTTGGCGCCGTGAACCTCGTTCATTTTACGCTGCTCTTCGATTCTTAGTTTCACTTCAACGTCAGGGGCGATACCCCAGTCTTTCCTGCCCTTTTTCTCCATGACATAACGGTTCTTTACACGCTGATTGGAAGGCAGGTGGTAATAGGCCATTGTGTACTTAAACTGTGAGCCGTCGCCGGGAAACTGCGTTATAGTCTGTACGCTGCCCTTGCCGTAGGTTCTCTCGCCGACCAGAGTGGCGCGTTTGTACTTGTCGTCCTGAAGTGCACCTGCGACTATCTCAGATGCGCTGGCGGAATGTTGATTTATCAAAAGAACAAGCGGATAGTCGGGGTGGGTTCCGTTTTTGTGAGCCGCCTCGTATGTCGAGATGCCCCATCGGGGCTGACTCTTAACTATTAATCCCTCGCCGACAAACATGTCCGCTACAGCCGCGGCGGCGGATAGATATCCACCTGTGTTGTCTCGCAAATCCACAATCAGTCCCTTCATTCCTCTGCCTTCGAGGTCCCTTAGTATTTTTTCCATATCCGGTGCGGTCGTCTCGGTGAAGTTGGTTATTCGCACGTAGCCGACATCATTCGCCTGGTCAACCATATACCGCCAGCGTCCCCCTTTGAGACGTTGCCAGCCTCGAATAGTCGGTACGACGATGCTGTCTCTTACAATGACAATATCCTCGATTTCGTTGGTCTCGGCGTGTTTTACCCTAAGTGTAACCCGGGTGCCCTTGGGGCCAGTGATTTTGCTGACGGCACACTGGATGCTCATATCTTCGGTCGGCTCTCCGTCAACCGCCAGGATGACGTCGTCCGCATCCAGCCCGGATGAATAGGCCGGAGTATTGGGTATCAGGCTCACAACCTTCAAAATGCCTATGGCTTTTGATATCTGGATGCCTATACCGGGAAATTTCTGGGTCATGTTCTTTTCAAAATCCCTCACCTGCCAGGGCCAGACCAGACTCGTGTAAGGGTCAAGCGATGCAAACGCAGCCTCTGAAAACTGGGCTATCACCACCTCCTGAGGTATCTTGATTGTGATTGAATTCAGGGCCAGAACCTCATCGAATATCTTGAGAAACCGGTCTCTGGTAACCATTGCGAAAGAGCCTCTAAAATCCCGTCCAATCTCATCAAGGCCTGCAAACCATTTGTCAACGTCCGGCGAATCGGCCCGGTAGGCCAGTTCCTCGTCGGCTTTTGCAAGCACCTCACCGAGCAAACGACACTGTTTAAGTGCTTTTTCGGCCATTTCACCATAGTCAACGATGCTGACATAATTGAAGTCCAGCGCCTTAACGGCGCGAAGAAACATTTTGGGTTTGATACCCTCGTGACGCTCGACACTTGTTTCGCAACTGTTGTCTTTGAGCGAAACTTCTATCTTGATTTTCTCGATAAGCTCCTCGGCGTGGTCTTTATATTCGGTGTTATCCTCATCCAGTGCTGTCAGCCAATAATAGCAGTTTGCGTATGCATTAACCCAATCGCCCTGCATCTCGTAGCGGTCGGCCTGACGCAGAGCTTTTTCAATCGTTTCTTTGACAAATGCCTCTTCAAGAAGGGCCTTCTTTTCGCTTTGCTCGACATTGTCGGCGGCCTTCAGGACCGCCATAAAGACCTGGCTGATATCATTAACGTCCTGAGGCGGGCCTTTTTGTTTGAGCTTTTCCAGCTCATTTGTTTGCTCGGCATACTTGTCGGTTCGGGATGCCTTTCGCCCTGCCTCGATAGCCTCATATTCAGATACAATTACTCCCAACTGTACAATGCCCTTGGTTTGTGGAATGCTCGGGCTTTGGAGTACTTCACGTGCAGCCTTGAAATCGCCGCTGGTGATCTTCTCGCAGGTTGCGTCAATGAGCCTGGCGGCTTCGGAAGCCGGCTGCGCGGCTTGAGCGGGCAACTGACGTTGTGGGGCCGGCGGCCGGGGGGTCGGTATGCCTTTAGAAACCGCGCCGGCGCGCGGAGATGCGCCTGCCAAAATTAATGCCGCAAAAAGCAGTATAAACAGATCCCTGTATTTACTGTCATGTCCTCGCAATCGAAGTCCTCGCACCATTAAAAAATACCAACAGGAATTAAGGATTAAAAACCCCTAAGCCCAATTCAATTATCGGACAGAATGCACATTCTGTTTAATAACGTTTTGATCCGACAAAAACCGTTCCCCTGAAGTCCGCGGTCCGCATCAGGACAATACACGAAATTACATGCACTCGGCGGCCTTACCCGCGCAACCGAGCACGTGAAGCTTCCTTTTTACCATTTCCCTGATGGCCTCTCGCCCGGGCCCGAGGTATTTACGCGGGTCAAACTCAGAAGGTTTTTCCGCAAAAACCTGCCGGATTTTCGCAGTCAGCGCCATTCGAAGGTCCGTATCGATGTTCACCTTGCAAATCGCCATCTTTGCCGCTTTGCTGATTGCCTCCTCGGGAACACCCATTGCGTCCGGCATATCACCGCCGTATTTGTTAATCAAATCCTTGAATTCCTTAAGAACGCTGCTTGAACCGTGCATTACAAGCGGATAACCCGGAAGTTTCTCGCCCACTTCCTCAATCACGTCGAACGCAAGCTTCGGCTCACTCTTGAACTTATATGCCCCGTGGCTCGTCCCGCAGGCTACGGCAAGAGAATCACAACCCGTCTTTTCGACAAAGTCAACCACCTGGTCCGGGTCGGTCAGGTGCTTGGATAAGTCATCCGCCGAGACACCGACCACATCCTCTTCAATCCCCCCCAATTGCCCCAGTTCCGCCTCTACCACCACATCATGGTCGTGAGCATACTCGACAACCTTTTTGGTAATCGCAATATTATCTTCGTACGGATGGGACGATGCGTCAATCATTACCGACGTAAAACCGTCATCAACACACTGCTTGCAGGTCTCGAAAGTATCTCCATGGTCCAAATGCATGGCAATCGGAATACCCGGATTCTCCTTAACCGCTACATCTATGATTGCCTTTAAGTAGCTCATGCTGGCGTATGACCTTGCTCCCCGGGAAATCTGGAGAATCAGAGGGGCCTTTTCCTCGGCAATCGCACTTACAATGCCCTGCGTAATTTCCATATTGTTCACATTGAATGCACCGATGGCATAGCCGTTATTATAAGCCATCTCGAACATCTTTTTCGTATCTACTAATGCCATAACAGACTCCTCTAAAAACTCTCAATAAAGTTTATCATCAACTTGGCCGGCTCCCATAGAAGGATAAATCAGCCAATAAAATACGCAATATACGTTACAAATCAATCTTAAATAATATCAATGGGCACAAACGCTATAGAATCGATACCATCGTCCTTAAACTCACAAACTCATTAAAATCCAAAAAATCAGGGGGCTTATTACATCTGCCTCCCTTCAATTTTGCCGGTCGACCTGCTGCTGTCATTACCGCAGCTATAAAATTTTTTTCATTATCATTTATAGTCCGTATTTGTCAAGAAGTTCTAAGAAAACCGATGCAGTCTCTCCCAGCCGGGCTGACCCCTCCTTCGCTAAAGCTATGAGGGGTAGGGAGTTCTTTTTAGGCAATCAATTTAGTAGTTAGTATATATGATTTGGGTGAGAATTCCACTGGTTTTTTATGGAAGTGTATTACCAAAATGAATAATTCACCGCAGAGCACACGGAGAGTTCAGAATGCTCTGTAGAAAACATATAGATGTCATTCTGAGCGCAGCGAAGAATCTTAGCTCTAAGCACGCCGGAGATTCTTCACTTCATTTGATTCCGTTCAGAATGACAATTTTCAGTTCTTTTCTACAGAGCAAATTCAGAAATTAAAGAGGGGTTGTAACGCTGTGCTGTGTCTGCCCCGCAAATAAAGGTCAGATACAACTATTCCTTAAACAAGCGAACACGGGTTGCCTTTCGATGGATGCCGGGGCCGATTTTCCCGGCGCAGCAAATCTCTCTCAGCCCCAACCGGAACTTGATGTCGCAATTTGCGATTTCTTCTTTTTGGCCATCGTTCTTATTTCTATTCTTTTGGCTTTTTCGGGTTTCATTTATCTCTTGAGCCTGTGTCTTTTATATTTCTTTCTTTTTTCCAGGCTATTTTCACATTATACACCACAATGACCCCACATGGCAATAATTGTCTATATATTCCTTGCGTATTTCCGCGTATCCGGTATAATGATATTGTTCCCCTTCAAAGGCTGTTATTCGGAGCGAATTGATGAGACAATCGCCACCCACATCGGCTGGCCAATAAAATAAGTGGAATTTATGACAAACTTTGAAAAACAGATAGCGGATCATCAGGTAGGGTGGCGAGAGAGCAATATTGCTACCAAGGAAATGGGCATTCAAAACGGATTGAAGAGGCCTTGGATATTACCCGCATATCTATGGAAGGAAGGGCTATGGGAAAGGATAAAAGATTCTCTACCTGAATATCTCAAGAAAGAAAAAGTACAAAGGCATAGAGGCTGCCACAATCTCAAGAGTTCCTGGATACTCTGTGCAAACCTTTATTTTCCTTTCGGTGAAGATAAACAACTACTGTCTGGCTTTTTGAATAAGTTTGTAAGCGATAAGATCAGTACCGTAGACCGGATTGAGCTGGAGTACTCTGAAGGGGGCGAATTGAATCCTGCAGAACTTTTAGGCGAACCACAAGGGACCAGGGGAGCAAACCAGACCTCACCCGATGTCGCATTCATAGTCAATGGAGGAAGGGGACTTGTCCTAACCGAGAACAAATACACAGAGCATTCATTTTATCCCTGCTCCGGAAGGAAAACCGAGCATTGTAACCCGGATATTAAGAGATGCTTGGATATTGAAAAGGTCTTAAGTGATCCAAAAGAGACCTGCTACATGAGTAACTGGGAAGATGGCAAGCGTACCAACAGGAAATACTGGGATTTTATTAAGTTCTCTGATGGTGCAGCACGCATATTAAAAGGATGTCCCGCTGCTATGGCTGGCTATCAGCTTTTCAGGCAGCAGGCATTAGCTGAGGGTATTGCTGAAAGAGGTAATTATGATTTTGTAATTTCATGTGTAGCATATGACAACAAAAACCAGACTCTTATAAGCTGTTTAAAATCGACCGGGATAGATGACTTCAGAGCAGAATGGAGCAACCTCTTTGATGGCAAGGCTGGATTCAAAAGCTTTTCACATCAACAGTTTGTCACGTGGATTAGAGAAAACGGCTCTGGCAACAAGTGGAAAGACTGGCTATCATACGTTAAAAATAGATATGGCTATTAACTATAATAAATTGAAGAAACAATCGCCACCCTCTGCGGCTGGCCAATAACATAGAAATTGGAGTTAGGAATTCGGCAAATGATAAAGAAAAAAGACGATACTTTGATTTGTCAACTAAAGATAACACTGAAGAATATTGAACCTCCAATATGGAGAAGGATCCAGGTGCATGGTGATATAACTTTATTTAGATTGCATGAATATATACAGGGTTTTATGGGCTGGGAGAATTATCATATGCATGAATTCAGGATTAAAGGCCAAAGATACGGCAAGCCCGATCCTGATGGAGAGGCTTTGTTCGGTGCTAAGACAAATAAGGACAAAGGGTTTAAGGTTTGTGATTTGGTCTCTGATGGGGATGTGTTTGAATATGTATATGATTTTGGTGATGACTGGAGACATGAAATTGAGGTTGAGAAGGTAATGGAGGCTGAGGCAGGAGCTGTGTATCCGACCTGTTTAGCGGGAGAGCGGGCATGCCCTGAAGAGGATTGTGGAGGACCTTGGGGATATCAGGAAATGCTGGAGATTTTGAAAGAGCCTGAGCATGAAGATTATGAGCATTATTTTGAATGGCTTGGTGGGGAGTTTGACCTGGAAGAATTTGACTTAGATGAGGTGAACGGTCATTTCGATAAAGTTCAATAGTGTCCGGTACATTTTGTGAATAAGAGCCAGCATCAAAACCTGACATAAAAAAGAAGGAACCGCTTCCTACTTCGCTCTACGAGCTTCCGCCGTCGCACGAGGCTATGGCGGACAAGACGCAGGACAAGTCGCGGACTTGTTTTAATAGATTTCTCGGCTACGCTCGAAATGACCGAAGTAGTTTTGTTATAGGCTCTAAATAGGGCTTGCTGATTAAGTGGCAACTTCTTTATTTACAGTTAGATACCTTTGTGTTATGTTGCACGGAGTGAATGGATTTTCATTTAATTGTATCAAAACCCTTGCACTTGGAGAACACGGAT
>DUZQ01000069.1 GCA_013349435.1 Planctomycetota bacterium | reverse complement strand
GTCATTGGTTTTTCCTTCGCTGTATCCGGCAGAACAATGCCTCCTGCGGTTCTTTCTTCGGCTTCCTGGGGCTTTACGACAATTCTGTCATCCAAAGGTTTAAGTTTCATATATCTCTCCTGTGTTTTAATTTTATATTTGATATTTTATATTTTATATTTTTCCAATAAAAACTTTATCCATCGTCAGAGGTGAGACTACATCATTCCCATGCCGCCCATACCGCCCATACCGCCCATGCCGCCCATGCCGCCCATGCCGCCCGGCGGCATACCACCGGCTCCGGCGGCTTCGTCCTTATCCTTGGGCTTCTCGGTAACAAGACAGTCGGTAGTCAGCAGCAGCCCCGCTACGCTCGCACCGTTTTGCAGGGCTATTCTCGTAACCTTAACAGGGTCTATTACCCCGGCCCCAACAAGGTCCTCGAACCTGTCCTTGTCGGCATTATAACCGAAACCGTCTTTGCCGCCCGCAACCTTGTTTACTACAATGTTGCCGATAGCACCGGCATTGTCCGCGATATAATAGCACGGCATCTTCAAAGCACCGGCCACAATCTGTGCGCCGGTATCTTCGTCGCCTTTGAGCTTAAGCGACTCGACCGCCCCGATACACCTGACAAGCGCCACCCCGCCGCCCGGTACAATTCCTTCCTCTATGGCTGCCCGCGTAGCGTGAAGGGCGTCTTCTATCCGGGCCTTTTTCTCCTTCATCTCCGCTTCGCTTGCCGCTCCTACGTTTATTTGTGCGACTCCGCCGGTAAGCTTGGCTAATCTCTCCTGGAGCTTCTCCCGGTCGTAATCGCTCGTGGTCACCTCTATCTCATCACGTATCTGATTGATACGACCCTTAATCGCCGCTTCAGAGCCTGCACCTTCCACAATAATCGTGTTATCATTGTCTATGGTTACCTTTTTCGCCTGGCCGAGCTGAGTCGTCTTGATATTGGTAAGCTCAACCCCCAAATCCTTGTATATCGGCTCGGCCCCGGTAAGGACCGCGATATCGCCAAGCATCGCCTTGCGCCTGTCTCCGTAGCCGGGCGCCTTGACCGCCCCCACCTTAAGAACACCGCGAAGCTTATTTACCACCAGAGTCGCAAGGGCTTCACCTTCAACATCCTCGGCTATAATCAGAAACGGCCTTTTAGTCTTGGCAACCGCTTCGAGAAGCGGTACCAGCTTGCCGACATTGCTGATTTTATCCTCGTGAACAAGGATAAAAGGCTTCTCTAATTCGCAGACCATATTATCCGGGTCGGTAACAAAATGCGGGGAAAGGTAGCCGCGGTCAAACTGCATGCCCTCTACGTAGTCAACGGTGGTTTCAAGGCCTTTGCCCTCCTCAACGGTAATTACGCCGTCCTTACCGACCTGCATAAAGGCCTCCGCCATCTTCCTGCCCACTTCAAAATCATTATTTGCGGAGATGGCCGCGATGTTCACTATGCCGTCCTTCTTCGAAATGTCGATGGGCCTGGCCAGAGAAACAAGTTTATCAGTGGCCGCAGCGACCGCTTTTTGTATCCCCCGGTTCAGAGCCATTGCATCTGCACCAGCCGCTAAATTGCGGTAAGCATCCTTGAAAATCGCCTCGGCCAAAACCGTCGCCGTGGTTGTACCGTCACCCGCCACCTTCGAGGTCTTGCTCGCGGCCTCCCTGACGAGTTTCGCTCCGAGGTTCTCGGCCTTATCCACCAGGTCAATCTCTTCAGCCACCGTTACACCGTCCTTCGTTACCTGTGGGCCGCCCCACCCCTTATCAATAATTGCATTTCGACCGCGCGGGCCTAACGTTGACCTGACCGCAGAGGCAAGTTTCTCAGCCCCGGCCAGTAGCGACTTGCGTGCATCCGACTCGTACGCCAATTCTTTCACTGCCATAATTCCTGATTCTCCTCAATTTGACCTTAGAAACAGCATTACTGCCCTACCGCTATGCCTTTCCGGGCTTGCCTGTCCTGAGCAAGGCCGAAGGAACCCGGAATCCACATTTCTGTCCCTGGATTCCTGCTGAAGCAGGAATGACATGCGGACATTGATATTAGCCATACTACATAATTCCCTCATTATTGCAAAGCCGGTGCCAAATTGCACCCCATAATAAGGCATTTGGGTATAATTTAACCGTAAGTGTAGCTTGGGACTAATGTTGTGAAACACAAAAATTGAAACAAAAAGGCACAAAATCATCCCTCGCCGGATTGAAACTGCCATTTTGAGGCCTGTCAGCCTATATGGATACGCCAACTTGACAGGCCTGTTCCCAAGTTAAAAAACCACATTAGGAATTTAATTCGTAGTGAGTACGATTTACGGAGTGTACCAAAAATGCGCATAAAAAAAGGGAGGCAGGCTGTTTTGACAAACAGGTTTTAGAGTCTGTCTCCCTGTTGCGATGTGCCGTTTAGTGCACTCTACCGCGGATAGTACAAAGGCTAATACGCCGGTTTGCACTCGCAACATATTAAGTATACAAAATACAACCGACAATGTCAACAAAAAAAGCTAAAGTTTATCGGACTTTACCAACCCCAACTCACACTATCATGCCGGACTTGCCTGTCCTGAGCAAAGCCGAAGGTATCCGGCATGACAAGGTCAAATCCGGTTAAGAAAATATTGACTCTCTTTTGGCAAACGATATAAACAAGATATGACAAAAGCTGCTATTTTCTTTCTTTCGCGCCGTTGGCCAATAGTATTGTCGCTGTGCATAATCACACCAGCCGGCTTTTGGTGCAAAGTTTACACAGGGCCGGGCGATTGGTGGTTTAACGACTACGGCGGCGGCGTCGCGTATGTGATATTCTGGTGCCTGGTTGTGTTTTTCATCCGGCCCGAAAAAAAATACACCGCAAAAATCGCAATCTGGGTCTTTTTGATAACATGTGCCCTCGAAACGCTTCAACTCTGGCAACCGCCCTTTTTGCAGCAAATCCGGTCAACATTTCCGGGTAAAGCCCTATTAGGCACCACATTTGTCTGGTGGGATTTTCCGCACTATGCCATAGGATGTTTTATCGGCTGGCTGTGGATTACCTGGATGGCTCAACTAACCCCGTCAGCGGAATAAAAATCGCAACTCAATTCCGAAAACCGGATTTGACACAAAAATACACTTTGTCAAAAAAGTATAACCGCTGCAAAACTGCGGCGGCAACACTTTTTCACAATCCGCAAAGACTCAGGCTCAGCCGTTTTCATTTTGTCCCTTGCTTTAAGTTGTTTTTACAAATCCGATAAATTAATATATAATTATACCTTATGGAGCATAAACAAAATTCACATAATCGTTTGATCCGTAACCGTATGACCCGGCGGGAGATACTAAAATACGGCCTCTGTGGAACCGCCGCGTCTTTAGCACCGTCTGTCTGGCTGACCGGCTGTATAAAAAAACATTCGGTTTCCGACAGACCCAATATCCTCTGGTTCCTGTGGGATACCGTAAGAGCCGACCACATGAGTCTCTACGCTTACGAAAAACCAACAACGCCGTTTCTAGACGATTGGGCACAACAGGGGCTGGTATTTAACAACTGCACTTCTGTTTCCAACAGTACCATTCCTACGCATGTGTCAATGTTTACCGGATTAATGCCGAGCGAACACCGTCGGGATAACACCCAGAACTATCTTGGCGATGCTTTCACTACTTTGCCGGAACTGTTGCATAAGCACGGCTACCAAACCTACATGTATTCGGCAAACCCGCATATAAACCAAAGCCGCAATTTCAGCCAGGGATTCGATGCCGCAGAGTGCCCCTGGGAAAAGAAGTATAAACGCAAAGCACTGAAGATATTTCAACAAAAGCTCAATCCTCTTGACCGCAGTACAGATGAGCTGGAGACCATCAATCGCTTTCGGATTATTGGAAAGAAGTGGCCGGTTCCCGCCCAGGCCTTTACGGCCAGCGGTGAACTGGCTCAACAAGCTACGGAAAACTGGCTTGAAACCTGCACCCGTAAACGCCCTTTTTTCGTATTCTTAAATTACATGGAGGCACACCAGCCTTACATACCACCGGATTTATATCGCAAGCGACTAATGAGTCCGGTGCAGGTGGCAAAATCATACGGTGTCTGTCGCTCCCATTTGGCAAAATGGAGCTATACTTTCGGGCTTAAAGAATATACCAAAGAAGAAATCGAGTTAACAAAATTAACCTATGACGCGACACTGGCGGATTTGGACAATCAGCTAAAAGAGTTCCTTGCTTCGCTAAAGGTACGCGGCTATATGGACAACACAATGATAATTATTACATCGGACCACGGCGAACACCTGGGAGAAAAGCATATGCTGGATCACCTTTTCTCCGTCTATGAGCCGTTGATTCGCGTACCACTGATAATTTATTATCCGAAACTGTTTTCACCGGGCGTCGATGACCGACCGGTTATGAATTTTGACCTGTTCCCAACAATACTCGATTCAGCAGGTATTAAAATGCCTCAAGACCTGCGTACCAAAGCCGTGAGCTTATTGCAACCAAAGGATGAGCGTATCCAGGTAGCGGAACGCCCGGCTCGTAAGGCCCATCAGTATCGCATAGTCCAAAAAGATTACCCCAATTTCGACCCGACTCCGTGGAACCGCCGGCTGCGCGCGGTTTACCAGGGAAAATATAAGTTTATCTGGACATCTGACGGGCAACATGAGCTTTACGATATCAAAGCGGATCCCGGCGAAACGAAGAACCTGGCGGGTGCTAAACCCCAACTTGCCGCAAAGCTAAAAACTATCCACGATAACTATGTCAAGACTCTTGTAAAACCCAAAACCGCCACACAGGAAAATATACCGATGACGATTCAGCAGCGAAGACGCCTGGAGTCCCTGGGATACACAGGCCCCAAACAAAACTGACCTGTCCGTAACATCGGCCGAATCAACTTATTTGCACTAACTTTGACCGGCCCGGCTACCGTCTTGACCGACAGACCGAATAAATAAAACTACTTTATCACTGATTCTGCTCTCAGTGAAACCCATTTTGACCATAAAAAGAAACAATTGTCTGTTGTTAGCCTCGGCAACATAACGTCTTGCAACAACCGACCTGATCTGTGGATATCGCTGAACAAGCGCTACAAAAGACTTAAAATATCCCTGCTTCGTATTCCCTGCCAGGAAACGCGACGCTTTGATACGCAAAAACGCCTCGGTCTGCGGACCACGCTGAGACATATACATCCAAACGCCGATACCATCGGCCCTTACTATCATCTGGGGATGCTCGGAACTGAGCATGGCAACAGCGCCCCCGACAAAAGGCGCAGCCAGCATGGTACCGGGCGGCGGCTTCAGTGCCAGAACCTCGCGAGCCAAAGCCAAGCCCCGGGTTTTATAACCCGGCAAGCCTAACCTGGTATTGTTGCGGAAAACAGACGTAGAGGATGCAGGTAAATGAGCGGCTGATAACAAAATCAGGGCCGATACGATAATAATGCGCCGCAGTTTGAGACTTTTCTTTTCAAGCCGCAATACCACACCTGCCGCCGACAATCCGATAACAAGCGGAAAAGGAAAAAGGTAAAACAATCGCCAATAGATATTCGGAGATGTAATATATTTAATCATTACCGGGCAAATAAAAGGATTCAGGTAAAATGTGAGAAGCAAAACAATCCACATAATCAAAAAATTCCGTTCACGCTTTCGGACAAACATCAGTGCCGGGATTGTCCCGATTATCAAAAACAAAATGGTGGCCGGCCCGGCAAGAACGAGTCGAAAATTTTCAACAAATGTTGCAGGGGCACCGACATTGATAGGCGCATTTTCACTAAGAAGAGGCAGGGAAAACAGCAAAATGCTCGCCGCATAAACGGCCGGGTAAAGCAGAGTGAACAAATACAAAAGGCCGCACCTGAAGCGAGACCTCATGTCCGAAACGTAGCAAAAAGAGCAACTAACCGCCAGGACCAAAGCCAAAAGCGGAATCAACACAACTCCACTGGCGGAAAACCCGACGCCTGCCACGGACAAAACAAACAAGTATAACCAGGTTCGGCCCGATGGAGACCGGAAAAAATCCATCGTAAGCGCGCAGAACAAAGGCACTCCCACGGCCAGCAGCACGACTTTGCCCTGAAAAATCCTGTTGAAGGCGAAATTACCGAAACTGCGATGCTGCTCGCCCATCAAAATCAGCGACAGACAAATAAAAAATGCTCCGCTAACCGCCGAACCCGGAGAAAAGGAAAATCGGCTTATCAGATAGAACCAGACCAAAGGAATCATTCCACCAAACAGAACCGGCGCAAGGAAATAATACACCGTCAGCAAATGTACACGTGTTACGTACGCCAAAATCCCCTGGGCATATTCAAAGGGAAGGGAGGTCCCCACGTGGCAGGATTCGAAAGGTTCGCTGCCCGAATCGATAAAGTGGATATGAAAACCCATAGGTTCCTTCGGATTCGCCAAATAATGAACGACATTTGGAACGTAGTATAAATCGTCCTGGTCGGGCCGATGAGAAACCAGGCAAAGCAAAACACTGAACAAACAGCTTATCAAAAGAGCAAATAATACCGAACGCTGAGAAATAGCCGCTGCAAAAACCGCCTTTGAAATCTCATGCCCAAGCACCAGAAAAATAACAGTTATTGAAGAAAATACCCCGATTATCGCGTAAAGGTAAAAAGGTACCCCGAAAATCTGACAGATATGGGTTATAACGGTTAGAATCGCAGCTGCGGACATAATCGCAACAAGAAGGGCTTTTACAAGTTTATATAATGCTGATTGCTGGTCTTGCAATCCTGCCGCTTCTTTGGAGTTCATAACCTTTATATCCTTACTGGACCGGCAATCCGGGGCTTCAATGTTAACCTTAATCCATTCCCGCCTCTTTTCGCCGCCGACAATGCCGCTGCAGCGAACCATATTAAAAAACAATAATAACAAACCCGAATCAAATCCACAATGTACAAAATAAAGTAAAGCAGCGCCAGCTTCAGCATATCACACCGGTAAAACGAAACGGAGAAATAATACTTTTTGCTGTAGTTTTTGCACTTCTTTAGTTAAAATGCACGTTCCTGAAGTCGATGACTCACAAGAAAAAGACTCCTGGGGCCCAAAATACTGAATCAGTGAGTTTATGAACACCTTAATAAAAGAAAACAAGAGCTATTTAATTCTCTGTGCCGTAATATTGGGCGCCGCTCTGGTGTACAGTATCCTGGGACGCAGCGTCCTTGCCGGCGCTTTTGAATCAACCGGCAACATGCAATTAGACGGACACCAGACAATAAAGCTGGCTGACAAAACGGCCTTTCTCGTCCTGGCGGCAGTAGCGGTCGGTTTTTTATTGCACCGGCTAATTTTAGGAAATAAGCAAACAAGTCTGACCTGGGCTATATTGATCTTTGCCGCTATTTTGACATCCGTTTATAAATTGAACCCCAACAACCGTATTTATTCCTTCCACGGCTTTATGCATGCGGGTATGGTTTACCAAATACTGAATGGCGATGTTCCGCCATCCAATGCGCTGATGAGCGGCGAGATGCTGCCGTATCCGTGGGGATTCGAGTATATAACAGCCCGGATTACGCAGCTTTTTAACATAAGTCCGTTTTATTCCTTCGCAATAATAAATGTAATATCACTGGTTGCATGCATGATTTTAATTTAT
The DNA here is from genome assembly GCA_013349435.1 of Planctomycetota bacterium. Taxonomy (GTDB): domain Bacteria; phylum Planctomycetota; class Phycisphaerae; order Sedimentisphaerales; family Anaerohalosphaeraceae; genus QNBT01. The sequence goes on along the minus strand of DUZQ01000069.1, from coordinate 8,337 downwards.
GCCGTTTCTCGGCTTTTGATAAAGAACAAAGACGCAAATATCTTGTCGGCTCTGATTGCTGTTTTCGCCATTACCATCGGTAACCATTATCTGCTGGACTCGCTTAAGCATATCGGCCTTGCCCAGGCATACCGGGGAGTCCCGGCATTTGTTAAGTTTTCCAATATCAACGGTATTCCACCGGGACTGGTCTTCTATTTGCTGTTTTTGTATTCGATTATCAAAATATTTATCGACAAAAAAATCCTGCCGGCAGCACCTTTGTTTTTATTAGCTGTTGTCGGAGTGGGCTTTATTTATCCACAATTTTTGCCCGGCGTCATCGCCGCTGCCCTTGCATCCTGTTTGGTCAATATGATATTCAGGACAATGCAGGACAGGGGCAATTGCATCCTGAGAAGTGTAATAGCGACGGCATTGCTAATCACCGCCTGCGCGATTTTGTATCCGTACCTTACTTCGATTACCTCCGGGGTGAAGGGACAAATGCAGTTTTTCAATTTCAAAACTTTATTAATGAACGCGGCGATTTATCTTGTTATTTGCTTTCCTGTTCTGCTGTTAATCTTTTTGAACAGAAAACATCTGGCCAGGAATACAGACAGGCGGGTTTTATTAACTATCGTAACCGTAACTGTTGCAACATTAGCCTGCTACCTGTGCATACATCTGACCTGGACGAACGAATATAAATTTTCGATGCTCTCGATGATAACATTAGGTATTTTGGGAGGAGTTGCTTTTCGTTTAATGGCGCAGTGGTGCAAAAAATCCGTCGTATTCATTTTACTGCTGCTTTTCATATTTCCGGCTTTCAACAATATCTATACGAGGCTCAGGTATTTCGATTCTTTTGAACCGCCGTATATTGAAAAGGACGAATACATCTATTCGAAAAATGCCGAGGAAAACCAATTATACGAATGGATAAGGAACAATACCGATACCGACGACGTTTTTATCGACACCGAGCCACTCCTGCCGGTTCTTGCACAAAGACGCTTGTACATTGCGCTGGACAGGCAGGTACAGGGACGCGCCGTAAGGTCTCCGGGATATGGCTTTTTGCTCATGGATTTCTTCAGATTAATATGCGGCTATGAAAGAAAGCTGATTGCCGAAAGAACCGGCATAGTATATACCATATACACTTCAAACCTGGATTTGACAACGGCACAAAAGGAGAACCTCTTCGCTGTGGCAAACAAAGTGTATGTGATAGTCAGGAAAGCTTATATTCGCGGCAAGTTCAATAAGAGTGGTTTTGAGAAGGTTTTCCAGTCGGCGAGAGGCAATTTTCTCGTGTACCGCCTGACGAAATATAACGCTCACAATTGAATTTTCCCGTTCGCCCGCGGGTAACAACCTTTTAAAAAGTTACGATACTGCTGGCGGGAATCTATTACCCTTCTCAAACTGACCGATCTGAATCGGGTATTGGCTTTAAGTGCTTTATTGATAAGCTTATAAGCAATCTTGTCATTCTGAGGCGTCCACATGTCATTCTGAGCGCAGCGAAGAATCTCAACCCTCCGCACACCTGGGATTCTTCACTCCGCTACGCTCCGTTCAGAATGACAGGTGGTACGTCTGACGCTCCAGTCAGCATGACAACAAAAAACGGTCAGTTTGAGTACCCTTAAGGAGATAAAAATGCCGGGAAAGTGTATATCCGCAAAAACACACTTTTGCTTGACTTGGAAGGCTGTTTTTACGATAATATAGATTTGGGAGATTTGAGACAAATAAAATGACCGCACGGATAATCAAATACATCCTTATATTGGTGCTATTAACGCTCTTAACCGCCGGTTATGTGGCCGGCTTTTCATTCGGTTTGCGCTACTTCATAATCCTGTTCCCGGTAACCCTGATAACCGCCTTGATTTTGGCGTTTCTTGCCATATTTCACATTATCAGGGCCGCCTTACAACTCCTGCTTCGCCGAAAGCGAAAAGCACCGACAAAAACCCCGGCACCTTCGATAGCTTTTAATATCTCAATCAGCATTGTCTCGCTTATTATACTTGCGGTCTTTGTTGGAAACGTTTTTAAGGACCCGGACAGAACAGTAAGAACCTCCGGCAACCCTTCAGCAGGGGCCCTCAATTCGTTACCCTATGTTGGATGGACTCCCGCCAAAGATGATATAAATAAAAAAGGGGTTACTAAATATGACGCCGAAAAAGCTTCTGACGGTATAAACCTGTTTATGTCCGCCGGCGGCACGGAAGTCCACCTTATCGACATGCAGGCAAGACCGTTGCATACCTGGTCAATCAGACACACAGGGCACAGGTTCCACGAAATGGCCGAACTGTTGCCAAACGGCGACCTGCTGGCGATTGTCTATAGCAGAAACCTGGTAAGATTCGACTGGAATTCCAACGTGAAATGGGTAAATGATAAACGGTATCATCACGAGATTACCCCCGCCCCTGACGGAGACTTCTACGTCCTGGGACGAGAAGACGAATTGAGAATCCTGTTCGGCCTGCCGGTCCCCTTTGTTACCGACTACATTGCCGTCATATCACCCGATGGAAAAGTTAAACGGAAACTCCAGCTTTTCAATATCGCCAAAGAGCACATCCCCTTTTCTTCGGTTGCAAAAATATATCGCTGGATGACAAAAAGTGATAATCGAAAGAGCCTCTTAGCCGGATATGAAAAGCAAAACTACTACCTCTCACAGAGCACTCTTTTTGATATATTCCACAGCAACACTATTACTATTATCGACAGGGATATCAAGGGAATTTGCAAAAAAGGAGACCTGCTGATATGCATCAGAGAGCTGGATTTGGTGGCAATAATGGATTTTGAAACCGAAAAATGTCTCTGGAAATGGGGACCCGGCGAACTCAGCAGACCGCACCATCCAACGCTCTTGGCAAACGGAAATATACAGATTTTTGACAATGGACGAATTAAGGGTTATTCCCGTATAATAGAACTGGAGCCTGTATCAAAAAAGATTGTATGGCAGTACAAAGCCAGCCCGCCAAGCCGATTCTATACCGCGATAAGGGGCTCCGCACAAAGATTGCCGAATGGAAATACACTGATAACCGAAACCGACAAGGGACATGTCTTTGAAATTACAAAAGGCGGACAAACAGTGTGGGAATTCTACAATCCATACGTGGACCTGCGGCGAAAAAAACGAGCCATAATATACCGTATGCCGAGAATTACTGAGCCACAAAAATACCCGTGTTTGAATATGCTAAAAAAATAATTATGAAAGAACTCAATCAAAACGATTGGAACAGACACCTACGTTACCCTCGAACGCTCTTTGCCCTAATGATGTGCGCAATATTTGTGCTGACCTCATGCAGGAAGGCATCTACTTGCCGCCTCAGCGGAGCGGGAAAAGAGAAACCCCCTAACATTATCGTCCTGACAGTCGACACCCTGCGAGCCGACCATATGGCACTCTACGGCTATCACCGCGACACTATGCCTGCAATCGAAAAACTTGCAAAATCAGCGGTCGTTTTCGACCAGGCAGTAGTATCCCGCGGTAACACCAGAGCAAGTTACGCTTCCATGCTGACGTCATTACACCATTTCCATCACGGGGTGTACAACAACAATTGGGTATTGCACGAGAATTTTACCACACTGCCGGAGGTACTTAAAAAAGCAGGTTACCATACCGCCGGTTTCGTCAGCAACTTTGTTCTGGTCGGTAACCTGTCCGGTTGCGACCAGGGTTTTGATGTTTACGACGACCGGGTCGAAGAGCGCGAGCTTAATCGACCAAACTTCGAAAGGTCGGCAGGTGGCACACTAAAAGCCATCCTCGAATGGCTCCAGAACGAACCGCCACAGCCGTTTTTCCTCTTTACCAATTTCATCGACCCCCACGGCCCCTATACGCCGCCCAAAAGATTCAGGGACCTGTATAAAACGCATAAAGTAAAAACACTCAACCGGAAACAGATTACCAGCTACCAGTATGTCGAAGATTCCCTGAACTACTATGATTATGTCGATAGATATGACGCCGAGATTGCTTATGTTGACCAGGTACTCGGCGAGCTGATCGAAACCCTCAAAAGCAAGAACCTATGGGATAATTCTCTGATAATTTTCCTCGGCGACCACGGTGAATCGCTTGGTGAACACAACATCTTTTTTGAACACCAGTTCAACCTCTTCGAAGAAACCGTAAGGGTACCTCTGCTGGTCAGGCTGCCCGCCGTCCGGGACGGAACCGAACCGGTTACTCCAAAACGAGTATCCAGCCTCGGTTCGCCGATGGATTTAATGCCCACTATACTCGATTATCTCGGAATTACTTTGAAAGACAAAATAGACGGCCGGACCCTGCTGCCTTTGCTCGATGGTGATAAGGTTACCGACCGGATGATGTTTCACGAGTTTCCCGACCACTGTATTCCGGCATCAAATCCCGACTCTTACGCCGTCCGTACGGCCACGCACAAACTCATAAGAATCCTGACTCCAAAGAGCGGTCAAACCAGAGCACAGGTGGTATTCGACATCATCGCCGACCCTCTGGAACAACGGCCCATTCGTTACGACCAGAGTGTGGAACTGCATCGCTCCCTGGCCAAAGAAATGAACACTATGTTAAAACAGGTCGCCGAATATGAGATTCCGTACGAGCTGACCTACTACGATGTGCCGCTCGGCAAACGAACCGAGTATGTCGAGCAGCGTAAAAAGGAAGGGCCGAAAAGAAATATCAAGACATTGACGGATGACCAAATCGAGCGGCTTCGAGGACTCGGATACATCAAATAGCATCTGCTGCGCCAAAGCAACAGATAACATAATATTTAGCCCCGGCACCCGTGGCCGGGGTTGTACGCGAAACGTTTTACGCGGGGTTTAACCGCGGCATGAAAGTTGAACAAGTCGGTCAGGTTGAGTAGTTACCAAGGGGGCTAACTTGGCGGTGCAGTGTGAGCTATGCCCGAAACTGTGTATTATTGAGCCGGGGCAAAGCGGCGATTGCAGAGTCCGCATCAATATCGATGATGTCCTCACAACCGTTGTGTACGGCTTTCCCTGTTCGATACATTCCGACCCCATCGAAAAAAAACCACTCTTCCACTTTCTGCCCGGCACAAATATCCTGTCGCTGGCAACAGTCGGCTGCAATCTGCACTGCCTCAATTGCCAGAATTGGGAGATATCCCAGGCAAATCCCGAAGACACACCGGCTGCACCATATCCGCCCGAAAAGCTCGTTGAAATCGCCCGCGAAAATCGCTTTCCTTCGCTGGCTTACACATATACCGACCCCGTTGTTTATTACGAATATACTTATGATACAGCAAAGCTCGCGCACGAAAACAATATTCGAAACGTCCTTGTAACCGCAGGTTACATTAATCCGGCACCCTGGAAAGAGCTGCTCAAATTCATTGATGCCGCAAATATAGACTTAAAAGGTATCTCCGAAGATTTCTATCGAAACATCTGTTCAGGAACCCTCAAGCCCGTCCTGGACGCCCTGGTCATCGCAAAGGCAAGCGGAATACTCCTGGAAGTTACAAATCTGGTGATTCCCACGCTTAACGACAGGCCCGAGCAGATACGCCGGCTCGTTAAATGGATAAGAGCAAACCTCGGTAGTGATACACCGATGCATTTTTCGAGATTTTCGCCGCGTTACAAAATGAGACACCTGCCGCCCACCTCGGCCCAAACCCTTGATACAGCACGCGAAATTGCACTCGAGGAAGGATTGAATTATGTGTACATAGGAAATATACTAAGCGCCGAAGGACAGAATACATATTGTCCATCATGCAAAGCACTCTTGATTGAGCGCAGCGGATATACTATTTTGCAAAACAGGCTCAGCAAAGGCTGCTGTCCCGATTGCAATGAAAAAATCTACGGAGTATGGCAATGACAAGGCGTAATTTCATCCGGGTAATATCCGGCACACTTTCAACTGGTCTTGCGGCACTGTGCTGTATCGCCGAAAAAGTCCTGCCTCGAAGGTTCACAAGGGCCGTCCGATGTAACAGCTATCCGGGGCCTGTCAACAGCAAAAAAAATATAAAAAATGTCGGCAAATGGAGTGGTTGATATGAAGCTTAAGCACAAAAGCATCCAAAAACACCCGGCCTGTTTGATAATAGTCTTATATTTGACTGCTGTGCTATCCGTCGGCTGCTCCAAATCCGGCGAACCGCCGATGCACCGGAAAAATGCCAAAACGCGGGATAATAACGAACAAATAAACTATACAGGTTCGAAAACCGGGGAAAATCAAATGAAAGACGAACAAAACCAAAAAGTCGTCTTCACCAGCCCACTTGCCCAAAGAGGCTGGTATCCAGCCGATGCCGCGATGATGCGCGACCAAATCAACGGATTCTTCGAAAAAGCTGATGTTACCACAAAATCCGACCTCATCGCCTTAATAATGCCACACGCCGGGTACCGTTTTTCCGGGCAAACCGCCGCTTACGCCGCAAAAACCGCTCCAAACAGATACAAAAGAATCATCGTAATCGGCCCCAGCCACTACGTCAATATGCCCGGCATACTCAGTGTCCCTGAAGCTACCCATTACAGCACACCCCTCGGACTGGTCCCCCTTGACACCAAGTTCATCGAAAAACTCAAAGAAAATCCCATGTTTCGCAACATCCCTCAGGCACACGCCAATGAGCACAGCGTTCAAATCGAGATACCCCTTTTGCAGTTCGGCCGAACGGATTTTAAACTTGTCCCCATCGTCGCCGGCAATTGTTCCCCAAACCAGATTAAAGACGCCGCCGATACCCTCAACAGCCTCATTGACGCCGACACCCTCGTTGTCGCAAGCTCCGACTTTGTGCATTACGGCCCAAACTACGGTTACACGCCGTTCAAAGAAAATATCCCCGAACAGATAAAGAAACTCGATATGGATGCCTACCAGCATATTGCCAATCTCGACCATAACGGTTTTCTCGAATTTAAAGGAAAAACCGGTGCCACAATATGCGGATATATCCCAATATCAATACTGCTGGCAATGTGCCCCGAATCGACAAAAGCAGAGCTGCTCAAATACACAACGAGCGGCCAAATGATGGGCGATTTCAGCAACTCGGTAAGTTACCTCGCCGTCGCGTTTACCGGAAAATGGAACAAAAAAAACCCGGAACCAAAAATACAAACTCAGAAATTAACCGAAACCGATAAAGCCGCATTGTTGAAGCTGGCAAAACAATCCCTTCGCTTCTACCTCGAAAAAAACAAAATACCCCAACCCTCCGATGTGGGAGTGGAACTTACAGAATCAATCAAACAAACCGGTGCCGCCTTTGTTACTCTCAAAAAAAACCGTATGTTGAGAGGATGCATAGGCGATATAATTCCGCGAGGACCGCTCTATGAGTCGGTCATAAGAAACGCCGTCAACGCAGGCGTTAACGATTACCGATTCCCGCCGGTAACCGCTTCTGAATACGACAGGCTTGTCTTTGAAATCTCCGCCCTGACCGTCCCAAAACCGATTGACTCACCGGAAAAAATCAGAATCGGAACGGACGGTGTAATACTGAGAAAACAAGAACGCTCCGCTGTCTTCCTCCCACAGGTCGCACCCGAGCAGGGATGGAATCTCGAACAGATGCTATCACACCTTTCGGCAAAAGCGGGTCTGCAACCTGATGCCTGGAAACTGGACGCACAGCTTCTCGTCTTCCAGGCCGATGTTTTCGGTGAGCATGAATGATGAAAATGCTTCGCAGCTTTTTCGTATTCAGCTATGGCCTGTTCACAATTGCTGCACAGACTCTCCTGTTCCGCGACTTTATCTCAACCTTCGAGGGAAACGACATCGCAGTCGCAGTCTTTTTCGCCTCCTGGTTCCTCTGGGTAGGCTTCGCCGCCTTTATTGTTTACAAAAACAAACACATTGCCGAACTTTGCCAGAAACACATCGAACTGCTTTTGTTGGCATATATACCCGCCTTTGTCCTCCAATGGACATTAATCCTCTACGGACGAAATTTGGCCGGTATCCGGGCTTACCATCTGTTCCCCACCGCACTTATGATTCTTATGTCGGTCCTGGTTAACGCCCCTGTCAGTTGCATCACAGGACTGTTCTTCCCCACCGCCTCAAGATGGAGCCGGCTGGATGATAAACTTGCCGTTTCAAGGGTATATATCCTTGAGGCAGCCGGGAGCTTTTCCGGTGGACTGGGCGTAACGATTCTGCTGACTATGGCTGTATCTTCGGCAAAAATCTTTCTGATAATTGCTGCTATTATCTCATCGGCTGCTCTTGCCGTCCGCCTCACCAGGCCCCGCCGCATATCCGCGGCTTTACCGGCTGCTATTACGCTC
>DUZQ01000068.1 GCA_013349435.1 Planctomycetota bacterium | reverse complement strand
TTCTACATCGCATTTTGGAGTTCCGCCCTTTTTCAAACAGGCAAATTCGCAGTGGCATTTTGTCGTTTGAGAAAGGGTGCTTTCTGAAATTTCATAATCCATCGGTGAAGCTCCTTAGATTTACTGAACAAAGCGTAAAAAAATACAATATGCAAGAATTCATATTTTAAAACGGTAGAAAACACACACATATATAAAATAAATGTAAAAAAAATACCTGGTTCGTTTTCCCTGTCTGTTTTTATTCTTTGAGAGGTATCAATTTTACGGTACCCCATGGTATATAAAACCGATTGAATTGTCCTGCCCATATTAATGAATATATGTTCTAAGCGGGAATCATAATAGTTATGTATAAGGTTTACTTCAACAAGAATATTCTTAAAAAGTGAATTTTTTTTTTGGCAAACGACTTAATATTTACGTATAAGCAAGGATATTTTTATTGTAAAGAGTAATGTTTTACATATGTACACGGCAAATATACAGACAGAGTTCAATTTATTCAGATTCAGAAAGAGGGTTTTCCTTACCGAAGTCAAACCATCGAATGTAGTTTGTATTCATCGAAGATTCCTTTTTTCTAAACAATTCAAAGATTGGTGGGCGGTGCGTAACCGTGTTGGTTGATACAATTATTTAGGACGAAACAACCACTCTAAAAAACAAAAATAATTTTTTGAAATTGGACATTATATGATATTAAAACTGTTAGTAATATATACAACAGAAAAATATGTTAGAAAAAAAGTGAAAATTATGCTTTTACCTTAGAAAAAATGGGGTATGATGGTTAGTATGACAGAGGGCCCCCGGCAACTCGGCCACGAGATGTCGGGTTTTTGTATTGCTTAAGCTTTTAACAAGCTCTTTTCGACTTGCCGGTTCGGTTACGACTAATGAGTTTTCGCTTCGCACAACGGCGGCACGAATGGAAATGGGGCAATGCAGCAGCAGAGAAATGTGGCGGATGAAATTTGGCGGGCAGAGAAAGGGAATATCGCAGGTGTGAGTACTGCGCGTATTCAACACCTCTGAACGGTGCGAAAAGGCCGACGATTATTTGTGCTAATAAGGAGGGTACAGAGGGCCAGTGGTGGCAGGTTCGGCCTGGGGCTGTGTGCGGAAACTTCGCAGATAATGGTCATACTCCGCCGGCGCTGGAGGAGGCGTTAGCAGAAGGTGCGAAACTGATACCGCTTACACAGGGCAAGGTTGCGATTGTTGATGCGGCGGATTATGAGCGAGTGAGTAAATATAAATGGTATGCAAAGAAGGGGTGGAGGACTTACTATGCTGTTAGGGGCAAACTGATTGATAAGAACAGCAAAAATGTTCTTGTGAAAAAGACAACTATGCATCGCTGGCTTATGAAAGCGCCTCTGAATAAGTTGGTGGACCACAGGGATCACAACGGACTGAATAACCGAAGAGGCAATCTCAGGCTGGCAACGCCGGAGGAAAACGCCCGGAACAGACGGGTCAAGCTTACGTCCGGCTTGGAATATAAAGGGGTATTTCACCACAAGAAAAGAGAGGTTTTTGAGGCAGCCATTTGGCATAAAGGAAAGCGGATTTATTTGGGCCGATTCAAAAGAAAGACCGATGCTGCAAGGGCATACGATAAAAAGGCGATAGAACTATACGGTGAATTCGCCTGCCTGAACTTTCCTGATAAGGCGGGATTGGCGGCGGCGAGGGGATAGTGATTGGAAATGTTTCAATGAGGAGCGGGATTGGGTAGTCCGATTGGAGTTGAAAAAAATGTAATTTTTAGCTAAATTTAACGTTGACATCGACCAAACACGCCGATAATATGAATATAATGAGTTTTGTTTGTTTGATGTTTATGAAAAGAGGTATAATGGTTTGTGAGGAAGGGTGGTAATTTATTTTCGTTGAACATTTGCAGTTTTGTTTGGTATATTAGTTGTTCGTGAGGTATATCCTTTCATCTCTCAAGAGTATGCTTCCTTTAAATGAATAATGAGAGATATTAGTTTAGGGCCGGTGAATAGGCCCAAGGAGAAGTTCAAGTGAGTACAGGTACAGTAAAATGGTTTAACTCAAGTAAGGGATATGGTTTTATTTGCCCGGATGACGGTGGGGATGATTTGTTTGTCCACCACTCGGAGATTCAGACAAGCGGCTATGCGTCGCTTGATGAGGGGCAGAAGGTTGAGTTTGAAGTGGGCGAAGGCAAGAAAGGCCCATGTGCGACGATGGTGAAACCCTGCTAACCAAAAACACGGCTTGAGAACCGAAGGCCCCGCCAAAGGGCGGGGCTTTTCTTTTGTGTGGTCTTTTGAAGAAGTCGGGCACGGTTAATTTCCGGCCCGGTCTGGTGGATTCAGTCAGGCGGAAAAGCGCAATTGCAGAATCCTTTGTGTTTTGTCTGTAACTTTGGTTATCTCGCTTGTCCTTAGTGCGGCGAGCCAGATGATTTTTTCGCTGTCGGCGATTATCAACAATCGTTGCCGGAGGCTGCGGGTTATTTTCTGCGCGGTAAGGAATTTCCCGATTTTTTTTTCGCCCGCGCCGCCTAAAGGCCAAAACTTATCGCCGGATTTTCGCCGGCGCACCACAACCTCGCCGGTTATTTTATCATAATCGAACCACTCGATGTTTTTGTCTTTGGCGGCTTTGAATACGGCAATTTCACATTCCCCTGCGTCAAGAATATTCGCTTCTATCGTGCAGCCCTCATATTGTGACCAGCCGGGAATTTCCAGGGCCTTGGGACTAATTTCAGGGGGGGGCGGCGATTTTTTTGGTTTCTGTGGACGGTGGAAAATAATTTTTTCGTACTCAGCTTCGGCGATTAAGCCTCCGGGAAGTTCGAGCCTTTTTCCGTTCGGGGCTTTTGCCAGTTCAAAGATATTCCTGTAGTGCAGCGTTTTGAAATCCCTCTGACCGATTCCGAGAGCGGTGAGAGTGCGTCGGACAAGTTCGGCCTGAATGATTTGGCTTTGGTCAAGGAATATTTTGCCGTTGAGAGTAATATTATCGGGGTGAGAATCCGAGAGAACGACCGGCCACACTTTCTGAACCTTTTGACGAACGCGTTTTTGGAGGCTTATGGATTTTCGGGACAACTGTGCCAGTTGCTCCACAAGCGAACCGCTGGAGTCGTTCTGCAAATGCGGCAGGAGTGAATGTCGGATGTAGTTGCGGGTGTAGCTGATGTCAAGGTTTGTGTGGTCTTGTCTCCAGTGGAGGTTATTTGTCCTGCAGTATTCAATTATCTCGGCCCGGGTTACGCATAGCAGAGGTCTTACAAATGTAACTTCATCAGCAAATGATTTGTCAGGCCAGATTCCCGCCAGGCCTCGAAAACCCGTACCGCGAAGCAGCCGGTGTATAATCGTCTCGGCGTTATCGTCCTTGTGATGTGCGGTTGCGATAGATTTGCAACCGGTTTCTTTTGCAATATCTGTAAGTGCACCGATGCGGAGCTTCCGGGCTGCAGTTTCAATGGAAAGCTTGCTTTGGGCTGCGAATGACCGCACATCCACGGACCGTGTTACCACCTTAAAGCCCATTTTTTTACCAAGTCTTACCACAAACTGTTGGTCATTATCGCACGCCCCTGGGCGCAAGTTGTGATTTACGTGGCCGACGACCAGCCGGGTGCCGATTTTTCCTGAGTGTTTGAGCCTGCGCATAGCGAACATCATCGCAACTGAATCTGCTCCTGCCGAAACCGCCAGCAGTACCGACTCGGCGGGGTGGATAAAAGGCGATGGGATTATGAGATCAGCGACCTTTTTCTCGAATTGGGACAGCATTTTGGGCCACAAAAGCAATCGGGCCTGCCTCCAGAGCCAACAGGCCCGACGCCGATTTTTCGGACCGACTTTTGCCGACAGACAGCCTTAAATCGGTCGTTTTGAGTTTACAGCTTTTTTGGAGACCGGCAAATTATTCCGGGGCCTCAGCCTCTTTCCTGGTCATCTCGAGAATACGCCTTTGGGCAAATTCGGTATTGCCCTCATATCTCGACTCTCTGTCGACTGCCAGCCTATAAAGGGCCAGAGCCTCTTTTCTCATGTGCAGATTCCTGTCGAGCACATAGGCAGCCTTGAATCTGGCCGGGTAGGGTGTATTATCATCCCACTGGAAGGTGCGCTGGTAATAAACCGCTGCTATCTGATAATCTTTGAAGTGCTCATAGATCTGGCCTGCTCTGTATGCTGCGTCATCGACTTTGTCGCTGGTTGGATAGTCGGTGATTAACCTGTTAAAGCCTCTAAGCGCCATGCGAAGCTTGTCTTCATCGGCAATAACCATCAATCTCTTTGCTTCCCAGTAAAGCTGTTTTGCTTCCTCGAAGAGGGCATCGGCCTGTTCAATAGAATCTGTCGCCGCAAGAGGGGCCTGCATTGCTTCAGCAGGCATCAGATAACGATATTGAACCAGTGAATCCATCTCGCGCCTGGCCCATTGCAGTTTAGCGGCATCACCGCTTGTTGTGTAATATTCCACAAGTTTGGCAAGCGCGGCCTGATAAGCACTTCGGTGAGCGGCCATCTTTTCGACAAGGTCAATCTCCGAAGCTGCGGGTATGATAAAACCTTCATCAACCGCCAAGGTGGCCTCAGCAGGGTCCAGTTGGAAACGCGGGTCATCTTTTGCCACCTGCTCAACACAGCCGGCTACGAACAACACCGGCAATATGAGTGCCGGTACAGAAACTATCCTCGACATTGTGAACTCCTTTCAATTTCAAACGCGGAAATTGTCTTCAGTCAACTTATAACATTACCAGTTTGCGTGCCGGTGTCAAGGGCAATCAGAAAAGAAATTTGCCCTGTCCGCAGCGGTTTTTTCTGTTCTGGGGGACCTTATATCTAATTTTAAGTTACCACTGAGCCTCGACATAGGGCCCAATCGGCCCTTCGGGCCTGGCTTTGGGGCGGGATTTTATTATCGCTTCGGCTATCGGGATATCGCTTTTGTGCGTAATTTTGATATTTGAGCTGTCCGTTTGGACGATAGTAACCTGTTTTCCCATCGCCTCGACAAGGGCTGAGTCATCGGTCAGAGTACTTTTGTCAACGTTTTCAATGTTCTTGTAGGCCTTTTTCAGCAGGGTGGTGTCGAAGACCTGTGGCGTCTGGACTTCATAGAGTCCAGTCCTGTCAACGGTTTCTACTATCTTGTTGTCGGAGACCTTTTTTATTGTTGCCACGACCGGACAGGCCAGGATGGCCGCCCGGGTTTGGGCAGCTTGAGTGATGACTTTGTCAACCCATTCGGTCTTTAAGCAGCACCTGACCGCATCGTGCACGGCAATCAGGTCGATGTCATCGGCTACGAGCTTTAGCGCATTTGCAACCGTTTCGAATCGCTCGGGTCCGCCGTGGCAGATTTTGACCTGGTTAAAGCTCAGGTTCGCGCCCCATTTGAGCCTGACGAGTTCATCATCTTCAGGCGGGATTGCAAGAATTGTTTGTTTGACGTCGTCCCTGTCGGCAAAGAAGTCGATACTTCTCAAAAACGCCGCCCGTCCTGCGACCTCGACGAAAGGCTTCTTTTTATTGCCGCCAAAGCGATTACTTGCACCTGCTGCACATATTATTACTGCAACTTTTTTCATTTATTAGAAACTCCGCATGGGCAAAAGCTTTGCCCATTCTACCTTTCTGCCCGGTTTTTAAGACCAGTTTTTTGGTGTGTTTTTTGAGAATTCGCCGCACCACTCCTTATCCCTTACGTTCGGCCAGCGGATATCAGAGAAACGCTCCATCGTTGCGTGGGGCAGGTGTGGGTGGGGGGCGTATTTTCGGCATATCCCGAAATGCTCGGCGTGGGGCTCATAGAATACGCAGTTTGAGCATTGGACGCCATCAGGCGGATTGTTCATTTTACACCTCTTATTTCTGAGTGGAAAAAGTTCCTGTTCACTTTTTAATATATTCGGTCTCCACCACACCCCGCCCGATTTCAGGCTGATAAATACCGGAATCCGGGTTGTTTGTCAACAAAAATCCATATTTCTGAAAGCCGAAGGGTGCATCTGCGTTTTGCAGGTAGGTTTTTGTTTGATTTTTTTGATAATAAAACCCCGGCCACCCATCCTTCGTTAAAAACTACGGAGGGTAAACAGGTGCCGGGGCAAATCAGACGTTATGATACGTTACCTACAAATTACAGATGCACCCAAGGCCAAAGACCCAAGGCAAAAGACAGAACAGGGCAATGATGGATATTGACGCCGGGTGTCGAACGATGATTGTGAGAAGATGGTTTTTAGTGTTGTTATGCAGTTGCGTGGGCGGCGTTGTGGGCCAGGGGCTGGCGGATGTTGTATTGCTTTACCTTTGCATACAGGGTGGCTCGTGTAATTCCCAACATCGTGGCGGCACGGGTTTTTTGCCAGCCGGCTTCGTTGAGGGCCTTTGCAATAAGCTCCTTTTCAGCCCTTTCAAGCGAGAAGTCTTTTAATCCGGCCGATGCCGGTTCGTCTGTTCCTTGAGCGAACTGCTCGGGATTCATAACAAGGTTGCTCAGGCCGATTTTGTTGGTTGTTTCGAGCAGCATTGCCCTTTCGATGACATTTCGCAGCTCCCGAATGTTTCCTGGCCAGTGATATTTTTCAAGTGCCTGTGCTGCAAGTTTAGTTAGTCCTTCGATTTTTCCTGCCTTTTCAGGACAGACGGCCGAGTTTTTAAGGAAGTATTCGGCCAACAGAAGTATGTCTTCTTTGCGTGATTCGGCCCTTAGGGGTGCAAGGGCTATAGGACAAATAGCGAGGCGATAATAGAGGTCTGAACGGAAGGTGCCCCTCTTGACTTGTTTGGCGAGGTTTTTGTTGCTGGAGGCGATAATAGTAGCTTTGCAGTCGATTTCGTTTATGCCTCCGACTTTTCTAAATGTTTTTTCCTGGAGCACCCGGAGGAGTTTAGCCTGCAGTTCAACGGGCATGATATTTATTTCGTCGAGAAAGATGCTGCCGTCCGCGGCCAGTTCGAGAAGTCCGGTTTTTTCACGGTCTGCACTGGTGAAAGAGCCTTTTACATGGCCGAAGAGTTCACTTTCGAGGAGGTTTGCAGTCAGGGCGGCACAATTTATTGCGACGAATTTTTTATCGGCGCCGTGCCTTAATATGTGTACGGCTCTTGCAGCCAACTCCTTGCCGGTTCCGGTTTCACCGACTATGAGAACGGGGTTGCATGAACTTTGTGCGACGAGGCGAATCATTTTCAGTGCCTTTATTGTGGAATCGCTTCGGCCGACGATAGAGACCGAAGATGGACAGCCCTCGGAAAAGTACCTTTTGTTATCGTTATCAGTTCCGGAACCATTGTGTTTAATCTTTTCTATCACCTCTGCGAGTTGCTGGTGCCGGCCTTTTCCCTCAAGGTAATCGTATGCTCCGAGGCTGATAAGCTGGTCGATGTATTGAGCACTGTCGCTGTCGCCGATTATGACGACTGGGGTATCGATGGATTTTTCTTCTCTTGTTTGGAGAAACGAACAGAGTTTTTTATGGCTGATACCGGAGCCGATGAGGATGAGGTGGGGCTGGACCGACTCGATCATTTGCCATGTATCATCTGTATCATCTGCAGCAAACAGCTGCTCTGTAAAGGGACGTGCGAGCTGCTGTGCTTTGGAATCCTTGCCGACTACGAGGATATTTTCCAGGGACATACCAACCTTATTCACAGAAGTAACGACTATTGTTTGGTGAACCAAATTTGTTTATTTTGTTTATGTGGTAAAAGTCGGCATAAATTTTTGGAAACTTTAATTTTTTATAGGACCATCCGATAATATTTTTAATTTTGCCCGCCGTTTTAACCAACGGCTTCGGTTATAAAGCTTCGTAAGGGGCGGTTGTAAGTTTTTTTGGTGCAGTGGCCTGCGTCGGCATATTTTTCCTACAGGTGGGGAATTTTTATCCGCCGGTGTGCTTTGGGGCCCCGGTTTTTAAGTGGTTGGCCGGGCGGCTTATAAAAATATAAGTGTTTTCATAACAGGGGTTTACGGTTTGCAGCGAATTTTAACAAGGCGGATGTGGCACAATAATTGCAAGCTGAAGAGCAAGATGCGACGGTGCCGATTATGTGTGGTCGGTACAAAACAAGATTATAAGGCTGGTTAGGAATATTTATTATGGAGCCGGTATCAGCAAGCAGACAGCAGTTGGATTACATGACGTTGTTAGTAACGCAAATGCAGAATCAGAATCCTCTTGAGCCGATGGATAATCAGCAAATGGCGGCTCAGCTTGCTCAGCTTTCGCAGTTACAACTGACCGAGGAGATGAACGGAAACATCGAGACGATGAATTCAACGATGGGGGATATGAATACGAGTTTTCAAGGTGCGATGCTGATGGCGGAGCTTGATTTTGCCCGTAGCCTGCTGGGTAAAGAGGTATCCTTCTATAATGGGTATTATGACCAGGTGGTAAGCGGACAGGTGCAGAAGGTAAGTATGATTGACGGCGAGCCGATGCTGGAGGTTAATGCGACAGTTACACTTGCTGACGGGAGCCGGAGCGAGGAACTTGTATTCGGCGTCAGGCCTTATGAGGTTGGTGGTATCAGGGAGTGGGGCGGAATTGAGGAATAAGAATGTTATCCGAACGTTTTAATAAGCTCAAATAAAGGAGAATAAAATGGGCGCATTGTCATCCGGAGTTACGGGCCTTAAGGTTCATCAGAGCTGGCTTGATGTAACCGGAGATAACCTGGCGAATCTGAACACGGTAGCCTTCAAAGGAAGCAACGTAACCTTTGCGGAGCTTTTGAGTCAGACGGTAAGAACAGCTACCGGGCCTGTGGGTAGTCTGGGTGGTACGAACCCTCAGCAGATGGGCAGCGGAGTCGGTATGGCGGGCGTTACTCGCAATATGAGCCAGGGTAATATTGCAGCAACAGGCCAGGACCTTGATGCGGCGATAGACGGATCGGGCTACTTTGTTCTTAATAACGGCACTCAGGACGTTTATACTCGCATAGGTTCTTTTGGTATTGATGCGGAAAATACCCTGGTTGACCCTGCGACGGGTTATAAGGTTCAGCGAATAGGTACAACCGGCGAGGCGGAGGGCTTTCAGACGGCGGGAGATTCGAGCATTCGGATACCGTGGGATGCCGCCATGCCGGCCAGTGCAACGACCAGCGTGGTTATCAACGGCAATTTACGTTCATCGACGGACAGCGCTACCGCGGCGACCCGGCACAAGATTACGGGCAATCAGGCTTATACGACGAACAGCGGCGCTACAATAGCGACCGCTTCTTCATATATGTCGGACCTTGATCAGTGGAACACGGCGCTGGGGGTGGGCGATACGGGAACAATCCGTATATCCGGAGTGAAAGAGGACGGGACTACGTTTACGAATCAGGATGTTACCTGGACGGGAGCGGCGGCAGGGGCCGGCGATACTTGGCAGGACGTATTAGACCAGATTACAGCTCTTTTTGACAGTTCCACAGCAACGCTCAACAGTTCCGGGGAGATAGAGATTACCGGCGACTCCGGGGGCTATAGTGTAGCGCAGATTACATCAATGTCTTACATAGCTGCAGGAGCGGACGACCTTAGTGTGCCGACCTATTTCGATTTGACTACCGCCGGGGGTAACGACAGTAAGAGCTTCAATATCACGGTTTATGACCCGTTGGGCAATCAGCATGTGCTCAACGGCGTATTTGTCAAGACCGATACGGAAAATACGTGGGACCTTGTTATACCGACGATTTCGGGAGAATTGTCGGGGGACTGGACCAGTTACGATTTTGTCAACTCCGACACTTTTAACCGGCGCATCTCGGGTATCCAGTTTGCTTCAGACGGTTCTTACAACGGTTTGGCAAGCGGTTCAGAGAGCTTAACGATTGGCGTTCAGTTTGTCGCCGGAACGACGCAAAATATGACGATGGATTTAGGCACGGTCGGCGAATTCGGGGGCCTGACACAATTCTACAGCACCCAGTCCAGCGCGGCGGCTTTGAGCCAGGATGGTTACGAAGCGGGAACGCTGGCGGGGGTTTCAATCGATATCGACGGTACTGTTGTGGGGACATTTACCAACGGAGTCAAGGCGGATGTGGCCGTTATTCAGCTTGCCTCGTTCCAGAACCCCAACGGTCTTGAGGCTGTCGGGAACGGTTACTATCTTCCGACCGCCAACTCCGGAGAAGCAGTGGCATCGGTAGCCGCTTCCGGGGGGGTAGGTTCGCTGACAAGTAAGAGTCTGGAGCAGTCGAATGTTGACGTGGCGACGCAGTTTGTGAATCTGATGCAGGCCCAGAACGGATTTCAGTCGAATGCGCGGACCATCAGGGTGGCGAACGATCTTTTGAGAGAGCTGACGAATTTAATCAGGTAATTTATTGAAAAGCTCGGATTATGTTATCAGGGATGTCGAGCGTTGGTTACGAGTTGTTGGCGGCACTTGGGCCTGACGAGAAGTGGTCTGCGCTGCGCCGTCTTGGAGTGGGCCAGGAGAGCGTGTTTACAAACAAGTGGTTCGTTCTGTTGAACGCATCAATTGTATTTATTCTTACGATAGTTCTTTTGGCGGTGCGAAGATTTCGTATTGAGCGCCAGAAAGAGGCACTGGACCGGAAGTTTGATGAATATGCCGACAATCACGGTTTAAGTTTACAGGAGCGTAAAATACTTGAGGACATAACAAGCAAATCGCTGGTGAAGCGGAAGGATACGATATTTACCATAATGGCGGCCTTTAACCGGGGGTCAGTGAAGTTTATGCAGGAAAAGTTTGCGTCGCTCCGGAATCCCGCCGAGAGGAAGAAACTCAATGCGATGGTTGACTCTATCCGGAAAAAGCTCGGTTTCAAAGAGAAGGTTTATTCATTCGGGCTCAGGGGCGGTGGGGGCAGAGGGTTGAGCAGTCGCCAGATTCCCGTTGGTAAAAAGGTATCCATAGCGCCTTCAAGCGGTCCGGATGTCACACGAATTGACGCTGTCGTAACCAGGAACGACGAGCTTGAATTTGTCGTAGTCCCGGATTTACCTCTCAGCGGCACCGCGGGCCAATTATGGAATGTTTGTTATTGTTTTGGCGCCGCCACATGGGAGTTTAATGTACTTACGATAGCAAGTGGGGGTGCCGAACTGGTGCTGAACCACTCGGATAACATAACTTTTGTCAACAGGCGCAGGTTCCTTCGAGTTCAGGTACGAAAGCCGGCGCTGGTCGCGCATTTTCCGATGGTAAAGAGTGGTTTGTGGGGCGAGCCTGCTGTGCCGGAATTTGTTCGGGGCACGGTGACGGAGCTTTCGGGCCCCGGTCTGCTGATATCTTCTGAAATTCAGGTCGGGCGTGGCGACCGCCTTGTTGTGGTGTTTGAACTGCAGGACGGCAGATTCATACAGGATATCGGTGAGGTTCGGGGGATTCGAGAAAGCGGCCGGGAGCATTTGATCGGTGTGGAGTTGATAGGTTTGAATGAAGCGGGAGTTGATGAGCTTGTTCGTGTTACGAACAATATTGCAATCAGTTGCGCAATTGAGGAATCGGAAAAAAAGGAAAATTCGGCTTTAGTGGCAGGGCGGCAAAGTGGTTAATCCCGGCGGTGAGTTGGGAACGAGCGTTGACTCACTTACAAAACAATATAGTATCATCGCGCACAATCTGGCGAACATCAATACAGCCGGTTATAAGCGTACGGTCAATTCGTTCAGCAGAGAGCTTTTAAGCCTGCTTTCAGATGTTCAGAGCGAAGCGGACCCTGAGGGTCAAATAAATATCGACAGCGCCGTGGATTTTTCCCAGGGCAGTCTGTTGAAAACCCAGCGCAGCCTCGATTTGGCAATCAACGGAAAAGGATTTTTCGTGGTGGAGACACCGGGCGGACCTCTTTACACCCGCAACGGGATGTTTCAGGTTAATCTTCAAGGTCAACTGGTTGACGATGAGGGCAGGATGGTCTCAGGTACCGATGGCCCGATTATAATCCCTTCCAGTGTGAGTTTTCAGGAAATAAGTATTGATGAGGGTGGAGATATAAGCACCACCGCCGGCTCGTTGGGAAAATTAAAGATTGTCGATTTCAAGGAGAACGAGTCGGAGCTTTTTCCGGCGGGCAAGAACTGTTTTGGTGCGCCCCAGGGCCTGCAGCCGGATTTAGCCGAAAAGGCGATGGTAAGACAGGGATACCAGGAGAACTCGAATGTAAACCGGATGGAGGAGATAGTTAACCTGATGACGGTATCAAGGCTTTATGAGACAAGTATGAAACTGTTGGTTCGGCGCCGTGAGAACTCCAAGACTATTATTGGTGTTGCAAATAGTTAATTTGAGCAAGGAGCTTAATTATGCTTAAGGCATTTTCGACCGCTGCTACAGGAATGTCCGCTCAGCAGACGATGATAGATTCGATAGCCCATAACCTGGCGAATATGAACACGAACGGTTACAAGCGTGCCCAGGTAAATTTCCAGGATTTGCTTTACCTTAAGTTGCGTGAGGCGGGTCGTGAGATTGCCTCCGGTATAACCGCACCGAGCGGTCTTGAAATAGGCAGCGGTGTCAGGATGGCATCGACTAACAAGGTATTTACCGTCGGAGAGCTTCAAACGACCGGCCGGGACCTGGATTTGGCGATTCAGGGTAGTGGTTTTTTCGAGGTTACTCTTGCCAACGGTGATAAGCGTTACACGCGGGACGGTTCTCTTAATATGGATGCGAACGGCCAACTGGTCAATTCGAGCGGTTATATGGTAAGTCCCGGGATAACGATACCCGAAAATGCCTCAACTGTCGATGTTGGAGCCGACGGAACAGTCAGTGTAATGACCCCGTCCGGCAGCACGACTTTGGGAACAATTGAGTTGTACCGTTTTGCGAATCCCGCGGGTCTAAGTGCCGAGGGAGACAACCTTTACCGGGAGACCGAGGCCAGCGGGACGGTAACCTCGGGAACCGCAGGAGAGGATGGTTTTGGCAGTCTTTTGTCAAAGACCCTTGAGAAGTCAAACGTGGAAATGGTGACTGAGCTGGTGAATCTTATCACGGCCCAGCGTGGTTACGAGATAAACAGCCGGGTGATAAGGGCTGGTGACAACATTCTCAGGAATCTGAACCTCCTGATTAGATAAACAGAGGACAGAAAATGAATAAAACTGTTGCAGTAATTGTAGTTATCTTTGCCTTTCTGGGGCGGCCGTATTGCTTTGGTGAGCAGCCTGTGGGCGATGGGGAAGGGGCCGAGAATAATACTTTGCGGATTTACCTGCCGCGGGAGGTTGTTGTTAAGACTGATTTCATACAATTAGGAGCGGTTGGAGTAGTGCGGGGTGATGAAGATTCTGTCGGCAAAGCCAGGCAAATCGGGCTGGGAAGGTTTGCACTGACTGGCCAGCAGATTGTGGTTGACAGGCCGACGATTCTGAGTCGGCTTGCCTCGAATGGTATCAAGGCACAGGATGTATCGCTTAGTGGTGCTGAGCAGGTCAAGGTAAAAAGACAGGAGAGGGTTATCAGCGGCCGGCGGTTCGCTGAGGTGGCTTTGGCGTTTCTCAAGACTCAGGGGGTCTATGAATCGGTTAGTGATATTTCGCTGGTGAGGGAGCCGAAAGACTGGGTTTTAGCAGAGCAGGACGGTGAAATAAAACTTGTTGCCAGGTTAGGCAGGTACAGCAGAAAGGACAAGGCCGCGGTATGGGTCGGGGTAGTGATAAACGGGATTGAGACTGGTGGATGCGAGGTTGGTTTTGATTTGAAATATAAGCACCGGCGGGTATTGGCGTCGGTTGATATTGGGCCGGGCGTTGTGCTAAGCCCCGAAAATGTGGAGGTTGAAACGGTAATGGGCTCGTCGCCGGAACCTGCGGGTTGGTCTGTGCCTTATGGACAGGTTGCCAAAAGGCTCATAAAGAAGGGTGCTGTTATCACCGGAAATGTGGTTGGGCCTGCCGAGCCTCCTGTGGTGATTAACAGGAGGCAGACGGTGGTTATGAAGATTGACACGGGGGGCCTTTATGTTTCGGCGGTAGGTGTGGCACTTTCCGACGGCAAGGTGGGCCAGTATATCAGGGTGAAGGGTCCGAGTAATTCGCGGATAATAGTAGGCAAGGTCATGGCTGACGGTACGATTGAGCCGGTTTTCTGAAAGGTGATGCAGTGAATAATAAACTGGTGATAATAACAGCGCTTTTAATTTTTTGGCAGTTTTTCGGTGTTGTGTGCAGCAGATGTGATGCAGGGTCAATCTGGGCCAAGCGTGACAAGAACACCAAGCGGATTTATGCAGATGACAAGGCGCGGGCGATTGGCGATATTTTGACAATAATTATCAGTGAGACGAGCAATATCAAGAACGAGATCGAGAGGGAGTTGAAAAATGAAAGCAGCAGAAGCATAACTTTCAATCCTGAGACGGAACTGAGTGATGCACCTTTTTCATGGCTGCCCAAAATACCGGGAGTTACCGAGTCTTTTACGGCCGCTGCGAGCAAGTCATTGGACGGTGAATCGGATTATGAGGACAAGCGTACCTACACGGACCGTATGACGGTTGTTGTTCAGGACATTCATCCGAACGGCAATCTTGTTGTTTTGGGTACGCGTCATCGGGATGTGGTCGGAGACAAGGTTACGATTCAGGTAAGTGGTATAGTTCGTCCGAGGGATATTGCATTTGATAATACGATTCGCAGTGACCAGGTCGCGGATTTCAAGATTGTTACGATTAACAAGGGAGTTACGCCGAACTACACCAAGCCCGGTTGGCTTGCGACAATATTTGATGCTTTGTGGCCGTTCTGAGGCTTATATCTTGTTTTTTGGGAAAGCTTTTTGGCGGTCTCTTTGCGGAGCTATGGTTATGAGATTTCGTTTGAATACATTTTTGTTTTTTTTGGTTTGCGCGGTCGGCGTTTCGAGTGGCGCGCGTATTAAGGATATTGTAGAGATTCAGGGGGTTCGCGGCAATCCTCTCATGGGCACGGGTCTTGTTGTGGGGCTTAATGCCACCGGAGATACCGCGGTTCCGAGCCGGCAGATGTTGTCAAGTTTGTTGCAGCGGGAGGGAGGTATGACATTTTCACCGAGCACGCTGGGTAGCGGCAGCATAGCCGTGGTAATCGTTACAGCAGAGCTGGGGCCGTGGGACCGGGTCGGGTCGAGGATAGACATAAATGTATCTGCGGTTGGAGACGCCACGAGTTTACAGGGTGGTGTGCTGCTTGCGACCGAGCTTAAGGGCCTCGACGGACTGGTTTACGCGGTGGCTCGGACGGCATCGATATCGACGGCTTCGTGGACGGTGGAAGGCAAGACCGGCAGCAAGGCGGCAAAGAATCACCCAACAGTCGGGCGGATTCCCGGTGGAGCGTACGTTGAAAAAGAGGAGTTATCCAACTTCATTGAGACTGTCGGTCAGCAGCGGTACATCACACTGAACCTGCGGGACAGCGACTTTACGACCGCTGAGAGGATTCGAAAGGTGGTAGAAATCGTTTATCCGGGCAGCACATTTGTTGCCGATGCCGGGACGATAAAAGTCAGGATACCGCCCGGAGTGGGCAGGGCGGACGCAGCGGGTTTTGTTGACCACATTACAAGCTTGGATGTGGAGGTTGATATGCCCGCCATAGTCGTGATAAACGAGCGGACGGGCACAATTGTAGCTGGTGGTCATGTGGGGATATCGGAGACGGCGGTGGCCCAGGGAAGCCTGGTTGTCAAGATTAAAGAGCAGAAATTTGTGTCTCAGCCGATAGCACCGTTTACCGAGGGGGCGACAACGGAGGTGGTCGAAGACTCATCCTTATCTGTTGAGGAAGAGCAGGGGCATCTTATTCGAGTGCCCCGGGTGGTTACGGTAACGGAATTGGCAAACGCCCTCAATGCGATAGGTGCGACTCCGAGAGATATGATAGCTATCTTTAACGCCCTGAAGGTGGCAGGCGCTCTGCAGGCGAAGATTGAAATGATGTAAGACGAAGGTGAGTCGGTGAGTCGGTGAGTCGGTGAGTCGGTGAGTCGGTGAGTCGGTGAGTCGGTGAGTCGGTGAGTCGGTGAGTCGGTGAGTCGGTGAGT
>DUZQ01000067.1 GCA_013349435.1 Planctomycetota bacterium | reverse complement strand
TATGGCCACACCGCTGGGTGCATCCGTTAGCGAATAGGTGTCCGTTACCGTTTGCGAGCCGGTATTAATCTGTTCTACCTGATTTGCGGTATTTTCCGCAACATATACGTTGCTTCCGGAACCATCCTCCACAACGGCACACGGAGAATAAAAAGCATCAACAGCCGTCAGTGTAGTGGCACACGCATCGGGGCTTGACCAGGCTGTTGTGTTATGATTTATACTCTTGTCACGAGCCGCTACCCGGTAACAATACTGAGTATCAGGATCCTGGTTGAGGTCGTAATAGCTTGCGCTATCCTGCCAGCCGGAATCCGTACCACCTGGATTACCGGAAGTCTCATCGAAGTAGTACTCGACACCGGATGGGTCCGAAGCGGTTGTTGCAGTCATGCTGATTTGAGAAGGGCTGTTAGCACTGGGCGCGGCCACCCACGTCATCGGATCAGGCCCGGGATTGTCGGTATCTGGTACATCAGTAGTAGCACAGGCATCAGGACTTGACCAGGCGGTTGTGTTCTGATTGGCACTCTTGTCACGGGCTCTAACTCTGTAGCAGTACTGTGTGCTGCCATCTAAGCCGGTATCAGTATAGCTCGTATTATCCTGCCAGCCGGAATCCGTACCACCTGAATTACCGGAAGTCTCTTCGAAGTAGTACCCGACACCGGATGGATCTGAAGCGGTTGTTGCGGTCATGCTGATTTGAGAGGTTCCGTCGGCACTGGGTGCTGCTGCCCAGGTCATCGGGTCGGGTGTTGGTGGGTCTGTCTCAGGTACGAAACAACTCGATACACGAGCACCAATATCCGGAGCGACGCCATCATGAACGAGCACATCAATGATAACGCCTTCAAGGACCTTTTCTTGACTTGCTCCTACTATTGAGACACCGGCAAAGTAGGCGTCAGGATGATACCCCATAGTGCCCTGCATCACATAAAAACCGTCCGGATCATAATCTGGTGAAATATTAATTTCGTCCAGGAAACCAAATTCGTTGTCACGAATATCTACAATATATTCCCAGGGGGCTTCGTTTGTGATAAGGGATTGTGCTCGAATAGTTATATTTTCCCCGGAACCTTCGGGAATCCCCATGGCAAAAAAGAAATCTCCTGTTCCGGTAAGCGCTCCGTCGGCCCAGGTACTACCCTCAGGTACAACCAACATAAATTCGTCCGAACCTTCCAGGCATGATGGTTCTACATTTCCACCAATGTAATCTCCATCTTCGTCAAGCTGATAGACAAGAGTCGCAGCGGGTTGGGTACTGCCCCATTGCGGCGGATCAATATCTTCGATGGTTGTCAGTGCGGAACTGCTAATACAAAATACCATTAGAACAATTGTCAATTTTTTCATAATTACATCCCTTGTCCTCAACAGTCCAAACACCGACAATCCAACACTAAAGTTAATTACCCGCCAACGTTGCGATTTCGGAGGCGTCCAGCGCGCGGTTGTAGATGCGAACATCGTCAATCAGGCCGTTGAAATATCTGTGATTGACCTCGCTTAGAACACCTATGTTGACATCCATATCGGAATCCGTATCGATCTGCAAAGTACCCGAGACGTGTTCGCTGCCGTCAACATAAAGCACGGCACTTTGTGTCTGTGATTCGTAAGTAACGGCCACGTGACGCCAACCGGTGCCACGCAAATCTTCATCACCTATGAGATCACCGCCTCCCCAAGTACTTACACGTAAATACCCGTCTCCAGTAATGTAGAACAACCATATTTGACCGGCTATATCGCCCCAGGAGACAATATCACTGGCGGTTCCCGCGTTTATCCAGGCGCATACAGTCCGAGGTTGTACACCGGTTATACCCTTATAACCAGTTATCTGGACGTAATCGCCGTTTCCATCTAAGCTGAGCACCTGTCCCCGCTCGGGATCGTTTAAGAAATTAGCATCACCCACCAAGCTGCCCTGGCGTATGAAGCCTGAGCTGTCAAAAGCATCGCCGTCAAAAGGACTGTCATTGAACATCCAGTAGCCCTTAAGACAGAATTCGAGCCAGTTGGCAGTGGCGAAAACGGCAAAATCCTCGGCACCTACGAAGCCGTCACCTGTGCGGTCGGCACCTTCGCACCAGTCGGGGTCTTCGCAGTCCGAACGTAGCCAGTGAAGGATAAAGGGAGCCAGTTTATCCATAGGATTGCCGGTCGTAACAGATTCAGGCTCCGACCAGGCGGTTTCGTTCAGATTCGGACTTTTATCCCTTGCCTTGCTGCGGTAGATGTACCCGGTGTCGGGCAAAAGGTCTTTGTCTCTGTAGAAAGGGCTGTCCTGCCAGCCGCTGTCCGAGCCGCCCGGATTGCCGCTGGTTTCGTCGAAGTAGTATTCTACACCGCTGGGGTCCGAGGCGGTTTCCGCCGTCATCCTGATGGACATAGGACCTGCGGCAATAGCAACATTAACCAATGCCAATACGACAGGCACGCAAAGTAAAAACAGGTAAATTGCTTTTTGGTTGTGCATTTTTGTCCTTTCTCCAAATGCAGAATGTTTCCGTATTTTCAATGCTGCTCCTCTCTCCCGACTTTTTAGCTGGCTTTGTAGAAAACTAATCTAAAATCTTCGCGGAAGCTGTGTAATCGGCGCTGGGTGCGGCGGTTGTAAGGCCTTCCACAAATTTGCAGGGCAACTCCACGTGAAGATACGGCCCGGTCGGATGACGAAGGCGGGTTATCAATCGCCTAAGCGCCTCGGCGCCGATTTTTAAGGCGGGCACGGTTACGCTCGTCAATTCCCGACACCCAAGCCTGTCGGTCTCACTGTTATCGAAGCCGGTGATTGAAACATCATTCGGCACCCTAATCCCCCGGTCCATCAATCCCCGGCACAACATATAGCCGGCCCGATCGCTGGCGCACATCCATGCCCTGACACCTCGGCGAAACTGAACTGCTGCATAATCAATCTGCCTGTCCCAGTCCAGTGATTTATCCTCGATAAGCTCCGCGGATACATCACATACAGATTCAATATCCAAATCCAGACCCAACCGGCAAAGCGAATCGGTGTACGCCGCAAAACGCTTGCGGGACCATGTTATCTCGCCGCATCTGCCGAAAAAACCTATCCTGCGGTGGCCCAATTGATAAAGATGGTCCATCAGCATGGACATCCCGCCGGTGTCGTCGATTCCGACTACATCCAAAGACACATCGGGTATCTTATGAACAACGGAAACCGCGGGAAGCTCTTTAAGGAGCTTTCTTACAATATGCCTGGGCCAGCGATTGACCAGAATCAAACCTGAAAGTTGTCCTTCACGCAAGGCCGGCGGCTGGTGGTCCGGCTCAAGAATCTTTTCACAATCGGCTGCATTTACATAATGAAGAACCAACGAAACATTCATCTTGGCACATCTTTCGCTCATCCCCGCAAAATATGTGGTATGCTGCCAGTCGTCCGAGAAACCATATATTAAAACACCAACAAAATAGCTTTTACCACTCAACGCCTTCTTTGACCGGGTGTCAAACTCATAGCCCATCTTCGAGGCCGCATTGATAACCTTGGCGCGAGTTTTCTCATTAATATCCGTATAATTGCTAAATGCTTTGGACACCGTTCCTACCGACAGGTTCAGTTCCTTCGCAATCTCTTTTTGTCGCACGGTTCTTATTTTCTTTGCCATGCCAATAATACTACCATAATTACGGAAAAAAATCAAGGATACATTTCGAAACCAGTCGAAATATTTCGCTTGCTTCTCATAAAGCAATTCTTACCACGATGGCATTCACAAAGGCTCTCTGCCACCCGTAAGGCACAATTCAACAAGCTGCTCGATGACCGCAGTGCCGGCGCACATAACTGTATCGGCACCTCCCCAGTATAACTTGACCGTACCATCCTCCTCGGCGACGGCCCCGCAGCAAAATACGACGTTGGGCACATAACCGGTTCGCTCCCACGCATCTGCCGGCTCCAAAATCCACCGGTCGCTTGCGCCAAGAACAACCGCAGGGTCATCCAGCTTATGCAATGCCGCCCCCAGACGATAAACCGCCCCCGCCATTGTTTGAAATGCACCGTGATATATGTTCAACCAGCCTTTGTCCGTCCTGACGGGCGGTGCACCCGGGCCTATCTTCATCTCGTCCCAGTGGTATTTTGCAGGCTTCATTACCACCTTCGAATCGCCCCAGTGAATCAAATCCGGCGAATAGCTTATCCATATCGACCAGGGATTGATGTCGGAGTGAGGCCGGTCGAGCCTGACGTATCTGCCGTCAATCTTTTCGCCAAACAGAACCGTATTTCGGTGGTCGGCCTGTGTGATCAAGGCCACCCGCTCGACGAGTTCAAAGTCGGTCGTCTTCGCCAGGCCGATGCGGACGCCGTGTGCCGAATACGCGCTGTAGGTTATGTAGTAGGCACCTTCGAGGAAAACAACGCGCGCATCTTCCACACCGAACGCCTCGTACTCTGCGAACGCGCCTTCTTTTGCCGGCGCCATAAAGGGCTGCTGCCTTGCCTTGAAATTAAAGCCGTCATCGCTTTCGGCAATCCCGATTATCGACCGACCGTTGGCAAGGTGCGAGCGAAACAGCATCATGTACCGACCATTGTACTTGACCACACCGGCGTTATGCACCGTCTCCACAGGGTACGGTATGTCGTCCTTCGTCAGAATAGGGTTATTTTCGTAGCGCTTAACCAGTTCCTTCTTCATATGTCCGCCTTTCCTTTTTTTCCCTGGATGCCGGATTCCTCCTTCGCACAAGGCTACGGAGGACAAGCAAGTCCGGCATGACAAATTTCCGCTTTGCCACCGTGAACTACTTTTCACACTTCCCCGTTGCTCTGGACTCAACCGCTACTTGTCAACCCGGCCAAGTTTACCCTGAGCGAAGTCGAACGGGAGCCGGTATCCAGTCCCTTGCCACGCCGGACTTGACCACCCTTTGTCACCCCGGCCACCGAGCCGGGGCCCAGTAGTTCTGGATGCCGGATTAAATCCGGCATGACAACTATAACCGTTTCTTCTGTCTCTCTAATTCAAATATCTCCGCGTACACTTTCTCGTAGCCGGCGACCATGCAGTCGATACTGAAGTTATCCTCCACGTGCTTGCGGCACACCGCAGGTTCAATCTGCTCTATCTTACCGACAGCCTCTGCCGCTTCGGCGACCGTGTTCACAAGAAATCCGGTCTTGCCGTCCGCGATTACCTCCCGACATGAGCCGCGGTCATAAGCAATTACAGGAACGCCCGCGCCGTTGGCCTCTGCCATAACCAGCCCGAAGCGCTCGGCAAGCTCGTTTAAGTGAAGCACAGCGTAGGCCTCCTTAAAAAGTGCATCGCGCTGGACGGGATTGACGGGGCCGATGAATTTTATTGATTTATCGTCGATGTGCGGCTTGACGAGATTGTTGAAGTAATCTTCGTCCTGAATAATGCCTGCTATGATAAGGTCCATCCCCGCCTTTTTTGCTGCCTCGCACGCAAGATGTGTCCCCTTATCCGAATGTATCCTTCCTAAGAAGACGAGCTTGTCGCCGCGCTTTGAGCCTACAGTAAGATTGGAAAGGTCGATACCGTTATACACGGTGGCGAGGTACGGTAATTCGGGGTCCCTGTCCGAATCGCTGATAGAAACATAAAACGTATCCTTGTATTTTCGGTAAACCGGCCGAATGGAATCCGATGAGAAGCCGTGAATCGTGGTCAGCATCGGCGTATTTATAAGTCTTGAAAATGCAAGCGGGATAAAATCATAGTTGCTGTGGATAAGGTCAAACTCGCCGGCCATCTCCATTAATTCGGAAATGTGCATAATCTCCCAGACTTTTCGGTCGGCGGCCGGGTCTTCTTCGTATCCCTTTTCAATCACAGCGTGCAGTTTTGCCTTTGTAACCGAATCCTTCGTTGCAAATAGCGTTATATTTTCCCAGCCGCGGGCGACCAGACCCTCGGTAATATTGCTCGCCACCGTCTCCCACGCACCATAAGCCCTCGGCGGCGTCCGCCACGCCACCGGCGCTAAAATCGCTATCCGCTTCGACTTGATATCCATGGCCTAATCTCCCAAAAGTCAAAGGTAACGGGACACATTCGGCTGTCCCAATTTACTCTGTAGAAAAGGTGTCAAGATTGTCATTCTGAATTAACCTTTAGCCCTAAGCGACTGAAAGGAGTCGAACGGGGAAGCGCAGCGAAGTGAAGAATCTTGTCTGTTCGACTTTTGTCATTCCAAACTTGATTTGGAATCCATTTTCTTATCGGAGGCCGTGGATTCCAGCTTTCGCTGGAATGACAAATGTGTGAGCTTCCTTCACAATGACATTTATAACGTTTTCTACAGAGCGTTCTCAACTATGTTTTATTGTGGAACCCTATCATAACGGCAAATTATCTTGATTAAAAGGACAAAACGATACACCCAGTTCGTGTGCCACCCTTTTCCCCGAAAAGGGTGCTTTTCCCCGAGTCATTATTTAGCCCCGCGTTTCACGCGGGGTCTTACCTTGTCATTCCGGATTTAATCCGGAATCCAGTATAAAAAGATCATGGCGACTTGTCCTTCGTAGCTCGAAGAGCGAAGCAGGAAACCATTCCGCATTGAGCGTTGAAAGTTGAACGTTAAAAGTTAGATGTTCATTCGGTCATTGCGAGGCCTTTAGGCCGTGGCAATCTCGACCCTTTCTTTTGTCATTCCCGCGGAGGCGGGAATCCAGGAAGGGTGGCAGCCTTTTGGCCGAAGGCCAAAGGGATGGTTTTTATTGTCATTCCGGATTTAATCCGGAATCCAGACGAGATACACTTCACAAGATACGAGCGACAAGCGACGAAATACGAAATTCAACGTTTTCTTCTCAATCCCGACAAGAATGGGACACCCAAGCCGAGAAGTAAGATTGTAGAAGGTTCGGGGACCGGATTACCAAGAATGGCAAATGCTGACACATTAGCACCTGATAGAATTGTCCATTCGCCCTCATCTACTCGATAGGCGGCAGTGCCAAAAGCCATATCACCAAAATTCCAGTTCACCTGTCCTTGGTTAGTGCCTCCGACAAGCCAGTAAGAAGTATCGCCGCCCAGAATCAGCTCGTCTGTAAAATCCACACTCAAGACTTGTTGGCTCGTGGTAATACCGGTAAGCTCAACCAGGGCTTGCACGTCACCCGGCTCACCGGCGTTGTCAGCGTTGATTGAGAAATAAGCGGTAGCTCCTGTCATCCCCTCATAGTGATACGCCGCAACCTCAAGCTCCTCGATGATATAAGGGCCTCCAGAAGGGGTCGTAAAGGGGAACGCCCTTTCGATACTTGACGTCATTCCCCAGAAGCTATTTTCCCAGAAAGGCGGAGGACTTGTGTCGGAACTGCCGCCAATTATCTCAGCATACAGAGACGGTGTTAACACAGCCATAAGAGCGGCTGCTAATGTAAATACTATCTGACTTTTCATCATTCCTCCTCCTGTAATGAGTTGTTATTGATTTCGCATGAGACTGATATAGGCGCAGAAATGATACTTACCCCCAAGAGAACCAGCCAAAGGATTGACCCTCTTCCTACCATCACTCCTCCATACTAAATCACAATGGAAATTGTATCATAATCTCTTTGGGAGTCAAGGGCTTTTTAGGCCAAATGACGAAAATCTTTGAAAATTACCCCTTTTGCCGCTAAAATTTATTCGCCAGCGGCGGAACTTTCCGCCAGGGCCGGACCTAAACAGCTTTAGACACGGATTAACAGGTCCCCACCTTCGCGGGAATGACACTGAGCCGCTTCGCGGGCTTGTTTTTGTACTGGATGCCGGATCAAAGCCTGCCCTGAGCGAAGCCGAATGGGTCCGGCATGACAACTGGACCCGTGTAATCCGCGGTTAAAAATAGAAGGGAAAGTCAATGTTAGTCGAAAGATGTGTCGAGAATCCTTTGATAACGCCGGCTGATGTTGTGCCCAGCCGGGATGACTATGAGGTTGTCGGTGCCTTTAACGCCGGGGCAACCGTCTATAATGACCAAATCCTGCTTTTATTACGTGTAGCTGAACGGCCCAAAGACAAGGCCGACGACGAGGAACTGGCCCCTATACTGAACCCGAAGACCGGGCAAATAAATCCCCTTAGAATAAAGCAAAGCGACCCGGACCTGGAAATCTTAGACTCCCGCGTGTTCAATTATAAAGGCAAGATGTACCTTACGAGCATCTCGCATCTGCGCTTAGCCCGCAGCAAAGACGGTGTTCATTTTGACATCGACCCAGAACCTACAGTTTTTCCTGAAACGGACTACGAGACCTTCGGCCTGGA
Organism: Planctomycetota bacterium; assembly: GCA_013349435.1. GTDB lineage: Bacteria > Planctomycetota > Phycisphaerae > Sedimentisphaerales > Anaerohalosphaeraceae > QNBT01. The sequence continues at coordinate 8,165 of DUZQ01000067.1, read as the reverse complement.
AGACCCGCGAATCACCCGCATCGACGACGACTATTACATAACGTATAAGGTCGTCAGCGAGTCCGGCATCTGTACGGGTTTGCTTAAGACCAGCGACTTTAAGACCTTTGAAAGATGCGGCATTATATTTTGCCCGGAGAATATCGACGTGGTTCTCTTTCCCGAAAGAATCGGAGGCAGGTTATATGCACTGACCCGGCCGGTGCCGATGCACATCGGGCCGCGTGGAATCTGGCTCGCATCTTCTGAGAATCTTACCGACTGGGGCGCCCACAGGCCGCTTATCTTGCCGAGGCCCGGCATGTTTGACTCCGGCAAAACCGGCGCAAGCTGCGTACCGATAAAGACGGACGCCGGCTGGCTGGAGATTTATCACGGCTCCGACCAAAACGACAGGTACAGCCTTGCTGCCGCCCTTTTAGATTTGAACGACCCGTCAAAAATCATCGCCCGCTCCAAAGCGCCGCTTATGCAGCCCGAGGCCGATTACGAGGTAAAGGGCTTTTACGGCAACGTCGTCTTTTCGTGTGGGGCGATTACCAGAGAAGATGGGACAATTATCATTTATTACGGCGCCTCGGACGAACTGACCGCAGCAGCAACTACCACAATTGACAACATAATAACCACGATGCAATGAACAGCCATCATCACAAGTAACAACTGGATTGTCCGATAAGTAACAAACAGTCCTATATTAACGGCTGAGCGCGCCGACAGTTGCTTCGGCAACCCCTTTAATTTCGGACACTTATGTCGCCTAAAACACGCCGATTTGCAAATTCACAAATTGTGTCATTATTTGAAAAAGTACTCATTCGTTTGTGTCGATATTCTGGATATGAACCTTTCGCCAAAAAAAGAGTGAACGCGTATATGGGCTCTGGGGCTTTGGGCCCGCGAAACGTTGCACACAAAGGATGTGTTGAATGCGAATACGTCAAAAATTGATGTTAGTAATTTTTGTTTTTATCTTGCTGAACGGGACAATCGGATATTGGGCTATCCAAATAAGTCGAAAAGTGTTGGCTCAATCTATTGGAGAAAGCTCTACCTCTTTAGTTTGTAGAACCCTGAGCCAAATCGAAGAGAAAATTTATAGTAAAATTGAAATATTCCAAGAGTATTCTAAGTCCCCTGCTCTACAGAAAAGGATTGCTGAATCGAATCAGAAATTCAACGAAATAAACAATGTACAGGCATATATCAATCAGAAAGACAAGGAATGGATCTCCGCACCAAAACCGGCAATAACACCTTTCATGCAGAAGCTTCTCAACGATACATTGTCCCAAGAAATAAGAGAAAAAGTAAAATTCTATGAAGAAAAATATCAGTATAAAGTTTTTGGTGAAGTCTTTGTAACAAATAAGTATGGGGCCAATGTCATTCAAACAGGAATGACCAGTGATTACTATCAGGCAGATGAACAATGGTGGCAAGCGGCAAAAGAAAAGGGATTATATATAGAAGATGTTGAATATGACGAAAGTGCGGACGTTTTTTCTACCGATATTGGGATAAGAATCGACGACAAAAGTGGAAATTTTATTGGTGTTATTAAAGTTGTTTTAAATATTGAGAAACCAATCAGTATTATAAGAGAGGCAAAGAGAAGCTCAAAATATGAGACTATTCAATATGAGTTAATCACTAAAAATGGAAAGAGCATTTATTCAACCGAAAAAGGGCGGCTCTTTGAAAATATGACCGAAGTTCTGGACAACCGTCTATGTAAAGAATGCCAAGACAAACATGGGGGACATCTTATAATAAAAAGCGATATCCCCGGCGAGGAAAATGTATTGTGTGCTCACGCTCATTTACAGGGCCTCAGAGGCTTTGAAAGTTTAGGCTGGATACTAATCTTAAAACTTCATGCAAGAGAGATCTTAGCTCCTGTTGCGAAATTAATAAAACAGCTAATAATAATATCAATAATAATTGCAGTGATCACCTTTCTGACAGGCGCGTACATCACCTCGAACATTTCCGCGCCCCTCTTGAAGCTCAGGGATGCTGCGATTGAAATCGGTAAGGGGAACCTGAATGCTCAGTTCGAAATCAAGTCTAATGATGAAGTCGGTCAATTGGCTGCTTCTTTCAAAAAAATGGTCGAGGATTTAGGAGAGACAACTACATCGATAGATACACTTGCTAATGAGATGGTGGAACGTAAGAAGGCACAGGAGGAACTGGCCCGAAAGCGGAATCTGCTGCGTATGTTGATGGATACGCTGCCGGACCAAATCTTCGCGAAGGATATTAATGGCACCTTTGTATTCAACAACACAAGCTGTGCCCGCAACTTAGGAGTAGAGTCGCCGAAGGATGTGGTTGGCAAGACGGATTTCGATTTCTTCTCCCGGGAGCAGGCAGCAGAATCCCGCGCAAATGAACAGCAAATTATGCAAACCGGTCAATTGCTCCGCCAAGAAGTGCAGGTTCATAACAAAGTCGATGATGCAACAAAATGGTTCTCAATCAGAAAAGTGCCCTGGCGTGATGACGACGGTAATGTCATCGGCATTGTCGGTTTAGTCTGCGATATTACTGACCGCAAGCAAATGGAGCAGGCACTGAAAAACGAAAAAAACCGGGCACACAACTATATCGATGCCGCAGAAGTAATCATTTTAGCTCTTGATACCGACCAAAAGGTGCGCCTCATTAACAGGAAAGGTTGCGAGGTTTTAGGGCACAATGAAAAAGATGTTATCGGCAAAGACTGGTGCGAAAACTTCATACCGGAGCCGAATAGGGACGAAGTAAGGTTGGTTTTATCAAAACTGCTGCGTGAAAAAATTGAGGTGCCTCACTACTACGAGAACCCTGTTTTAACTGAAAGCAGGCAGGAAAGACTTGTTGCATGGCGAAATACCATACTTTACGATAATAAAGAGGGAGTTTCAGCCCTATTAAGTTCCGGAGAGGATATCACCGACCGCAGGCAGGCCGAGAAGAACCTGAAGACTGCTTATATAGAAATCGAGGATGCCAATAAGAATCTAAAAGAAATGCAGTCTCAACTGGTACAAAATGAAAAACTCGCATCTATCGGGCAGTTGGCTGCCGGCGTTGCGCACGAGATGAATACTCCTGTCGGCTTTGTAGCGAGCAACTTTCAGACGCTCGAAAGCTATGTGAAAAAATTCAAATCTATCATCGATATGTGCGAGAGCCTTATGGGACAAATTGATACTTTGCAAAAGAAAGAAATAAGAAAGGAAATCGATGAAATAAGGCAAGCATGGGATGATATGAAAATGGATTTTATCCTCAAAGACATTCAGCAGGTATTTAAGGAGTCGGAAGAAGGCTTTGATAGAATTACCAGTATCATCAAAAATCTGAAGGATTTTTCCAGAATCGACCAGGTGGAAGATTTCGAACAGTACAATATTAATGATGGTATCGAGGCCACCCTCATCGTCGCCAAAAATGAAATTAAATATGATGCCGACCTCGAAACGGACTTCACCGAACTGCCCCCTATCTTTTGCTACGCCGGCCAGTTGAATCAGGTGTTTCTCAACATCATCGTAAACGCCGCTCAGGCCATCAAGTCGCAGGAAAGACAAGACAAAGGAACTATCACAATCAAAACATACGCAACCGAAGATAATGTGATTTGCGAAATCGCTGACGATGGCCCGGGAATCGCCCCTGATAAGTTATCAAAGATTTTCGATCCGTTCTTCACCACCAAGCCGGTCGGCAAGGGAACAGGACTGGGATTGAGCGTCTCGCATGATATCATTGTAAATAAACACAAAGGCCGACTCCTCGTTGACAGTACTGTCGGCGAAGGGACAACGTTCACAATCAAACTCCCGATTAAAACACTCGAACAAAATACTAAAAAGGAAACGGTGCACAGTGGAAACCAGGACTGTACTATTTGTTGACGACGAGCCCAACACCCTCAATGCGCTGAGGCGGGTTCTTCTGAATGAACCATACAAAACTCTCTTTGCCGATAGTGCAAAAGAAGCGCTTGAAGTTTTGCGAGCCAATCAGGTGCATGTAATTCTGAGCGACATGCGTATGCCCCGGATGTCGGGTATTGAACTTCTCAAAATCGTCAAACGAGAATACCCGTATATTATAAGGCTTCTCTTTTCGGCATACACTGATATCCATACCTTGCTGGCTGGGATCAATCAAGGCGAGATTTTAAGATTCGTCGCCAAACCGTGGGGACTCGACGAGGAACTCAGGACGATTATTCGCCAAGCGATAGAATACTATGACCTCCACAGCGAACATGAGATAGTTATGAATTTTATTGAACAGTGGATAGAAGGAGTGGAGCCTGAAAAATTAGATATTCAACTCATTAAAACATTAATCGCTATGAGAAAGAAGCAGTTATACGAATGGAGAAAAAAATGCGGGCCGGTCGGGTCAAATTCAGAATGAAGTTGCCGATTATTACAAAAAAGCCCTAATGTTAAAGAGGAGATACCAAGCAATGGAAAAAAGAACGGTACTATTTGTCGATGACAACCGAAGCGTCCTTACCTCCCTCGAGAGAGGCCTCCTGGACGAACCATACAAAACCCTTTTCGCTACGAGTGGTGAAAAAGCGCTTGAAATTCTCAAAGAAAAAGAGGTGCATGTAATTGTAACCGATATGCGCATGCCGGAAATGTCCGGACTCGAGCTTCTTAAAATCGTTAAAGAAAAGTATCCGCGTATCGTCAGACTGATTCTTTCGGGATATACGCAGATAACCACTCTACTTACGGCAATCAATCAGGGAGAAATCTTTAAATACATCACCAAGCCCTGGAAGCTTGAAGAAGAATTCAAGTCGGTCGTCCAGCAGGCAATAGACTATTACAACCTCCAGGCTGAACGCGATGAGCTGGCAGTGGAAGTGAAAAAGTATAAGGAACGAGAAGTTCACCAAACAAGCGAGTAGCCGTTCCCATTGATAAAAACCAATACATCTGTTACTTTTTTGCGGCGAGGTATTCGTTTATCGCGGCGGCGGCGATTCTGCCCTGGCCCATCGCAAGGATTACCGTAGCGGCGCCCAAAACGATATCACCTCCGGCATAAACCCCCTCAAGTGAAGTCTTACAGTTATCATCAACAACGATATTGCCCCACTTGTTAAGCTCCAGGCCGGGCGTAGTCTGGCCGATGAGGGGATTTGCGCCGTTGCCGATAGCAATGATAACTGTGTCAACATCAATCGTAAACTCACTCCCCTCTATCGGTATAGGTCTGCACCTGCCCGATTCGTCCGGCTCACCAAGCTTGTACTTCAGACACTCAATCGCTGTAACGTACCCATCCTCATTGCCGAGTATCCGCTTGGGGTTCCGGAGTATGTGAAACCGGACGCCTTCTTCTTTGGCGTGGTGAACCTCCTCGACCCTTGCGGGCATCTCGGCTTCGCTTCGCCTGTAAACAAGGTAAACCTCTTCGGCTCCCAACCTGACCGCCGTCCTCGCAGAGTCCATCGCAACGTTGCCCCCGCCTATAACCGCGACCTTCTTCGATTTCGCAATAGGGGTATCGGCACCGGCGCCGAATTTGTATGCCTTCATCAAATTCGCTCGGGTGAGATATTCGTTGGCGCTGTAAACCCCAACAAATTGTTCGCCCCCGATACCCATAAAACGCGGAAGGCCCGCACCGACACCGATATAAACTGCATCGAAGCCGTCTTGGGTCATCAGTTGGGCGATTGTTCTTGTCCTGCCGACGACAAAATTGCAGACGATTTTGACACCCATCTTTTCAAGCACATCAATTTCTTTCTGAACGATTGCCTTTGGCAGTCGAAATTCCGGAATCCCGTACACCATAACCCCGCCCGGTTTATGGAATGCCTCGAACACCGTAACTGCGTGTCCCGCCCTTCTTGTGTCAGAGGCGGCGACTATACCGCCCGGCCCGGAACCAATAACAGCAACCTTTTTGCCCGTCTCGGGCGCAACTTTCGGCACGGCATCCGGGCCGGCGGCCCGGTCCGCAACGAACCGCTCCAGTCTTCCAATTGAAACCGCCTTGCTAACATCCTTGAACTTCTTACCGACCGTGCAGGTTTCCTGGCACTGGACCTCCTGGGGACAAACACGACCGCAAACAGCTGGCAAAAGTGAATTTTCCTTTATTATTCCCAGCGCATCGGCGTACCGGCCCTTAGCAATCGCCTCGATGAAATCTCCTATCCTGATTCGCACGGGACAGCCCTGCATACAAGGTGCATTCCTGCACTGAAGGCAGCGCATCGCCTCCAACCGGGCCTGGGTCTCGGTAAAGCCCAGGGCGACTTCATTCACATTGTCTCTGCGCTCGGTGCCGTCCTGCTGCGGCATGGCCTGAGGCGGTATCTTGTATCTGTCCGAAGGCTTTAGCCTCCCCTCTTTTTGCTTTTTCAAAAGTTGCTGTAAAAGCTTGGCGTCTTCGTCCACTATAGGTTCCTATCTGATATCTAATATGTTTTCAATCCCCGAAGCCCACACCAACGTCGCCTCTACCCGTCCAGCCCGATTTTGCATTTATGCTTTTTATATGCTTCGCGGGCGGCTTGCTCCTGACCTTTATAAGCCGAAAGCCTTTTAATCATCAGGTCGAAATTTACCTTGTGACCGTCAAACTCAGGCCCGTCAACACACACAAACTTCGCCTTACCGTCAACTTCCACCCGGCAGCCGCCGCACATCCCGGTACCATCGACCATGATAGTATTGAGCGACACCTGCGTCGGAACACTATACTGTCTGGTTACCTCACAACAGAACTTCATCATTATCGCAGGCCCGATCGCCACAACCAAGTCCGGCTTAGGTTCGCGCACGCATACCTCCTTCAAAGGCTCGGTTACCAAAGCCTTCCGCTTGTATGAGCCGTCATCGGTTACAATAATCAATTCATCGCTTATCCCGGCAAAATCTTCTTCGAGGATAAGAAGCTCCTTTGTTCGCGCTCCGAGTATGCTGATAATCCTGTTACCCACCCGGGCCATACCGTTTGCAATAGGAAGCAGCGGTGCAACTCCTATCCCGCCGCCGACACACACGACGGTGCCGAACTTTTCGATATGTGTCGGCCTGCCAAGCGGCCCGGTAACTATTTCAAATGCATCGCCGACCTTCATATCCGCCATCTCAGCGGTACTCTTGCCGACCCGCTGCCATATCAGCCTTATCGTGCCTTTCTCGGCATCGGCACCTGCTATTGTAAGGGGAATCCGCTCACTGTACTCGCCGCTAATCCCGACAATAACAAACTGGCCCGGCTTCCTGGATCTGGAAACAAGGGGTGCCTCTATTTCGGCGGTAAAGACATTTTCCGCCAGTTGCTTCTTCGATACAATCTTGTGCGCCACTTATGTCCCCTGAATGACTCGACAAAATCGATAAACGTCCTTTTAGTAAATACTTACGAACAACCAAAAAGATTGGTAATATCGGTCAAGAACCTGGTAAATCCCAAACCAATAGTATAGCCGCTGATTGGAGCTATTACAAGAAACAAACTTATTTTTATTGCTGAGGCTGGGTGCATCTGTCGTTTGTAGGTAAAAAACTCATAACCTCATAAACCCTGAAAGGGCGCCATAATATAGCCCGGGGCGCAAGCCCTGGGGATAGGGCAGAACATTCATTTTAAGCCCTGAAAGGGCGCCATAAGCCTTATTATGAATTTTGCCGTCTTGTAAAAATCCACCTACAAACTACAGATGCACCCGCCGAGGCTCGATTCGGCCGGTGCTAAAAGAAAAACCAAACGGCCCGACTGCTGAAACAGCATTGCTTTATTCTTGCAAATAAGATGCTCTTGACCATAATATGAAAATAAGTTATTATCGTCGCAGCAGTGCCGAGACATTCACTGCCATGGATAACGACCGGATACCAACGACTAAATACCATATCGGCGGCGTAGCCAAGAGGCCTAAGGCGACGGTTTGCAAAACCGTTATTCGTCGGTTCGAATCCGACCGCCGCCTGTTCTTGTCGGGGAATATAATCATTTCTCAAAACAAAAAAAGCGTGGCGGCTGTGAAAACCGCCACGCTTAAAAACCTTACAATATCAAATCAATACAATCTGATATTGCTGGTCAGGCTTTAATCAGCCTTTGTTCATGTCTAAAGGTTAATCCTCTTTTCTTTTGACAACCGTCCACAGGCCGAGCGTCAG
>DUZQ01000066.1 GCA_013349435.1 Planctomycetota bacterium | reverse complement strand
GGAGCCAGAATGGTGGGCATGCACAACACAAACGGCAGTCCGGGGGTTACCGGATCCTTATCGAGTGATAATAGGTCCACAGCCGGGGGGGGCGGGGGGGGGATGTACAACGAATACAGCAATTCGATTGTTACCGATTGCAACTTTATAAGCAATGACACAGGGGTGGGCAACGATAACAGCAGCCCGATAGTAACCGGTTGCATATTCATCGATAATGGTTGCGGAATGGGTAACGGCGAAAGTAACCCGATAGTAACTAATTGTATATTTACCGAAAACAATTTCGGGATGAGCAATTATATGAGCAACCCGGAAGTTATCAATTGCACGTTTAGCGACAACAGCAACTTGACGGATAATTATGATGGAACAGGTGCCGGGATGCTCAATTACCAGAGCAATCCTGTGATTACTGATTGTAACTTTATTGGTAACTCGGCTGACTATGGTGGAGGTATGTTCAACAAATGGTACAGCGAACCTCACCTTTCTAATTGTACTTTCACAGGAAATTTCGCAAGGCTATCCGGCGGCGGTATGTGCAATTCGAGGGAGCCTGGCGTTCGGACTAAACCTGTCTTAATAGGATGCATCTTTACTGGAAACTCAGCTAACGGGTACGGAGGTGGAATATACAACCGGGACAGCGAGCCGAATTTGACGGATTGCGAGTTTACCGGCAATTGGGTGAAATACCACGGTGGGGGGGCAATATGGAATTACTTTGGGAGTACACTTGCACTGGAAAATTGTGCCTTCACAGAAAACTATGTAGCGAATCCAAAGGATGAGGATACAGATGGAGGTGGGGCGATATTTAACTCTTACAGTAGTTCACTAATACTTGACGATTGCACTTTTACTCGAAACTGGGAAACTTCCGGGGGGGCGATTTTTAACCAAGGTACATCAACAATAAGAAACTGTTCATTCGCTGAGAACCGGAGTGGGTATGGTGGTGCTGTTGCTGACCAGGGTATGCTAACTATCGATAATTGCATTTTTGTTAAAAACATGCCATGCTTACCTAATGAAGAATACGAGTACGGTGGGTACGGCGGCTTTGGCGGGGCAATCTTCTCTGATGTGTCAGAGTTTAAGATAACTAATAGTATCTTTGTCGATAATACATCATTATGCGATGAAGATGCAGTTTTGGAGGATTTTGATGATATTATATTTTCTGGTACCGGCGGGGCGGTATGTTTTTTCAGTTGTTCAGGTGAGATAGATAGCTGCCTATTTGCCGGCAATTCTTCCGGTCTTGCCGGAGGACTATATCTTGAAAGCCATTGGGAAGATGATAGTAGTATCCTTTTGAATAACTGTACAGTCGTTGGCAACTATGCACGTTACTATGCTGGAGGTTTACTCCTTGAACATCATGTCTCTATGGAAAACTGTATAATACGTGACAACAGGGCACGATTCGGTCCGCAGGTTGCAACTTGGGGTGATTGGGGTGAGGATAAACCCAGACCAAGTTATTGTGATATCGAGGGGGGAGAAGATGATGTATTCCTCTGGGATATATGGGGAGAGGCCTCAATTGATTGGGGCGAAGGTAATATCGATGCGGATCCTTGTTTTGTTGAAGCCGGCTGGTGGGACCCGAATGGTACGCCGACAGATCCGAATGACGATTTCTGGGTGCATGGCGATTATCACTTAGATTGGCCTTCTCCGTGTTTTAACACCGGCGTTTCGGGCACCGATTCAGCAGACCGGACAGATTTAGATGGTAATCCGCGTATCCGCTACGGCAGGGTTGATATGGGTGCGTATGAGATATTTCCCATAGATTGTGACTTCGAGCCGGATGAGGACGTGGATTTTGCCGACTTTAGCCATCAGGTGGATGTGTGGGAAAGGAGCGGCCGTCATGAACTTACAGGCTCAGATGCCGAGCCGGGTGATGATTTCGGCTACTCACTCTCAGCTAATGGCAATGTTTGCGCGGTCGGAGCACCCGGCGACGATGATAACGGCGCCGACGCCGGGTGCGTATATGTCTTTAGATATAGGGACCTCGCCTGGCACGAGGAGGATAAGCTGACCGCGCCGGATGGGGCAGCCGATGACCGTTTAGGTCTTTCAGTTTCAGTAAGCGGGGACGTATGTGTCGCAGGCACTTACGGCGACGGCGACCAGGGAGCGGCCTATGTATTTCGCTACAACGGCGGCGAATGGATTTTTGAGCAAAAGCTGACAAGTCCGGCAGGTTCGGTCGCCGACCGATTCGGCTGGGGTGTATCTGTCAGCGGCGATGTCTGCTGTATTGGTGCCCGCTGGGATGATGAAAACGGAGCAGGTTCCGGGGCGGCATACGTATTCAAATATAATGGTTCAAGCTGGGTAAACGATGCTAAGCTCACCGCTGCAGATGGGACGGCTGATGATTTGTTCGGCTTTTCTGTCTTCACCAACGGCGATACCTGCATAGTGGGCGCACCCTATGCCGAAGACGACAGCACTGAGGTAGGTGGTTCATATGTATTTAGAGATTTGGGCCAGGGCTGGATTCAGGAGGCCAAGTTAATCGCTCCCGACGGCGAAGAGGACCACTGGTTTGGTGTCTCGGTTTGCATCAGCGGTGATTTGTGCGTGGTAGGTGCTTCCGGCGACGATCAGGAAGGAGAAAATGCAGGTTCAGCGCACCTGTTCCGTTTCGACCCGAATACGAGCACATGGCCCCATGAACAACACCTGTTCGCCCCCGATGCCGGCCAGGCAATGAGATTCGGTTCATCCGTCTTTGTCGAGGGCGGCTTATGTGCAATAGGTGCGTACGGAGATGATAATAACGGTATTGTGTCGGGTTCGGCATACGAATTTTTATATGACGGCCATAACTGGACCCAGCAAGCCAAACGGACGGCCTTTGAGCCGGATGCCTGGGACCGCTTCGGCATAAACGTTTGTGCCGACTCCGGAAATGTGTTTGTAAGTTCGTGCGACCTGTACGAGCGCGACGGCGCGGTATATGTTTTTAGCCAGTGTCCCAATCTGGATTATAACGATGATTGTGCATTTGATATCGATGACCTGGTGGTATTTGCCGAGCACTGGCTCATCCAGCTCTTCGAACCTTTAAGTATAGAACTTGCCCTGGATAATTCCTGGATGTATCAGAATCTGCCGGACTCAACTTCTTCCAGTTTGATAGCAAATGTAACAATTATTGATGACCAATATAGCAACAACAGCTATACATATGAGTGGGAAATTATCTTGCCAAACGATGTCAGTATTGCGCCGGTGATGACAGACGGAGGCACAGTTGGTGATGATTTCTGCAGTTTGGCGGCACTTGATTGTGACCAGCCGGGGGGGCTTTCGGATTCGGGACAGACGTTTACGGTGAAAGTAACCGTTACGGGCGCCGAATACGGTAACTCAGCAACGGCCGAGGCGCAGTTCGGAATAGCACTTCTCGCTGATGTCAATAACGATACCGCCGTAAACGCTGCGGACAGGGGGATTATAAACGCCTTCTGGCGGTATGGTTCTTCCGGAAGCTTCACCTTAAGGGACTGCGACCTGAATTGTGACGGTGCAGTCAGTGTAATCGACCGCGGCATAGCAAATGCGGTATGGCAGGGCTTACTCGGCCAAAACCAGGTTACCAGTCCCTGCCCCCTCAGATAAGTTCCTTTTGTCCAGTGCTCGTTGACCCATAGTCCGTGTAAAGATTTTGCCGCTCCGTATGGAATACTTACACCGTGTACGAACATAGATTGGCACATCTGCCTAAAAATGCCCTTTTTAGCCCGAAAACCCGGTATGTTTCGCCGCAACAGCCCCGCCCTCGCGACTGGCACAATTATTGCTCATTCTCCGCATAAGGTTACATACTGCGCCGGCTATATACATGCGCAGCCGATGATGTATTGTCTTGTCGTTATAAAATGGAAAGAGCCGTACCGAAGTGAAAAACGAATTTGACAACGCCTCGAACGAACCGACCGCTTCCGAGGTTTTTGCAAAGGAACCAAGGAAAGACCTTTCCGCTCAAGATGTCTTCGGAGGAGATGAAAAGCTCTATAAGCTGCTTGAAAAGGCTGCAAGGGCCAACATTATCGCCGACAAGAGTAGAACCGCTGCAAAAGTCGCATCTAAAATCCCCTCTCTTACTCACATTATTCTTGTTATCAATATCCTCGTAATTATCGCTATTTTAGGCTATCTGCTGCAAAGACCGCCGGCCGCAGGCACCGCCGCTCCCCCAGTAACACAACAGTATTTCAAGACGACCAAAAACGCAATGCAGTCTCCCCAGGAACAACCCGCCACGTTTGACAAGCCGACTCCGAATGTCGGAAAAAGAACCGCCGCTGAGAAGGCAAGTTCTTGGCAGCTCGCCGAACAGCTCTACAACGCCCGGAAATATGACGAGGCTTACTATGTATTCGATGACCTGGCACAAAAGCTTACGGCGAACACCCCCGCAGACGAATTTATGAGGGATTTCTTCAGGCTGAAAACGGCCCTTTGCCTTCAGAACACACCTAATCCACAGAATCTAAACGCTCTTTTCACGACAGCCCTGACAAGCCGTTCGCCGGTCGTAAAAGCACTTGCGAATTACCATTTGATTTTTATTGAAAATCACAAGAGGCAATACTTAAATGCCAGAAGCAGGGCATATAAGACCCTGTCGCTCATAAAGGCCTTTGAGGACAAGCTGCCGGCTACCTTCGAAGCAGACTGCTACTTTATGCTTGCCGAAGCACTTACAAGGCAAATTCTTCTGTTAAATAATATGCCTGATACCCTCCCCGGACAACTCTGGTCCGACACGATGGCTATCCAGTCAACACCGCAAATGAGCCAGGAGCAGCTTCGCTTATTTCTCCAGTCCGGCGTTTACAATCTCAGCGCCGGCGCCGTCAGCCCGAAAATAGAAAAAAGAGAGCACCTCGGAGTCGGCTCTCAATGGTCGATTTTGTGTATAGACGCCCCTCTTGAAGAAGTTATCTCACGATTCGCCTCGGCCGCGACGCTTAACGTAAAATGGCGGGATATCGATGCCGAGACCCGCTCAAGACCTACAACTTTATATCTGCCTAACGCTTCTGAACGGTTTGTTACCGAGGTTGCCGCCGGGACCGCGGGACTTATAGCAAGCTTTGACGGCGAAAATATCATAATACACAACGCCGACATTTACATTGACCTGGATGAACAAAAAAAACTGCTCACCACCGAGGCGGTCTCGGCATGGCGAAGATTCCTCCTGAGATACCGCGCCGACCATCGCACACCAAACGCTCACTATGCCATTGCTTTGCTGCACGATTACGCCGGTGATACACCGACCGCTTTGGGTGAATACAGGCTAGTATCCGGGGGATACGAAAACAATCCGCTCGCTCCTTTTGCCCTGTTAAACTCAAGCAAAATCAAAACAAATATACATGACTACGCCGGAGCAAGACAAGACCTGAATCAAATCCTCATACGATACCCGGAGTGCAAACTTGTTGACCAGGCTTCACTCTACCTCGCTGAAGCAACCATGGCCGCGGGACTATATGAAGAGGCCGTCAAAATGTTCCTCAGGGTTTACAACTCTGATTTGAACACCGAATCACAATGCGGTGCGGCGTACGGACTCGGCGGATGCTTTTATGAAACAAAAAAATATGAAGAAGCTGTAAAGTGGCTCACAAAAGCCATCAGCTCAACCGATAACGCCGCTGACCACCGCCTCCAGCCGGCTTACTTCATGCTCGGAAAAGCAAACCTTCAACTGAGAGACTTTAAAAACGCCTCAGTCGCCTTCAGATATGCTCTCGAAAACTCGCCTCAAAAAAAAGAATACATCGAGGTTACCCTCGAACTTGTCCGCAGCGAGTTCGAACAGGAAAATTTCGTTGTAGCCCTGAATATTATCGAAAGCATCCCTGTCTCACAGCTTTCACAGGAATACGCCTGCCGGGTATTGATTGCAAAAGCACGCATACTAAGGGCGCTCGACCTCAACGATACGGCGATTTCACTGCTTCGTCGCAAAATAGAATTCATCGCCGATTCAAAACTAAGGGCCGGCCTGAACCTGGAACTCGCCGGTTGTTTTGCAGCTACAAATGACTTCACAATAGCACAAAGAAAACTTGCCGACGCTCTTGTTGACCTGCCGTCAGGCCATCAGGCCCGCCAGGCCAGGCTCCTTCTCGCCGAGGTTTCTATGAAGCTTGGACAAAACGAGCGTGCAAAAAACGTTTGCCTGCAGCTTCTCAGAAGCCCTGATATCGAAGATGAAACTCGTCAACAGGCACTGAATCTGCTCGGCGGAATATATACCGGTCTAAATCAACACAACAACGCAGCTTTGGCGTATGCCGGCCTGTTCGATAAAAAAGGAGGCCCGGCAAAATGAAAACGGTCCCGCCGAAATCGCGTTTTATTTTTACTGCCGCCTTTGTTGAACTCGTCATTTTCGTTGTATGTGCGCAAACTCTTGCGGCATCCGAGCAAACCGAAGAAATAATAAATAACTCACAAGTCGCCCGAAGGAACCTGCGCCAGGCGGATATCTTGTCTGTCGCCGACCTTCAAAACTCCGACTCCAACGGGTTGCAAAAAGTAAGTTCGGCCAAAGAACAGCTCCAGCAGGCCATAGAGCAAATACAGACGCTCAAACCACCGATACCAGAGACCCCCACTGCCACCGGCGCCGGGCCGGCCCAACCTGCTCATAAGCCCGAAGCCTCGCAACTGCGCGCATCCGAAATTTCGAAACGCCAAAAAAAAGTTACAACACACAAGCAAAACGAAAAACAAACTCGTAAAACCGCTCCCATCGAGGACACCCATCGTGCGCTCACCAACCTGATAAGCAATCCGGAAAATGTCCTTGACCCTCTGGCGACAGCCGAGGCCCTGTTTCAGAGCGGAAATCTCAAAGACGCCGCAAAATTCTACAGACTCGCCCTGGAACGAATAGCCGACAAAACCGAGCATCCGGACCGTCCCTGGGCGATGTTCCAGGCCGCAAACTGCCTGCGACACCAGCAACCGACCGAAGCCTACAAACTTTATCAGCAGTTGATAAACGAATACCCTTCCTCAGACTGGACCGCCGCTGCGTATTCGCACCAACAGGTTATAAAATGGTACCAGCAGGATAAACCCGGACAAATACTGGAGAAATACAACAGTGACCCGAACAGTTTCTGACAATATAAGTTATAATGTGCTGATAATAGACAACGACCAAAACACGGTTCGTGCTCTCCTCGAGGCCTTTGCTCACAGGGATATACGCGGAACCGTTGCACCAAACGAAAACAAGGCCCTCGATTACCTGCGACAAAATTACTGGAACATGGTGTTTGTCAGCCACGAACTCACAGCCGTCCCCACCGGCCGAAACGGAAACGGACAACTGCTGCGGCGAATAAAGGCCGACCGGCCCGAACTGCCGGTGATGATGACAAGCGAACTCGACTCGGCACAAAACGCTCTTGATGCGATAAGGGCCGGGTATGCCGAATTTCTTGCAAAACCTCTCGAACCAAAGACCATCGAAAACATCCTGAATATCTACCTTCCCAACAACAAAACCCGTACAATTGCCGCGGCTTATGACGGGACCAAATGTCTTTATAATATCATAGGGCAAAGCCACGCCCTTGCTCAAGCCGTTACACTGTCACAAAAAGTGGCACCGACCTCCGCGCCCGTTCTTATCACCGGGGAAAGCGGTACCGGAAAGGAACTTATCGCTCAACTCATACATAATAAAAGCCAAAGGGCAAACGCTCCGTTCGTAAAAGTCAACTGCGCTTCACTGAGCGACTCACTTCTCGAAAGTGAATTGTTCGGACATGAAAAAGGCGCCTTCACCGGTGCCGCAGGAAGACACACGGGCCGATTCGAAAGAGCACACGGAGGAACGCTACTGCTCGATGAAATTACCGAAACCAGGCCCGTCTTCCAGGCGCAACTGCTCAGGGTTCTTGAGCAGATGGATTTTGAACGTGTCGGAGGAAGCGAAAGCATAAACGTCAACGTCCGAGTCATAAGCACAACAAACAAAGACATACTTCGCGAGGTCGAAAAGGGCCGATTCCGCTCCGACCTGTACTACCGAATTGCAGGGATCAGACTTGTCGTGCCACCGCTGAGAGAACGAAAAGAAGACCTGCCGCTCTTGATATGGCACTTTGTAAACCGCTTCTCACACGAAGCCAAAAGAAAAATTACATCAATCGACCCTGTAATGCTCGACGTCTTTGCAAAATACCACTGGCCGGGAAACATCAGACAACTGAGAAACGTTATCAGAACCTCAATCATACTGGGTTCGGGAGCAACTTTGGCTCTTACCGACATCTCCTGGTTACTCGATGAATTACAGCAGCCCCGCCCGGAACACAAACAACCGGCAGACTCAACACTCGCCCAACTCGAAGAACGGGCGATACTCAATACGCTTCGACACACCGGGGGAAACCAGACTAAAGCTGCAAAAGTTCTGGGAATCAGCGACAGAACGTTAAGAGACAAAATCAAAAGATACCGCTCACGAGAAGAAATGCAACTGACGGCCTGATGCCGGTAAAAATCGGCAAGCCCGGAGAATAAGAAAATGGCAGATGAAGAAGAAAAAAAAGCACAGGAAACAACAGAACAGCCCCAGGCTGAACAAGAGCAAAATACCAGAGACAAGGGCGGGAAAGCTTCCGGCCTTAAACTCTTCACCTGGCTCATCCTCGTAGCCGTCGTAGCCGCGGGATTCGCCGGAGGCTTTGCTCTTGCGCAGCTTCTGGCCGGTTCAGAAACACCAAGCTCCACCGAAGCCGAGCAAAATCGGGACGATGTGAATACAGAAAACAACTCCGCCGGCGACCTGCTTATCGACAAACCAACGGACGAAAAGCTCTGGTCTTTCGAGCTTGAGCCGGTAATAGCAAATCTCGATGAGCCGGGCGTTACACGTTATGCAAGAGTAACAATCACACTCCAGTTAAGCCCGCAAATGGACCAGGAAAAAGGTTCGCTTTTCCTTGAGGAGAAAAAAGCAATTCTGAGAGACTGGCTCACAACATATATCGCCGGCCTTAACCTTGAACGTGTCAGGGGAACCAGCAATCTCGGACGAATCAAGAAGGAACTTAGGGACTCCTTTAACGAACTGCTCTTCCCCCAGAGCAAACCATTTATTAACAACATTCTTTTCAAGGAGTTTGCCGTACAATGACAAGCCCCCTCCAGGATAAAAATCTTACACGCGACAAGCTCCGCCGGTTCATCGCCTCGGCAAGAAAACACGTACCCGCAGAACAGGTACAGGCAGACGCCGCCACCGATTATGACTGGCAAATCCCGCATCATTTCAGCCCCGACCAGCTTGTCGCCCTCGATGCCTTTGCAAAGACCCTTGCTGAACAGGTCGCCGGTACATTTGAAAACCTCTGCCAGGGTGACTTTAAGGTTACGGTAAACTCCGTTTCACAGCATTTTGCCCGTTCAATCGCGGCAAACATTTCAACTGAACGATCGGAGCATTACTTCCCGACATTCACCACAGCTAAGAACAACCAGGAAAAATGCGGTTTTGTAGGTATCTCACCTGAAACCGCCCTGGCCCTTGTCGGGCACATGCTCCGCGACTCGGACATCAGCAAACGAGATGACAAGAGACTGTCGGAGCTTGAAGAATCCATACTAATGGACATCGACATCGCTGTTGTCGAAGCCCTCAGCGCCGCCTTTGATAAAAACGCCGGACCTGCCGTGCAAAGTTCCACACAACTCGTAAAAGGCAAATGGCCCCTCGAATTCGAAGGCCTTGATGACTTTACAAGCATCACTCTTACTGCAAATCACCCTGATGGAAACGTCGAACTTGTCTTTACAATACTCTCGGACATCATAGAACCTGTCTTGGGCACCAAAGTAAAGCCGGAACAAACGCTCACAACCGAGCAAATTCATGATTTGATTATGCAAAACATGCATGACGTCTCGATTCAAGTCATCGCCAGGTTCAGTTCCGCTTTTATGTCTCTCGGTGATGTGATGAACCTTTGTGTTGGTGACCTGTTACTGCTTGGAAAGAAAACAGACGAGCCGATTGAGGTGCTTCTGAATAATCGACCGTCTTTACGGGCCTATCCCGCCGCTTCAGCCGGTAAATACGCTGTTGTAATCGCGCCGCCCGATAAAGAATAATTATCAAAATAAAAGGGAATCAGATAACATGGCTAAAACAGAAGAACAAACTCAACAGGAACAAAATCAGGTCAATCAGCAGGCCGAAGCCCAAAATGCCCAGTTCGCAGAAGTCCGGGATACAGGCGGCCCCCCGGGCGAAGAAAACCTCGACATCCTGCTCGATATAAACATGCCCGTTGCCGTAAATCTCGGAAAAACGGAGGTTCCGTTCCGAAGATTGCTCCAGCTCGGACCCGGCTCGGTGCTCCAGCTCGACAAAACCATCGGACAGCCCGCAGAGCTTTACGTCCAGGACATAAATTTCGCCACCGGAGATGTAGTCGTCCTGGACGGCTGCTTTGCCGTAAGGATAAAGGAAATATTAAGCTCCGACCAGCCTGAACAGCCGGACGAACAGCAGCAATAGCAAAAATCTCTTAAAACGCCCGGCCCTCTGACGGAAGAAATATGACTGATACGAATAAACAAAACGAAGCAGGCTCGCTTACACGAAAGCTGGCTTCAAACAGCAATTTAATTTTTGCCGCCGGTCTTGTTGCCATCCTCGCAACTCTCTTGATACCTCTGCCTACTTTCCTGCTTGACATAGGACTGTCTTGCAGTATCTCACTTGCAATAGGTATCCTGATAATCGTCCTCGGCACAAACGAGCCTGTCGAAATGTCAACTTTCCCCTCCCTGCTGCTCATCACAACCCTCTTTCGTCTCGCACTGAATATCGCCTCTACCAGGCTCATCCTCCTGCAGGCCGACGCCGGTACCATTATCGATACCTTCGGAAACTTCGTCGCTGGAGGAAACCTGATAGTTGGTATGGTAATGTTCATAATTATCGTCGTCATTCAGTTTATCGTCATCACAAAAGGTGCCGGAAGAATAAGTGAAGTAAGCGCAAGATTCGTACTCGATGCGATGCCCGGCAAACAGATGTCCATCGACGCCGACCTGAACGCCGGCAACATCACCGACGCCGAAGCACGAAAAAGGCGGGAAGACATCGTAAAGGAAAGCGAATTCTACGGTGCAATGGACGGGGCAAGCAAATTCATACAGGGTGATGCAAAGGCAGGGGTCATTATCACCGCAATAAATCTCGTAGGCGGGATAATTCTCGGATACACACACGGAATGACCATTCAAGACGCCATAAGGACATACTCTATTCTCTCAATCGGAGACGGACTCGTAAGCCAGATACCTTCCATCATCGTCGCCGTAGGCTCCGGATTTCTCATCAGTAAAATCAGGTCCGAAAACACCGTCAGCTACGAGCTGACCAGACAATTGCTTAAAAAGGCACAGCCAATCGGTATCGCCGCGGTCGTAATCGGGGCTTTTGCTTTTGTTCCGGGCTTTCCCAAAACACCCTTCCTGATACTTGCCGCGGCTTGTGGATACTTCGCATATTCGACAAAAAAATCGGACAGGGAAACCCAGCCGGAGCAAAAGACACCCTCCGAAGGAGCACCACAGGACCAGGCTCCCCTTGAGGAGCTTCTCGATGTGGACATCCTGTCAATTCTGGTCGGTGTCAGACTAATCGCGCTGGTTGACCCAAGGAAAAAAAGCAGCGTCTTTGAAAGAATCGGGGCACTGAGAAGAAAAATCGCACAGCAGCTCGGTGTCATCATCCCGCTTGTCAGACTCAGAGACAACATCAACCTCGAACCAAATGCATACGAAATACGTCTCTACGACCACGTAATTGCCGCAGGATACATCGAACCGGATAAATTCCTCGCCATGGATTCCGGAACCGTTCACAAAACCGTAAAAGGACAGCCAACCAAAGAACCTGTTTACGGACTGCCGGCTTTGTGGATTAACGCCGCCGACAAGGAAAACGCCGAGATGAACGGATACACCGTAATAGACCCCGAATCCGTACTCATCACTCATTTGTCCGAGACCTTGATAAGATATGCCCACGAACTGCTGACAAGAGAGGATGTACAGCAGCTCGTTGACCGTCTCAGACAATCACAGCCCTCACTCGTTGGAGAGGTTGTCGGTGAACTTGTCTCGGTCGGCCTGCTGCAAAGAGTGCTGCAAAACCTGCTGAAAGAAAATATTTCAATTAGAGACCTGAATCTTGTACTCGAAGCTCTCGGCGAAAATGCCTCAAGAACTAAAAACGCCGCCCTGCTCACGGAGGTTGCAAGAAAAAAACTCACCAGAACAATTACCGAACAGTACAAAAATCCCGCCGGCACCATTACCGCAATAACCTTCGATCCCACACTCGAGCATCATCTTGTCTCAACGTTGAATCAGCAGGCCGAAACCATAACTCTTGCAATCCCGCCGGAAATGGCAATAGAAATAAACAGAAAAATTGCAAACGCGTTCAAGGCCGCTATGGACAAAGGATTCGATACGGTGGTGCTGCTCTGCGATGCCAGAGTCAGACCCGCCGTTTTCGACACGATAGAAAGAAGTATTACAAGACTGCCAGTCATAGCCTACGATGAAATAGTACCCGGAGTCGAGGTCGAGCCGGTACAGACAATATCCTTAACTGAAACCGCCGCTCTAATCTCACAACGGAACCAGCCCGTTGGAGTATGAATCTGAAATAGATTAAAAGTAAAAGGAACCTGAAAGTGAAAACGTTTACAAGGTCTGTTGCTATAACCTTTGCCGTATCGGCCTTTTTCGTAATGGCTATCGTCGGCTGGTGCAGCGGCCTGTCGCCTGCAACATGTTGCTCAAGAGCCGTTACAGGTGCAATAATCACGTACATCGCGCTCTCCTGGGCCGCAAAGGGAGTGATGAGCATTATCATAAATGAAATTGTACAAAGCCGGATTAATAAGACAAACCAGAAAGATAAGCAATAGTGTCTCTCGAAGCTCAACAAATTGTTGATTCAGCCGATAACGCCGTCACCCCACTCGCTGCGCCGTCAAAAGGCGCCGTGGATACTCATCCTGCGAACCATAAAAACCACTTGAAAGACGCTGCGGTAAAGGCATACACACGACAGACAAAAAAAATCCGAACGGACAAGCTCATCATCGAATTTTTGCCGATGGTACACAGAATAGTTCACCAGGCCGTTTCTTTCCTACGGCCCCCTCTGTCCAACGAAGACCTTGTCTCGGCCGGAACCATCGGTCTGGTAAAAGCCGCCCGTGATTATGACCCCTCGAAAGACGCTGAGTTCAAAACATACGCCTATATTCGTGTAAGGGGGGCCGTTCTTGACGAACTCAGGAGTTGGTCCTTTGCACCGGCCACCGTAAAAAAACAGTTTGAACGTGCCAGGCAGCTCGCCCGGCAAATCACAAAGCAGACCGGAAAGCCGCCCTCCGAGCGGGAGCTTGCCGAAAAGCTCGGTATTTCAGTCGAGAAAATGTACAAGCTCTTCGAAGATGCCCGCGCAAGGCATTTCCTTTCTATGCACGGAATGACCGACGAAACGCCGCCGCTGGGCTCCACACTTGCAGACGCCGGAGCAGGACAGCCGGCCGAAAAGCTCGAACATAACGAGATGGTCGCCGAACTGACGAAACAGATTCAGCAGCTTCCCGAAAAACAGCGAAAAGTAATTATCTTGTACTATCACAAAGAGCTTACCATGAAGCAGATAGCGCAGGTTTTGAACGTTACAGAATCCCGCGTAAGTCAGTTGCACGCAAGTGCATTATTCAGGTTGTCAAATAAATTGAGGAAATGGGATGACGCCGGATACTGAACAACCTTTTGTGCCGTTGGAACCTTTGCGACAGGTCGAAAGCCTAAATCAGGTCAGCGAACGAGTAACAAGGAAAAAAGACCGGGAAAACAAACACAATCGAAAACGTAAATCCAAAAGACACATTGAAAAACAGACCCCCGACGAAATGGAAAACGGGCAAAACACCCCGGACGACAACCACATCGATTTTCGTGCGTAGCCGTAAAAAAAGGATTTTTATTAATGTCGAAAAAAATAAAAGTATTAAAAAGCAACCAGGTAAAGGTGAGTGGGTCTGTCCGCCTGACTCCGGAAGCTGCTGTTGCCCCTGTCAGGACCGCATTTTCCGCCTCGGCGGACACCCCACAAACCGCTGCTCACCCACCTCAGTCGGCCAGAATAGTCGAAAGCAACAACGATTGCGCCGTTATTGAGGTGATTTGCTCCTGTGGGAATAAAAGCCATATCAGGTGTAAATATGCCGACCCGGCAAAATCCGAAAAATGATAACACAAAATCAAAAGGAAAAAATCATGCGAGTTAAAAAAAAGACAATAATACTTTTCATACCGTTGACAATCATGGCACTCACAGGCTGCAGACTCGTCGATGAACCTATCGCCATCGGACTCGCCTCCCCGGCCCGGCTACAACCGGCACCGGCGGCAAATGTGCCGGACGAGACCATCGAAAAAAGATTCACAGATTCTCAAAACGACTCAACAGATGCCGTCCAAAGTGCGCTTATGTGGTCGCAAAAATACGAGGAACTCTCGCAGAAAACCGAAGAGCTTAGGGAAGAAAAAAACTCACTCGTCATTGAAAACACCGAACTAAAGCATAAGTTGTCTCAGCTCGGAGCGGAACTTGACCGCGCAAAAAAAGAACTCGCCGAGGCAAACGGCTTTCTACAGCAGATGCAGATTGAGCTTACAAAATGGAAAGGCGATGTCTTAGGATTTCGCGACGAGATGAGAAACGCACAGGCAGCCCAACTGGAGGCCTTAAAAAGGATACTAAGAGTCCTGGGTGCTGAAACCGTGCAATCAAACGAAACCGAGTCGGACTCCCTGCAACCGACCGAATGAATTATACAAAAGGAAACCCAGCTATGAATAAAACAAAACGAATCGCTGATTGTAATACGATGCGAAGTTGTACTTGCTTTGGTCCGGCCAGAGGCGAACAATTGCAAACCAACACAAAATGCCTGCACTTCAGAAGGAAGGTATCATATCTGAAATTATCAAGCCTCGCGCTCGCCAAAGCATTGCTCCTGACGGCCCTTATCATATCACCCCTCACAAGCTGCACTTTATACAGACCCGTAGTCGCAGAGACCGGACACTATTATATAAATCCAAACGCTGATTTCTCCACTGTCGGCAAAACGGTGATATTCGAATTCGATAACCTCTCGACCCGTCCCGACCTTTCAATCGACCTTACACAGGCCCTCACAGAAGCCGTACAAAAAAGGCACCTGTTTAGCGTATCCGCACTCTATCGAGCCGACCCCGCATGGAGAATGCTCGACCTCAACGGCGGCTCAACTTATTCTTTAGACGAGCTTTCTGTAATCCGTAAACAGGCAAAGGCAGATGCCGTCCTCTTTGGCAGAATCACTCAGCATCATCCTTACCCGCACCTGCTGGTCGGTCTGCACCTGAAGCTGGTTGATTTGAGGAATGCAAAACTACTCTGGGCAACAGAGCAGGTCTGGGACAGCACCGATAAAAGCGTCGAAAGAAGAATGAGGCATTACTTCAACTCACGGATGAGGGCCGGCTATCAGCCGCTCGACTGGGAGATTCTTATTACAAGCCCCCGAGCTTTCAACAAGTTCGTTGCAGCCGAGGTCGCCCACACCCTACCAAGACAAAATCACTACGCCACAAGACAACCTGTGTCCCAAAACACCACACGATCTGAGGCAAGGGCAGTAATATCTAAAAAAACTTTGCAAATTCCGCAAAAAACATTAAAGTTTAGCCCAAATCCTGCGAAAATTGAAACGGAAGTAACTCTGTAAAAAACCGGGAAACCAAAGATGACTATAGACATAACAAATAACATTGTTTTCGATACCGGCGGTGGCAGCCTCGACCCATCAAAGAGACCTGGTGCAGGCAAAACTCCTCAAGCCGGCGCCGTTGACAGCACCTTGCGAACCGATTATGAACAATTCATCCACAAGGCCCTTGAATTAGAAGACGAAGACGCATTGGCCGTTGAGCAGGCACGCAAAGCGCTTGAAGCCGGCGAATTAGACACGACCGAGGCTGCCCAATCTGCCGCTGAGGCAATCTTAATGAAGGGAATTTGAATGGATACCAATCGGCCGGCCAGGGATGTCCGGTCCGAAAAACATAACGGAATATAATATACAGAGATTGGCGAGGTCCGATGTACCAAGTCACACCACTTGGCCGTTGCCTCGCCTTTTTTATGCACTAAAACTGCATTCATGCTGGAAGGATTTGCCTTTAAGTTGGGTTCGTTTGGGTGCCTTTGGGCACGTAAGTTCGTCACTTGTCGCTCGAGACTCGATTCTGGATCCCGGCTCGTAGGCCGGGATGACAAAGAAAAATTGGGTTCGTTTGGGTTTGAATTGGGTTTGAATTGGG
>DUZQ01000065.1 GCA_013349435.1 Planctomycetota bacterium | reverse complement strand
GAGCTGCTCATAATGAACCTTAATAAACGTGGACAGGGATGCTCAAGAAGAAAAACTGAGTAACGGGAAATTTATTTTTTGACTTCTTGCTCTTTATAGGTGAAAAAAAATAGTGTGAAGTTTCGCACCCTACGGAAGCCACCTTAAAGCATCAGGCGTTACTATCTTTCTTGAGATAAAGAGTCTGGCTGGGGAATGCGAATTCGATACCTTCTGCCTCGAAACGCTTCATTATCTCGAAATTGACCCGCTCATTCACCCCTTGATAAAGCCAGTAATCCGCCGGTTTCACCCAGTAACTCATATAGATATTGAGGGACCAGTCATTGAAGTCGCTGAAATAGACTCGCGGCGGCCTTTCAGGGTCGGCATTAACCTCTGCTACATCCGCCAAAACCGATTTTATTATCTCCACCGCCCGCTGAGTCTTTTTGGTGCCCGAGTCATAAGTAATGGTAATATTTGATGTTCTGCGGATGTAAGGGCGCTTGCCGACATTCTCGATGTTGGCGTTGGCGATTGTATTGTTGGGTATCGTAACAAGATGGCCCTCTAATGTGCGGATTCTGCTGCTTCGAAAGCCTACCTCTTCTATGCTGCCGTAATGACCCTCGATTTTTACCAGGTCTTGTATTTGAAAGGGCCGGTCAGCAAAAATTGTGATTGAACCGAAGAAATTGGCAATAGTATCTTTTGCCGCCAACGCAATCGCAATACCCCCGACTCCGGCACTTAAAAGCAGGCTCTTTACATTCTGGTCCAGGATATTTTCAGCTATTAAAAGAACCGCAACGATAGTAATTGTGATTCGCAGCGATTTTCGAATCACCGGCACCAACATATCATCAAGCTTGGTTTCGGTCCTGCCGACAACCTTGTGCAGAAAGTGCTCGGCCACATCCACAAAACGATACAGGGCGTATGCAACAGCGACGGCACCCAACACCTTTGCAATCTTCGTCCAAGTCGCCCCAACCGAAGTGCTTATGCCGGAGTCATCGTTAAAATACAAAAGGGCCTTACAAAAAAAGAACCCCCCGGCAAATACTGCTACGTAGGCCGGTTTTGAAAGACCTCTGAAGATAAGAACCAGTACGTTCATACCGGTTTTTCGCTCAAGCCGTGCGGCATAGCTGTTGATTGCGTATTGCAACACCCGGCCAACAATCAGCGTCGTTAGTATTACGACAAGTACCCCGCCAAATCGCCACAGGGCGTTTCCTTTAATTATTTCATAATTGACTACGTCCAGCCAGCTATCACCGGCAGCCGCCGATATTAATAAATCTCTAATCATATTTTTGCTCCTGAACATCCACTAAAATGGTAATTTTACAATATCGGCGCCAAATTTCCACTAAAACCTTAAACCGCTTTGAGGTCTTATTATGATTAGGGATGGTAGATTACGTCTTGAAATGGAGCGCGAATCTGTATCAACGGTGTGCGGGTTTTGTTGCAAGACAAAGCCTTATCAACTCATCCAACTGTTCCCGCACTTTGTCAACGTGATTTTCCATGACCGCCTGCTCCAAAGCCAAGGCTTTTTCGCAATACACATCAGAGCTTGTGAAACCGTCCAGCCTCTTCAATTCGTGAACCTTAACAGTCAAATACTGAAGATTTCCCTCATCCAGCACCTCCTGCATTTCCTTCAGGTGATTGGGCAGTTCATTGACAAATATATCTGTCATCTTGTGGTAACCATCATTGTCCGCGGCAAACGACGTAACCGGCCTATCTTGGGCGACTGTGTCATTCTCATCCTCGCTTTTATGAGAAATAACTGGTTGATTCACCAATGCATCAGTTTGTGATATGTCCTGCGCCGCAGAATCTACAAACCGGGTATCACATCTTTGACAGATGGAGTCCTTTTGAGCCTTAAATCGTGGCCTTTTCCTGTGGATTCGGCAGTAAGCTACTGTTGACGCCGCGAGGGCGCACAGAAAACATGCTACAGCAAGCGTTGTGTTTACCCATGCTAAAAAAGACAGGCAAAGAACCACAGAGCCGCAGAATACGAAGGCAAAAATAAGTTTTAACGGGTTTTTTCTCATCTTCAGGGCTTTTTCCTGTCTGTGCACATTCTGAACAACCGCATCCTCAGGATCGGCATTATCCTCTACCAGGTATCAGGCTTTAAGCTGGATGCTTGTGCACATTTTGACTCCGCTATGCGACAAAACCGGTATCGGCCAATACCGGTGTCTTCTTAATCCTATAATCGAAGATACCACCCCGTATCTTATTTGAACTGACAGCTTACAATAAGTACTTCAGCAAATAATCAAGCCGGAGCGTTATACAACATTCGGTCAACGGTCATTTGTCTTTAAGTTGTTTAAGTCTGTTCTTAATTTGCTTTAGCATGTTGCCCTGAAGAGCGGATAACCGCAACAAATCGTCAACAGCCTTAATAATCTCCTGCGGCACAAGAATCTTTCCTTTCGCATCGAGGTTTGCATCGGTTCTGTTATTGCTGTTTTTCTTTTTCTTCTTTGCTTTTTTCATAATAACCTTTTCGTTGACTTTATTGATATTTTCGTTTATTTCTCTTGCAGAACGGACCTTTTGATGTTAACGCTTTTGCGAATATAAGCAACAAAATAATTCGCATATATAAAAATATTTATGATAGATTTTGACGAGAAGGCGATAATTGAACGAATAGCTATGCTCCGTAGGGAATTTTCGGGAATAAGGGGCAGGAGTAAGTTTGCTAAGGCTCTGGGTATAAGTGCATCTACTTACAATTACTACGAACAGGACCGTCTTCCACCAATTCCTGTTTTATTGAAGATATGCGAAGTTACTTCAACTGATTTGCATTGGTTGCTTACAGGCAGATACAAGACATCTCCCACCCCCCAAGCCGTTGAAAGCCTTAGCCCGAAACTAACGATGAAGCTGAATTCGCTCATTAAAAGCAATCCCGAATCCGCAAAAGCGATAGATGCTTTTTTGGAACTGCTTAGTGAAAAAAAACGTGTTGATAGGAATCGCAGCTCGAAAATACCGGAGCCAAAACCGGCCCGTCCGGGATGGATTCCAATTATCGGACGCACAGCCGCCGGTATTGCCTATTTCTGGCAGCAAACAAACCTGCCTGAGTCGAAAGAAGCAATTGTTGAGCTTGACCAGCTTGTTGAAAAGCATACCGGCAGGGCGATTATAACCTCAGCCAGAGGGGTTCTTACCCTTGATTTGCAGATTGCGCCATTGCTCAGAGAGCTTAAAACCGAGACCGCCAATCTCATCCAGGTTGGCAGCCGGACCGATGAATCAGGAACCGACCACACAGTTCAGTTCATAGAGTGCGAGCAAATACACGAGCTTTTCCCGGATGCCTTCGCTCTGCAAATCGACGGCGACAGCATGGCCCCCCGTATTAACGATACTGATATCGTTGTTTTAAGCCCATCGGTGCCGGCCACGCAGGGTCAGGTCGCTGTCGCCAAGCTGCAGGACCAAATCGGTGTTACATGTAAGCTCATAAGAACAACCGAAAGTCACGTCCATCTTATACCGATAAATGAAAAATACCGGACCCAGATCGTGCCCCGAAAAAAGCTGCTGTGGGCATTAGCGGTCTTGTGTCATATAAAAATTTAGATTATACTATTATAATATGGTTATTTCGATTTGGATTTTATTATTCTATTTGAGAGGGATTTCATATGCTCTTGTATGTTATTCGCGCACTTTTTATCGTTATCATTATCGCTTTTCTGTTTGTTAGTATCTTTATAACACCCACGGACCTGACAGATATAAAACCTTTATACTACAGGGTTTTTGTGGGTGCCGGGGTTGCCGTTATCGTGATGGCGATAGACTGGCTCACCCCGAAAAAATCACTGAATGCCCTTGCGGGTATCTTCTTCGGTCTCATAGTGGGTATGCTCATCAGCCTGGTTATGGCGCCGGTTATAGATATGATAAACAACCTTTACTTCAAGATGGATCCGGAAGCACTTCAGATATCCAAGTGGATTATGGGCATTTGTATTTGTTACCTGGTGATAAGCCTGGTAATCCGGACAAAGGATGACGTGCGTTTTGTTATACCCTATGTCGAGTTCTCACGCCAGACCAAAGGCCTAAGACCACTTATACTGGATACCTCTGTAATTATAGACGGGCGGATAGCCGACATAGCCGAAACCAAGCTCTTTGATGCTCCGCTGATTGTGCCGCGTTTTATCCTGAACGAGCTTCAGCTCATCGCGGACTCAGCCGACAAAATCAAACGCAACCGCGGCCGACGCGGCCTGGATATGCTAAACAAGTTACAAAACAATCCGACAGTCGAGGTCGAAATCGACGACACTCCGCCGCCCGGCGTGGAAGCCAAGGCAAGTGTTGACCAGAAACTTGTCGCGTTCTCGAAAAACTGTGACGGCCGACTTATCACCAATGATTTCAATCTCAATAAGGTCGCACAATTAAGAGGTGTTGATGTCATAAACATCAATTACCTGGCCAATGCCCTTAAAACTTTAGTCCTTCCCGGCGAACCGATGCAGGTCAAAATCATACGAGCAGGCGAAGATGCTCAGCAGGGTGTCGGATATCTTGACGATGGAACGATGGTAGTCGTTGAAGAGGCACGGGACAGAATCGGCCAGACTATTATGCTCTCGGTTACCAGCGTCCATCAAACGTCAGCCGGAAAAATGATATTCGGAAAATATGAAAAAACCGTTGCGGTTGCAAAGAGACCTAACAGCCGCCAAAGATATAACAACAATCGCCCCAGACAAACTACAACCTGATTGCTGAGTTACGAGGCCGGCTAACCTCCTCTCGGCAAGCCGAAGCACCTGCACCATTCACGGGGTGACATCGTCTAACAAGGCCTGGACGCGGTTTTCAATTACCTCGGTCAATTTATGGGCTGCCGATTTTCTTTCTTTGCTGTAGTGAATTTCAATCGGCACTCCAAAGGACACAACCGCCCGCCTGGCCCCCCGAACAGTTGCTGTCGGGCTTCTCAATACATCCTCCTCAAATTTGTCCAACGTCTCAGCCATCCGTTCAATTGAAGGCTTTCCAGACACATAGTCTCCAGGATAGCTGAACAGTTGTGTAACAAAAAACAAATCATCAAGGTCCAATCGACCTTTGCGACTCCGCTCACCGTCTTCGGCTGATTCCTCAAGTCGCTCGATTACTTCTCTACGGAGCATCTTTACCCTTTCGGGCAACTTCGCCTTTTCTGGCGGGCGTATTTCATAACGTCCCTCCAACCCTTCAAGCACTTTATTCGATAGAGAACTTATACGGTCAGGCAAAGAACCCTGTTGAGTATGGCCGAGATACTCCTGTTCCTTCAGTGCAAGTGCCGCTTCGGCGAAGCGATAGATTCTGTCGGCCAAAGCTTTTTCAGGCCTCGGTCGCCACAAGATCCGCTCCTCCAACCGGCCCATCAGTTCAATTAGCTTTGTTGTCGGGTCCTGTATATATTTGTATTTGATGGCACAAGGCACACATACCACAGGTTTTTTTGCCCTTCTGGCGGCGGACATTGCGATGACAGCCGGACCCTCCCGAAAAGGGGTAATCCGGTCATTAAGATGATAAACTTCTCCCTCCGGGAAAATAACGAGTGGATTCGGGCTATCTTGAACAATGGAAACCGCCTGTCGAAAAGCCTGCATATCCGTCCCTTCACGGTCCACGCTGAAGACGCCGTGCTGACGAAGCATTATTCGCTCCATGACCCCCAATCTGCCGAACACCTGCCACGCCGCCATAAAGTAAAATGGGCGCTGCAACCGATCGGCCGCCTCATACACAACAAAAGGATCCGCGTGCGCTGAGTGATTTGGAGTAATGAGGACGCCACATCCAGCTTCTAAAGCCGCCTTTAGATAATCTAATCCCTGCATCCGGACATCAGGAACCCCTTTAAATTTAATCCGTAACAACCGCCGCAGGGGCCGCCAGATACCCACCCAAAACGGACTTAACTTAGGCGACCACCAACGATGGGGTATTCGAAAAGGTTGCCGGTCCATAGAAGCTACTCCTTGTGAATATGAACTTAAATTCAGCCAACTTATCCCAGGAATGAACGCTTTCGACCAACATTTTTAATCCCTGGTAATCTTCTTTGCATCGGCTGCGATTTTTCGCATCTTCATTATATCGGGCTTTCCCGAGCCGAGCATCGGCATTGACTCGACCTTAATATAATTGTTCGGCCGGGGTTTCCATATATTGGGCAAATCACTATTGGTGACAATCTCGTGCAGCTTGTGGGGGCTTGCAGCGTCGGCAAGATACAAAACGACAAGCTCTTCTCCCTTCTTAGGATGAGGCAGGCTCGTGACAGCTACAACCCGTTCTGTTGTATTAAGCCCTCGCAGATATACATCCTCCACTTTCTGATGCGGCACCATTTCCCCTCCGAGCTTACTGAAGCGGCTCAATCTGTCCGTTATCGTCAAAAAACCGTCATCGTCCACCATGGCAATATCACCGGTATTATACCAACCTCCTTTTAAAACCTCGGCGGTTTCTTTTTCCATGTTCAGATAACCCAACATAACGTTCGGGCCTTTGACCATCAGCAATCCTTCGGCTCCCGGCTCCACCGGCTGGCCTGTGACAACATCCACAATCTTAACCGCTACACCCGGCAATGGATGTCCTACCGAACCGGGTTTATTGCCGACCTGAAACACACCTCCGATTTCTTCATTCGGTATGTTCAACGACACAACCGGTGAAAGCTCTGTAGCACCGTAACCTTCCAGCGGTCGGATACCGAACCGGGCTTCAAACGAATCGGCTACACGTTCTCTAAGCTTTTCGGCTCCGGCCGATACCAGCCTAAGACCGGCAAAATCATCCGGCTGCGCCCTCCTTATATAACTCAACAGGAAAGTTGGTGGTCCAAACAGTATAGTCGAACGGTTTTGATGCACGCTCTTACCAACGAGGGCACCATCTAAGGGATTTGCTATATAGCTGACCGAAACACCATTTACAATGGGAAACCACAAGGCGCAATTGAAGCCGAAAGAGTGAAAAAACGGCAGCACCCCACAAAGATTGTCTCGAGGTTGTACCCGAATCACCATCCGAACCGCTTCAATATTGGAAAGAATATTATGGTGGCTGAGCATAACGCCCTTTGGTTTGCCCGTGCTGCCGGAAGAAAAGACTATCGTTGCCGCATCATCGCCCCAGCGAAGTCGCCCCATTGTCAGAAAAAATAACGGAACAAAACGGGCCTTTATATAAGCGGCGACTCTTGCAGGCGGCCTGATTTTAGCTGCAATATCTTCGAGAAAAACAAGGCCCTGTGTTGTCTCGCCGCCGAGTTTTGCTTTTTCAATAAAGCTGCGGGATGAGATTATACATTTGATATTGCACTGATTGACGACATCAAGCCGAACCTGCTCACTGGTCGTGTAATTGAGATTAACCGCTATTTTACCTGATAAAGTTACCGCCAGATTCACAATCGCGGCACCCGCAGAAGGAGGAAGTAATATGCCCACTTTTTCCTGAAGACTCGTAATTTTGTCGATTTGGCGGGCTAGTGCCAGCGAGCTTGTGAGAGTCTGAGCATAGTTCAGACGTTTGCCTGTCGAATCCGAAATACAGCGTTTTTGCCAATTTTTTCGTGCCGACCTGACAAAATGACAAGCCAGTGATCTGCTTTTGGACTTCAAGCTGTTGAAGTAATCGCACGAAAGCTCTATAACTTTCTGCCGGATTTGGTTAGCCGATGAGCCGGCCGGTAGTCCCGCGCCGAAATGAATTGAAACAGGGTACGGAAACTTACTCGGAAGGGTTGAAAGAGGTTTTCCATAATAGTAGCTGAAAATACTGCCCCATGCTCCACCAATATATGCAGGGATAATCTTGTAATCGGTTCCTCTGGTGATGCGTTCCAGCCCTCCCTTAAACTGTCGCAGCATACCGGTTCGGGTCATAGCCCCTTCGGCAAATATGCACACAATGAAACCTTCGTCCATAGCTTTGCGTGCCCGGCGCAGGGCCTGTATAATCTTTTTCGGTGGGTCATCAGGCGATATAGGAACAGCCCGCATCAACTTGCATATCGGTTTGACCCACCAAACGTTATAATATTGCCTCTCTATGATAAATCGAATCCGCCTTTGCTGCGTCGAAGCTACGAGCAGGGAATCCACCCAGGATACATGATTACAAACCAAAAGGACACCTTCATCCGAAGGCACATTTTCGGCTCCCACAACCTTGATGCGGTAAAGTAACCGAGTAAGCATCACACAGACAAAGCGAAAAAGAAAATCCGGCAACAAGATTATTGTCAGTAGGGTCGGCACGACCGTCATAACGCCAAGAACCGTAAAGACTCCGCCCGCCGATATGCCCCAGACACTGCTGAAAACGTAAATCAGGACCGAAGCCAAAAGCACGCCCACCCATCCCAAAAAGGCCGAGGCTGCCAGGATTTCCCCACGCCGGTCTTCGGGGCTTTTAAGCTGAATATAAGCATGAATCGGGACGATAAAAAGGCCCGCACTTACGCCCATTAAAAGTACCAAAGCGAAGGTCGGATACAAACCTCCTCGTGTAAAGCCAAGGCCCGCAGACGAAAGTGTCAAACCCAGTGCACCTAAAGGAATTATACCGAATTCGACATACCGCCCGGACAGTTTCCCCGCACAAAGAGCACCGGCACCGATGCCGACAGCACCGGCAACCCAGAGATAGCCGCTCTGAACTTCGTCAAGGCCAAGGTGTGTTATCCCGTAGGGAATTAAATTGCAGTAAATGAATCCACCGATTAATAAAAAATAAGCCGACCCAATCACAGCTAATAAGAGGCCGGGGTGCGAGCGAATGCTCCAGACCGTTCGCCAGATATCGCGCACAAATAAAAGCGAGGCCCTTTTGCCGCCACCCGCCGCCGGCGTGGGAGTTATGCGCAGGCTTGTAATCAGCCCCGTCGCGGCAATCACTACACAAATCAAGCCCATCAGGCCGTAACGCCCCGAGGTAAGCTGAACCATTACCGGCCCCAAAGCCATCCCTATCACAATTGCCAGATATGTCAAGCCTTCCAAAAGACCATTTGCCCGTGATAACCGGTCACTTTCAACCAGCTCCGGAATAATTCCGTACTTGGCAGGCGCGAAAAACGTACTCTGAGTCGCCATCAAAAACAGCACGGTGTAAAGTCCCAATATGCTTTTCGACAGGAACGCGACGCATCCTGCCGCCATCACCACCACTTCGGCAACTTTTGCTAATACAACGATATTGCGTTTGCTGAACCGGTCCGCCAGTTTTCCCGCAAACGCAGAGAAAAGCAGAAACGGCACGACAAATACCGCTCCTGCCAGCGCAGTTACATTGCTCGCGACATCTGTACCCTGCAGCGTGATTAGAAACAACACTATCAACAGCTTGAACACGTTGTCATTCAGTGCACCAAGGAACTGCGTGATGTTAAGCCATCTGAAAGTCGAACTGAATTTAGCCGGCGTAGCATTCATTATGTACACTATTTTTCTATAAATAACGTGATAATACAATCATTTCTTTGAATCTTTTCGAAGTAAGAGAGCCTTTCGGCCTCTGTTAAGCGTCAGGCTCTTTTGCCAATTTTTCCGGCCCGCTTCCAGGCTTCTGTCAAAACCATAATCAATCCCGCCGCTTTTCGTTATTACTTTTTGTTCCTTTTCCCTGTCGGTGCGGCGGTATCTGCCGGCAATCGTCGCGTAATACCATCGATAAGGAAACTTATGGTCTTTAATAAGCCCATCGATATCCGTAATATCCACATTGTGAGCTTCAGACAGATTGATATGGGTAGCTGCAAGCGTAAAATCCTTTGTATAGTAGTGCTCCACCCAGCCTGCCGTATCAATCTTGCCAAGTTCACTCTGGTCCCAGAAAGGCGGCACGTATGCGTCAAGAAAAGTAAGATGAATCACTGCACCGGTTTTATCGGCAATTTTTTTAGCCGCATCATCAATCGCCCAGCAGCCCGCCGAGTGGGCGATTAGATGCAGATGCTTAAACTCCGTGCCAAGCTCCAATACCGCCCGCCCAAGCCGCACGCCGGCAACATCCCTTGCATATTTTGCTGAATCGACGGGTCTTACCACCGATGCGCCGCCGGCCCAACCGAAAAAACCACAAACCCACTCGTTCGGATCAACCCTTTGACTTATAGCTGTGGCAATATCGGCGGGCCACGAGTCGGCGCCTTTATCAAGCCAGCCGTGTGTTACTATTACTGCCTTTGTGCAGGTCGCCGGAATCTTACAATCCGGTTCCTTTATCACTTCAACATCTGCGCCAAGCTTGGGCTGCATCACTACGTGTTGAGCAATAAAATGACCCTCATCCGTAATACTTATAACACCTGAATCTGTGCCCGAAATCCTCACCGGCTCATCCAGCTTATCGCCCATATCAGCCGACCGCATAAATTCAATCACCTTTTGCCGGGCATCTATTTGGGTATAAGCGGTCTCAGGTCCAAGCGGCCCCGCCAGGATAAACAGGCTTACCAAAAACAAAGTAACTACAAAAATACTCTTGACCTTTTGCATATCTTTATTCACTATGTCCGACTGACGTTTGATTTGTTTGTTTCTATACTGCTTTAGGACGCCTTGAGTCCAGCTGCTTGGTATTGTGATTGAGAAAAGCAGTATTACGACGAATACGGTCTTTCTAATAAATAAGCTTCTGTGCCCCAAAGTTGCATCTGGACAATTGTGGCTTTTGGTCCTAACATGGGCATAATCGCCGATATTTGAAACACGCCTGACTCGTGAAAACCAAAGATAAAGCCCGATACCAGCGGACGCCATAAAAAAATTGAAATATTGCCCTGTTCCGATGCCGAGAAACCGGGTTCCGTATTCTCTAAAGCAATCCGCGAATATTCGCAAAGAGGCGTACCAGAAGAAAAACTGTGCCAAGAGTTTACCAGAACCACAGGGGCACTTTTTTCTTGCGGCAAGCAGTATCGGGATGACGGCTAAATTTTTAACGGATTCATACAGTGTGACAGGGTGTCTGAAGCCTTCTGCATCCGGAAACTTCACTGCCCACCATGCGTCTGTTACGGGGCCGTAAATCTGTCCGTTGATAAAGTTGCCAATCCGTCCCAATGCGAGCAGCAGTGCTGCCGGTATCACAACCTCGTCGGCGACCCGCAAAAAGCTCTTTTTTCGCCATTTGCAAAAAAGAAGTATGCCTGCAACGCCGCCCAACAGAACGCCGTGAGAAGCCATCCCGCCGCGCCAAAAGCTTAATAGCTGGTCTGGGTGAATTCTATAGTATTCCCATTCATACACAATAATCTCAAACGCCCGGCCGAAAATCAAAACGCCCAAGGAAAATATGATGGAAAAATCATAGAGATCTTCGGTGCTCCAGCTAAGGTTACTTCGCCTTTTTAAAAGCCACAAATGTACACCCATAAACCCCAAAGCGTACGCTAGGCCATAGTAATAGAACCTGATGCAGCCGATTTTTAGCAACACAGGATTTATGTTATGGACAAAATGTTGTGCTGCTGAAAACATACGCGCCTCAGCTCATTCTTTGACGAGTAAGAGCTAATTTCCAACATGTATTCTTTCAAGGGTCGCTTCCGAAAGCTGTCTTGCAGACAAGCATGCGATGCTATACCTTTGCCTCGCCACCTGCTCTTTTCAGTTCGAATGCGCGGACAATCACATAGGCGATAAGAGCAAAGACGAAAAATACGAGCAGCATCCAGGCGACTCCCTGAAGGGTCGAGATTATTGTTCGATACACTTCAAAAGTCCAACGCTCTGCGGTAAGCTGGACAATTTCAGCGTGCTCATACATCGGCTTGGTAATGTATTTTTCAAGGTCCCAAATACGCACACCGCTTGATATGCCCGTTACATAGATTGCGAACTTGAGATACCTCAACCACGCCTTGCTTATCTCGTCCGAGATAATGCGAGCTAAGATTTTATCGATAGGCTTTGTGAACACAACAACGACGATGGTCGCAACCACAAACGCGATTGCAAATGTTACAATTAACAGTGTAATAAACATTTCTTTGTCCTTTCAAAATAACGCTTGTTTTTATCACATCATTTGGGTTAGTGGACAACGTTGGAATTAAACTTTTGTCCATTTGACTTTTTTGATAAACGATGGCATACAATAAACAGCAAGCCTGCCAGTAATGGAGGCAAGACCGCAACGAAATTAAAAGGCAGCTTGGCAGGATTAAAAAAATCCTCCGGACTCAGGCTGAGATGAGGCGATCCCAAAAAGCACAAGAGTATCAGCCCACCCTCTATCAGCAGTATCGTCCCTCCCAAAATTTCCTTTCCCCATACACCCGCAATGATGGCAGCTCCGACAGTCATCAGAAAAGCCATGAACACAATGATCATATAAAGGGCCAACGGCATACCTTCTTCATAACCATTACCTGCAATGAACCATACAATCGCCAGTGCGCAATATGCCCAGGGTATTGATATAAGTCTGGCGACCCATTGCATGGATATAACCGACCATTTATTTTTAGAGTTTATATCTGACATGATAATCTCCTATGTTAAAAGTCTGGTTTATTCAACTTTCAAATCAACCGGCTGACCTTGTTTTAATCTGTCTGGCGTCGATGTATAAATCCTTGCGGGCTCCTGACCATTAATCTCAACAACAAACACAGTTGAGATTGCTTCTGTAAATTTAAACGCACGCGATTTCGGGATGAAATCACCTGTATAATCAGGTCTGAATTTCTCAATCCAGCCCATGCCGACTACCTTCTCGCCAGTTACACTCCAAACCCTTTTGCCGGTCGCTGGATCGGTCAGTATCGCTTCAAAACTGGCCCCGACCATTACTTCAAGACCGTCCGGGCGTGTATCATGAATCGATTTGACGTTTATCTGCATCACAGCATCCGGTGCGAACTGCTCGATCTGCTTTTGATAATCTACTGCAGTCTCTGACGGCACTTCAATCGAGACAACAGAGGCCTCGATACCATTCAATTTAAGAGCGTGTATCATGCTGTACTCAAAATGGTGGGCGAAACCGGGCATTAAAGCGGTATCTACGTTAGTGACCACAAAAAGCCGCCCTACCTTTTTGTCAAAAGAGGCATCCTTTTCTGAATTGATTGCATAATAACCGCGTATGTTCTGCACGTCTCTTACTTCGGGTACTGGCCTGGGCCTGGAGAATGCTTGAAAGGCAAAAACCACAACCGGCGCAATCAGCAGCATGGTAATTACTATTCTCAGGGTTATTATTGTTTTATTTTTCATAGATAAAAATCCCCTTTCAAGAAATACCTTCTAATCGTTTTTCCTATTCTAAGTTCTTAATAACATTTTCCATTTAAATAATCGCAACAAAAACATTACGCACAACAATCACGGCAAGAAACAAAGCACTTACAACTACCGGCCAATGGCCGACAATATTGAAAATGGTTCGAGACGAATAGATCGGCACTTCTGCAATGATCACGCCCGGCCCATCAGTAAAATGGTCTTTTGTAAGAACCTCACCTGTCGGTGAGATTATAGCGCTTATTCCATTTATAGCAGCCCTCACAACCGTATAACGAGATTCAATCGCACGGTGGATGCTGCTTTGCAGGTGTGCAATCTTGACCTGCGGCCAGTCGAGCGTGGGGACCACCACTACCCCCGTCCTGTTCCGGCCGCACTTTCGGGATAAACTTGTGAAGTTATCATCATGGCAAACCATACCTCCTACCCGCACGCCTTCAATCTCGATCAAGTTGATTTGCCCTGTACCCCTGTGATAATCCTCAAAGGGAGTCAAATAAGTCTTGGTATATTCTGAAACTACTTTCCCTTCGGGATTCACAAACAAGAGTCGGTCTTCGTTCAGCTCGGCATTTAAGTATCCGATTGCCAGAAAGACCTTGTGCCTTCGAGCAATATCGCCAAAACGCTCAAGCCACCGGCCTCGGTTAAGCTTATCGATATAGAATCCCAACTCACCCGACACAACTAATCTTGCCCCGGCTTCGGCGGCTTTGGCGACAGGCCGGGCAAACAGACAATCAAAGCCTTCTTCTGTTTGAGGATCAATGTCATCCGCCGAGCCGGCAAGCGTCCAGCCGACAGCGGCCACTTTCAGTTTATCCACAGGTTTCTCGGAGCGGACGTTTAAGTTAGCTGCTCCAAAAATCGCAAGTAATATAATTGCCGCTGCGAACGACCTTGCTCGCAGCTTCGGAAGAATCACAAAATTTACAATCAACGCCTGCAGAGTACCTAAAACGAAGATGATGCCGGTAATTCCTGTTATTGATGTGAACAGTATCAGATAAGGGTAGCTCGACCAGGAGCGTCCTAACGATTGCGCTTCGCCCCACATCGGCAGCACAGTGAAGTTGGCCCAATCCAGAACAACCAGCAGCGCACCAACTGCAAAGCTGCTTACAATGGTTCCCTTGCGCCTGCGTAAAAGATATGCCGAGCCTGCCGTCAAAGCTATCATCAAAATCGTAAAATGGACCAACAGAACTAATGTTACCGATATCGGAAATCGCAGTGTAACAAGTTGCGGCAGTATATAACCGAAACCCATATAAAGGCCTGCCGTGAGTATATCCCGCCAGCGAGCTTTTGGGCTTGCGCCGAGATAGAACAGGGGTATAAGCGCAACGGCCTGCAGTGGTGCCAAGGCCCCCTTTATATTTCCCGCAGTCATCAGCAAACCGCTGACTGCCCCCGTTACCCTGTAAACTACCGCCTTTCTCATAAGGAACACTTGAATTATCTCTCGACATTTCTTTATATCTAAGTTCTAAACCATGCTGGCAGGACTTTTATCATTTCTGTTAGAAACAGTCTTCTTATAGCGTCATAACCTCTTCTGTTAGGATCTTCGAGGTTTTCGTAATACCAGTAATGGGGGTCATCACTGTGATAGTACCTTCGCCAGAACTCCGTACAGTGAATACCATGACCAAGGAATTCGGAATGAATATCGACAAGGTGAACATTATCGTACGAGTTACACAACTCGGCAATCTTCTTATTTGTCAAACCCAGGATCTTTACAGCATCCGGCCAACGAGGGAGGCCTTTTGATTGTGGATCGCTCACACCATCAGTAGGGTCATAGATGTTGGCTAAAAAGATCTGACAACCACCTGGAAACCTGCTGTTTATACCCTCTATTAGTTTGAGGAGTCTGTCCTTTATATTTTCTGTCCAATCGATTGCTTGTTTGTATGAACATCCGTACATTGCGCCATCTGTTGGCTCACTTCGTCCATAGTCGTGAATCAGGTCGTTACCACCAGAGGTAATCACGATAACGCCTTTTACATCAGGAGGATGAATTGGTACCCTCGGTAGTTGTTTTTCCACATGTTCTCTTGTAACCGTATAGTCTTGAGCATAGTTGTTAGCTCTGAGCCCAGGAAATACGTGTTGGAGATCGCATCTTTTCATATCCGGGTACTGGACATCGTCATTTTGCTGAAGTAACTCAAAGTATGTGTGTTTACTTTGTGCTCCTAAGCCCCTTGTAATACTGTCTCCTAAGCCGATAAGGGAGACTTTACCATCTGACCATATCTTCTGAAAGGGGATGCTTGAGACGGCAGGACCGGCCGGTCCCTCACCCATTGGGAGTACCCTCGTAGCGAGGTAAATTCGATAGGTAATATAAACAGACGGCAGGGCGATCAACGTGACAATTAATAACATTATCCGCCATCTAAAAGAATACCATTTTAGTCTTTTTGGCATATTAGGTTTCATTTTATCTCATTCACATATATATTGTTAATATCTTAACTGTATTCCCAAAAACTTTCCTCTTTCACCCTTCAACCTCGATTACACTATTAGCCGGTGATGTTTGCCCGAACCCTTTCAAGCATGCTTATTAGTTTTTTTTGGTCGGCCTGATTGAGGCAGGCCATCGTTTTTTTGACTTCCCTTGCATAGAGGGGGTCCACCTTTGCAAAAAGCTTTCTGGCCTTGTCGGTGAGCTTGATGATATTGAACCTTCTGTCGTTGGCATCGGCGGTGCGCACAACAAGCTTTGCTTTTTCCATCCGGTCTATCAACGAAGTGATATTTGCCCTGTTGACAAGCATCATATCGCTTATCTCGGCCTGGCTCAGGCCACCTTCGGGGCCGCTTTGATGATGAAGCAGCATCAGGACATTTAACTGCACATCCGTCAGGCCAAAGCTCCGTAAAAAGTCCGCTGCACGTTTTTTTATACACGTTGCGGTGAAATATACATTTAAGAGCGCTTCATGCCCCAGCAAACCTATCGGCTTTTTGAAACCCAATTCATGCTTCAATGACATCTTAAAATCCTTATTTTGTTTGTATGTATATTGCTCATTGCTATACTGTTCATATATATATTATATGCTAATTAACCATTTTGTCAACCCTTTTTTTGAAAATTTAAAAAAATTTGAAAATCCTTCCCGAAAACCCGCTGGGCGACCCCTTCAGGCCGCATTTACGACCTGTTTTTTTTCACAATTCAGCCAACAACCCCTCGATTTCGGCCAAATTCTCATCTCCAAGCGCTCCGTCGGCAGCTTTAATTGTCTCGGCAATTTGCCCGGGACGGCGGGCACCGACTATCGCCGACGTTACTTCCCGGCGCCTCAGAACCCATGCAATTGCAAGCTGGGCCAGGGTCAGTCCGGTTCTTTGGGCTATGGG
>DUZQ01000064.1 GCA_013349435.1 Planctomycetota bacterium | reverse complement strand
TTAAACGATGCTACATCCCAATAAGTACAGCTGGAAGTGCAAGTGTACATGAGATACCACGCGTTACCGGTCGTTTCCCATCGGTAGATATGGTCCTTAGTGAACGCCAGCAGTATCTCTGTTCCGGTATCGGTGATATGAGTATGATATTTAAGTACCGGGTTACTGTCAGGCGTTGCAACTATTTTACCCAGGGTTCCTATCTGGTAGCTGATACCGGTCAGAAACTCGGTTCTGCCGGAACCGGAATTGTAGATATATGCCGCCTCGGTTGCGTTCACGGCCTTATTGAATATCATCGTGTCATCAATATAGCCGTTCCATTTCTGGGCCTTGCTGTTATTGCACCCGATATACAGTTTTTCATTGTTATCGATATCACCCACCGCAGATATATCCTGTGAACCGTTACTTACCCCGTCAATGTACATTGTCATATTGCCGTCACGGTTACACGATACTATTACCTGGTGCCAGTCATTATCATTGATGACTGAATCCGAAGATACGTACACTACGTTCGTACCGTCGCCGATCGATGCGGTCAGTATATTCGCTGCTGTTTTACGGATAGTGAAATTGGCCCCGGTAATATACGACGTTCCCTTATGTATAAGCCACATCGGGTTTCCGTCGTCGTTGGTCTTGAAGAGCATCACTATACTGAAATCTGTACTGGCCCCGAAGTCCAGGGAGCTGTGGTCAGCGACCTCAATATAATCATTAGCGCCGTCGAATTGCAGACAGTTGCCTATTTTCCCTGCTGCCGTCATTCCTGACGCATCAACTGCCGATACCCCGTCATTGGTTCCCATCTCATCGGATATATCCGTTCCGGACGTTTCATTAAGCTTCCAGTACGCTACACAATTATTCAGCAAGTACGACGGTGTAGTGTTTAATATCAGTGACGTTTCACCTGTTACTGAACTTATAGTATAGGAATTGCCGTTCACCAGTATGGCACGTCCGTTATATCCTGCGTGCCATGCCGTTCCGGTTCCGTTCAGCGCCGCTGAGCCTGTCGCCTGTGTCACGGTTCCTTGAGTAACGGTGGTTTCGGCCAGTTCTTTAACACGCATCTTAGCAGAGTGTATCTCGCCGTTATATAGACGGATATTAGAATTGTCCGCAGTGAAAGCGTTCTGAAGGAAGATACTTGGGAAATCTTCCCTTTTACCTAATACCGGTGAATATATGCCAAAATGTTCCATGGTCAATCCTAATCTA
This sequence comes from Planctomycetota bacterium, assembly GCA_013349435.1. GTDB lineage: Bacteria > Planctomycetota > Phycisphaerae > Sedimentisphaerales > Anaerohalosphaeraceae > QNBT01. The sequence goes on along the minus strand of DUZQ01000064.1, from coordinate 15,666 downwards.
TATCTCTCGGCGCACCGCCGCCCGATATCAAAGGTGTCCAGTAAATAGTCGGTGTGCCGGAATTTGAGGTTTCAGTTATTTTAAAATAATAATCCTTAGGCACAAACAATGTCAGTGATTCGACCGAACTTCCGGTGCTTGCCCATGATTCAACCATCTTCGTTGCAGGCGGGTCACTGTTACCCATATAAATAGCATAACCGACCGGATATGGTATCAATACCGTTACAAACCCTGCCGTCTGCGCTTGGTAGACATGTTCTTTAATCAAAGCGTTACCGTCCGAATCCACACTGCCATGTGCGGCCCCGACCGGTATATTGCCACTCACTTGGTCGTCCACATATTTCTTATTCGCCAGGTTCGTATCTTCGCCCGGTGCTGCATTACTGGCAGTTCTGGCAGTATCTGGAAGAACGGCTACATCCGCGTCGTCCGCTTCGTTGCGTCCGGCTTTGATAAGGTCCACCGAATCGTCGCCTGCTTCGTTCACACTCTTTAGATACGTGTTATTGGTCAGACGGCCATTGTCCAGGTCCAGGAAAGACGAACCCGATATCTTGGCCTCTGTTATCTGTACCTCGCTGCCGGCCTCGTCCTCAAAGTGCAGTTCGCCGTTGGTATTCACCTGCTTAACGTACAGCGAACCCACATCGCTGGCCCCTAACGTCGGAGCTGCAGACTGAGCCTCTCGGAACTGTACCCTGGAATGCTTGCCGGCATCATCGTCGTCGTAACCGCTCCCAGCCCCGGAATCGGAACCCATGTAATGGTCAATTCCAAGTAATTCGACAACTGCCGCCGCCAGTTTGCGAATATCGTCGTCGCCGAGTTTCGGGTCGCGTGTTCCTTCCGGCCTGTTCGGGTCTACTCCATAGGTCTTGGTCATGGTTTACCTCCAATCTGAGCCTGTTTCACCGCTGCCGACAGGTTCTCACCGAAATTGGTCAGACTGTTCGCCAGTGCGGTCAGTTTGCCCTTATTCTGCTGTATCCATTGATAGCTTTTCTGGATAGATATCAGGTCGACAGTATCGCCGATCTTCGGGTTCTGACTGCCGGTGATGTTCCTGGCCTCATTGACCGATGCCTCGAATAAGTAACCGTCTTTTGATTCAGCTATTATTTTCATGATATTTAACTCCTGAAAGACCTCGGCTGCACCACGGACGGTGGCGACGAAACCGATAATCTGTTAATTTCACGCTCATACAAAACCATCTCTTTTTCCTGCTGGTCGTCTATTTCATATTTCTCATATACAAACGCCGCTGTAAGGTGTATTATTGCCCGCCGGAACTTGTCCTCAAATAAGATCGTGTCCAGACTGGACGGGTGATATTTCGCATAATACAACGTATAACTTTTCACTGTGTCCGGGGTCGGACGAACGTATATATAATCACCCCGCACCACCCAGCCGGATATCCCAGATGCCTGGTTCGGCCATACACCGGTATTGTAACCCTGGTTATCGAGCCATTCATCCCAGGTGATAGGGTCGTACCTGGTAGTATCCAGTATAAGACCGTCTATGATATCACCAGCCATATCAGATGGTTTACTGATATAAGCCTGGTTGGCAGTAGTACTGCCGGTGGTCGATGTTTTCAGTGCCCTGGTCCGTTCGGATATCTCCAGCAGGGCATCGTATATCTGATCGTCGATATCAGTTTCACTGCGACCTGTTATCTGGTTTACCCTGCTCAAGATGTCAGCTTTTGTAATGCTCATAATGAACCTCAAAATAAGAGGGCAGGCGAACCCGCCCTCGTTATTATTAGTCTGCTGCGTTAATCTGCCACGACAGCAGTATCCACGATGATGCTCCCGAACTCTGAATCGGAAGTAACAGTGTCAGAAGTCGCACTGTATTTAGCGGTCTTTTTGACACCATATATCCAATTAGTATGGAAGCCCCACTTGGTTTTCTGCCAGTCGCTGTGGCCTTCCTGCCAGCTCGGCATTTTACCGTAGCCTACACAGCCAGCCTGTGCGCCGAGGAACAGTGACCTTACTACTGAAACACCACTGGCACATGCCTCGCCAGTTGCGTCGAAGTATTCAGGTCCGGTTATCCCGCCTGCCCCGGTACGTCTGTGCAACAGAGTGGTAGGTTTAATTACCACACCATCCCAGATACCGGCAGCACCACTGAACAGCCAGTTACTGTTACCGCGTTTCTGTGCATACTGCACAGCGTTCAGCCAGTCAGCATCACCGCGCAGAGCTTTTATCTGCAGCGGGTCTACCAGCATAAGATAGAACGGTTCACCGTCGACGTAGATCGGACGTATCGGAGTGATGTGCGCACCACTGGAAGAATTAACTTCCTTCTGCGCCATTCTCTTAACGTACTCGATGACCTTCGTACCGAAAGTGTATCCGGTAGAAGATGAAACATCGGACGGGTCGTCCACCCTGGTCAGTGTACCAGCCGAGGTCTGACCGCCGCAGAAATATCTCGCGGCAGTAGAACTTCTCGATGGAGCCACCTGCTGGACGGTATTGATCTGGCTCGAACTTGCGTCTGTTGCCAGTGCCGAGGCACCGAGTATCTGGCCGGTGAAACCGTGAGATACCAATCCGCTCAATGAGTCGATGATATCCCTGGCTGCGACACGGCCCTTCCACTCGGCCAGTGCGGTCTTGGCCTCTGACCGAAGGTTAAAGGCCGCCGACTGCTCGGACATGTTACCATTAAGGATTACTGAGTGACCTCGCTCATGAAGCTGCAGACTGAACTTCTGGAAGGTCATACTTTCTTCGTTGCCTTCGTATGTTCCATCGTCCGTCTGACCGTTATCGGTGAGCAGATCTCTCAGACCGAAGGTGATCTTATCACCTTTTTTCTTTGTCAGGTCCATATTGACCTGGATTATTGAATCGGAACCCTTACCCATATACTGCGCGAGTGGGTTGGACGCGAAAGAGTCTTTGAACAGTTTCTGCGACCAATACTCCGGTACAAGATAACCATGGGTTCCGCCTCTTGCAAACTGAGTTCCCATATTATAATGCTCCTGTTATTACGTCAGGGCATTACGGACCTATCTTTTGAATACCTCATCAAAGAACTTGTTAGGATCTTCTTCGTATTCAACTTCCGGGTCCTTGCCCTTTGTTGTCGTTTCTTTCGCAGGAGGACTCAGGTCATGGCCCAGAGCGGTTAGACTCTGCTTGGCAATTATATACATCTTTTTAGCAGGATTGTTACTGGTAAGGGCATCTTCCCATTCCTTGCGTCCGATGACACCTTCTTTGGTCGCAGCTTCCAGAACCCTGTCGTAATCCTTTATTTCCTTACGCGCCTTGGTTTCGGACTCGATAAGAAAACTTTTCAGTTTCTGGTTTTCCTGCTGCTTGAGAGCAGCTTTCTGCTGTTGTTCCAGCAATCTCTGTGCTTCCTGCTGTGCCAGCTGTTTAGCCTGCCGGACCGTGAGGAAATCCTCATCATCTTCCGACGGGGCGTACTCGTCTTTGACCGTAGACGGAACGTGGTCGCCCTGTGCCTTCAACTGCTGGTTCTCTTGTTTTAACTGCCTGTTCTTGGCTCTTAGATCCGCGACTACTCGTAACGGAACACGGGTATCGTTCTCGTCGTCCGATTCTGTGAACAAACGGGATTGTCCGCTGTCCGATGCTTCCTGCTCTGTTTCCGCCTCAGCTTCCGTTTCACGTTCAACATCTACATCGGTTTCAGGTTCTTCCTGTTTCGCCTGTTCTTCGTCAACTTTTTCGATACCTGCTTCTTCCATTTTTTCGTCAACAAAATCGCCTAAATCCATACTGCACACTACCTTTCTTTAACCGACAAAGGACTGTCGTAATCCGATCTTTCACCGCAGATCGTATGCGTATACGCCTATACCTGGCGAGGGCCGCACCTACCGGTTAGGTACGATGATTTTCTTATGTTCATTTTTCAGCTGCAGATGCAATTCAGCAAACTGCAGTAAGTCTACATTGTGCCAGTGGTGGCACACTGAATCAGGGTCAACCCATATATCAAAACCTGCCTCTTTTATCTTCTGGCAGAAATAATAATCTTCACCCTGCTGAAAATTAGTTATATCTTCGTTCCATGTCGTTTTCATATAAGGCTTTTCCAGCTTTTCCAGTACATTCCTGCGTACCAGTATAGCCGAACCGCCCACCGCATGGCATTTGAACAGCTTATTCGGCAGTTCGTCAATTTCCAATGCACGGCCCAGTGTGCTGCCGTCATCTACCTTGACATTCCACCTGAACTTCTTCTCATCTTCCCAGAACGTCGGGGTGACCATCGAGATAACATCTTTATCCAAACCCCGCAGCACCCGCAAAGCGTACGGGTTGAACGGGCAGGTATCTGCGTCCAGGAAGAATACATGAGTCATATCCTTGTACATCGGGTCGTTCAGGAACCTGTCAATCAATGTATTGCGGGCAACTTCCGGAACCCTGGCCTGAACAGCATCGCGCACCGCTATCTTATGCATTGCGTTTATCTCGCAGAATGCAGAAGTGTTCTCAGCTATCTTTTTATCGCCCATCGGGGCCGGAATAGCTATCAGTATCTTATATTCCTGGTGATATACTCGTTTTTTAGCCATGCACCTCATTCCTTAGTAATGCGTCACCGCCGAAATCGTAGACTATCGTCCAGCCGGGCAGTGCCTCCATTATCTCATTTAAATTCGGACATTGTTCGTAATAGCGTTCATTGTTGTATTCTGTAAAAAGATATCTGGTGTTTGCCAGCGTTTTTTGCCCACCTTTTATCATTGCCAGTTCTGCGCCCTGAATATCTGACCAGATAAAATCTATGATGCCGCCGCTCCAGAAATCGTCCAGCGTAACAATGTCTACTTCGACCTGTTCGTCGAATACTATATCAGACCACGCGTTAAATAAATGTTCTGTTGGCTTGTATGTAGAACTCGACGCATTATACCACTGTGTAGTGCCGTTAGTTTTATCGTGACCATCAGACAAGTACAACACAGTCTTGCCTGCTCTGTCACCGACCGCTTTAGGTATAAATGTCACCTGTTTGAATTTGCCTGCTACATTACTTATGCTTTGCCGCACCCTCGGGTCGGGTTCAAAGACATAATATTCATAGTCCGCGACACAACTCTGTATCAACTTATTCAATTTATTGGCAGTATCGCCGTCATGGCCGCCAAGTTCAAATATGACCGGCTTGTGTGATATTAATAATCCTGGAAGATATTGATAAATGTTCATAGTGCGATATCCTCCGGTTCCATCATCTCGAATCTGTAAAACTGGTCCGGGTCTGAAATCTTCTTGTATAATAACTCATTCGGCTGCACGCGGGTCATATCCAATCCCAATGCAATAAGGTTAACAGTGGACTGGTGCGGGCGATGGCCTTTAACTCTCGGATCGTCTGAAACCGCGTTATTCCTGTTATGCCAGTGTCCACAGTACGGCCCACCGATAAAGGCGGTCTGGTACTGCATCTCAATAAATGTGCGACATTGAATCTGATGGCAGTCCAGGAACATAATACCGCTGGAAAAACTGTAATGCGACATTATATCTTCCCGGTTCATCTTAAAATATCGCAAACATCTATCTGATGTATATTCACCTAATATTGCTCCATTATTGCTGAAATAATAACCAATGTCGGCGATAATGCTTTTCAGTGCCTCGTAAGAACTTATGAGCTTAATAACAGAGTCCACCCAGTAGATGTAGCGATAACCTTGATCCATTGCCTGTTTCATCATATATGCCTTAAAGGCATATGGTACAGTACCTTCTGTGTACTGGTGGTTTTTAACAGGATGCGGAGGACACCCATCCGGCATCTGGTCAATGTATAACATGAAATCGCCAGTGTAGCCGTTATCAATAAAACTTTTGCGCATCCGCATTATCCCGTCGTAAAACTTCGAGTTACCGAACGCACTGCTGCATAAAATTGTATCACTTCTTCTATTCATTTTTCACATATAAACAATTCAAACTATTTGTATGATATTCGCGGTACCCTTTATCTTTCAGGATTTTATGTATTGATCCGTAATCACCATCATGCTCGACGCAGAACATATTCGGAAGCAGTTGTTCAAAGGGGAACGTACTTAATAATTTAACAGATACCCCCTCGGCATCGATATTCACAAAATTAAAACCGGTTCCGGTGATTTTAAATATATCATCCCAGGTAACCGTATTAATATATATCTCTCCTCTTTTCGAATGTGTGTGCCATGTCTGTTCCTGGTCTGCGTTTAACGAAGATAACAATGTATCGTTAAAGATATGGAATTTGCACAAACCCCGCTGAATATTCATGCCCGCGTTTATCAGCACAACCTTTTCACCATTTGCATTATTCTTAACAAGATCACCGAACGCGAATGGGTCCGGTTCCACACAAACACCGTTCCAGCCAAGTTCCAACAACCGCCTGGTATTACTGAATGTAATACCATTATTGGCCCCGATATCCAAAAACTTGCCCGGTGCATTGCCGAATATTTTAGCAAAATACTGCGTAATATGATGATCTTCATCCAGCTGACTGTAAGACATTAAAACCTCTTTCTTTTCGACTTAAATACAATGCTTTGTCCGTATTCCATGACTGATTATTCTTTGCATACGTCGCATCATTGCCATATTTTAAAAACTCGTGCTTAATGACCACCTTCGGTATCCATTGCACCTTGCCCCATGCTCGCACAATATCGGTAAACTCGTTATCACACCACATACTTCGATATTCAGGGTGATAAATATACCCGAAGCGGTCATACAGTTTTTTACCCATAATACTCAATACTATTAATTTCTGACCAGCATGAGCATCGTCGTCATAATGTAGACAGCCATCCAGTTCCGGGAAATATGTCAATATATCCTGGACAATAATGTCATCATAATCCTGCATAACTGGTCGCATATCATCAGCGATCACTATTAAGATATCGAATTGTCTGTTACCCATATCAGCATTGATAGCCTCGATCTTGTTGTGATTATGGCCGTAGAAATAGACAAGGTTTTCCTTGGCATCCAGGAATTGGCGAATCTCAACATTATTCATTGTTTCATCGTCCTGGTCCATTGAAATAACGAACTGATATTCATACTTACCGCTTAACATACGATAATATGTATTCAGCGTATCTTTGAACCAGTCGGGCCGGCCACGGGTAGCATATTTAAACAACAACTTCATCTTCTTTTTTCCTTTGTGATGCGACCGATTTTTTAGGATCGAACTGATAAAAATAAATGGGTTTTGCAATATACACCTCGCGTCCATGCTGTATCAAAGGATACAGCCTATTGGAATAATCATGATCTTCCCCCCAATTAATTTCTTTGAACATCGTCCTTAAAGCGTATTCACGCTTGACAGGGTTCCAATGGTTCGGGGTGCGATAAAAATTATTATTATCTTCATACCAATGCCCATATCTGATAGAGTGCAGGAATGGTTTAGATTTACTGCCGGGCCATGACATAATACCATTAATGCCGACTACGTCCGGATTCTGATCCAGGGCTTTTAATATCTCTGGAATATAATCCGGGTCTACCAGGTCATCATCGTCAATAAATACTACATAATCACCCTGGGATAACTGCAGCAGGTCATTTCTCTTTTGACCAATGACTTTTACCCTGTCATCAATGTCCAGTAAAACTTCCACGTCAGCATATTTGTCCGCGTTCAATACAGCCAGTAGTGAACGCAGCTGATCCTGCCGCTCAGTCAAAGAACATATTAATATACTCAGTTTCATGCAGGTACTCCTTGAGCTTGCTGTGCCATCTGTGCCTGCCTCATACTCTGGATTATTTCATCTTTATTAGGCAGGTCAGTCGCTTTTATAAATATATCCGGCGGTATTATGCCATACTTGTCCTGGAGTTCACTTAGCATCATATAATTAATCATCTTGGTCGTCGGGGCGTTCGGCCCGATAGTGACCTTAACTCCGTATTCAGCGGTATCTGTATCGTAAAATTCTTCCAGCAGCAGCTGTATCGCATACTCCCGGATTGCATCCTCGTAGTTCCTCATTAATTTCGGGAAGTTCTTTGCGTAAAGCTGTGCGCCCTGAATACCTTCCTTTATCTGGTCATAGACCATCGGTACATCTTCCGGTTTCACCATCTGCATTACACCTTCCGGCGGTGCCAGGTTCGGGTTCGGGGGCATCAGGTCAGTGCCGATATAGTCCACTATCTCATTCTTAGCTTTCAGCATTAAATTGGTGTCTATCAAATCGCTTTCCTCGACCACCTGGCGTATTTCTTCTTTGGTATAGATCTCTTTGACCTGTATAACCTTCAATAGCTGGTTGCCGAATATGGTCAGCGTCTGATGGAAGTTCTGGAATACCGATTCAGTGCTGAGTAATCCCTGCTGCTGTTTTATGTTCAATGCCCTGCCGGATTCGACCTTGCCGGTTTCATAACCGTGAACAGCATCATTCAGGCCGGATACCTCTTTAATGTCGTTATTGAACTGCTCGGCGTTTATCATGTGGCCCTGGGATATCGGGTTCGGTTTTATTTTTTCCAGCCCGCCGCCGTATTTGCTCTTATCGAGTATCAGGCCGTTCACCGAACCGTACTGTTCCAGCTGCTTCATAGCCGTCTGGTTACTGCCGTCGTTCACTAACCAGCCGCTATTGACTGTCTGGTTCAGGTACCTGGTCGCCTGGGTACGGTTTATATTTTCCTCTTTGTTCAGCGATATGATATTGTCCAGCACCCCGAAACAATAACCGCTGTCAAAGTAAGGTACGAACCTGGTAACCGGATAATCCTGCAGGTCCGGATGCTCGAACGGATCTTCTACATCCTCCACCAGTGTCTTGCCCAGCATCACCGAGCGATGCAGTTTCTTGTAAACAGTATCTTCCACGCGATATCTGTCGTTGTTCTTTTTCTTCTTGGCCTGTTTTATTTTCTTCTTATCGGTAAGAACCGCCATCTGTTTTGTCTTGGTATCATATATCGAAACCGCGGGAATATTCTCTTTCCAGTAGACATAGTACATCTTATACCGGTACTTACCGGTCTGGTCATCATATTCGGCCAGGTCCGCACCTACCAGGTAATCGACCAATGCCCCTACCCGTTCTTCAACTGTTTCGCCTTCCACGAACGATGCCTCTGCGATCTTCGGGTACCGGGCCTCGATATCCTCTTTATCCTCGAACTCCTGTATCATTACATACTTGGCCGATTTGTTAAGGTCATAGTCCGAAGCGTCCGGATCAACGATAACATCAAAAAAGCCCCTGGCTTTAATTGTTATCTGCCCGTTGGGGTTGCGGACAGGGTCAATATCCCAGGTCAGGTACCCTGCGGTTTCCACACAGCCTTTTCGGAAACAAGCCGCATATTCCAGATCGGCGAACGCCAGGTCCTGGGTGTGTTTGAGTACCTGAGTCTGGACCTTGGCCACTGTTTCAGAACCATTGTGCCGCGGTTTAACGGTAATATCCTGTTTATTCTGCGACTGTAAACCACACATTGTCTTGATTGTCGCCATGCACCGGTTCACTGTTATAGGCTCTACACCTATATCACGGTACGCGTTCCACTGTTCCTCTGTCCAGTGATGGCCCCGGTAAAAGTCCTGGTTACTTATCGCCCGCTGACGCTGGTCAGTGTACCTGGCCGAACTTTCAGCGTGATTTATGAACATTCTGCACTTGGATTGAATTTTATAGTCATCCATTATGCAACTCCAATTCTAAGGTTAGCCGGCAGATGCACTCCGGTATTCGTAGTCTGTTTCCATTTATCCTGTCGTACCGCCGGGATCCGATCATAACAGTGCATAGCCATTACATAAGCATCGGCCCGGTCAGTGGAATAACCAATTCGTTCTTTGATATTAGCTTTCGGCTCCACCAGTATCTTACCGCTTCGGTATTCATATTTCGGGGCGGTCAGCTGATTACGCAGTTTCGGGTCGCATTCGTTCAATTCAATGTCACCATTGGCGAACATCCTGGCTGTTTCCCACCACATCTGGCTGCGGATATTATAGAACTTCTGTTTCGGCAGTTCGACCGTCGGCTTCGATGCCGAGTTGACGCATATCACTGTATCATTATATCTTCGCAGGGTATCTATCACACCGGCAGCTATCGGGCAGTCGTCAATGACTATCGGGCAGTTGCCGTTGTCTATACTCATCTGGTGTAAGCGGTCCGCGGTATATAACGTATCCTTCTGCCCGTAGATCAGGGTATCTTTTATCCTGGTATTTTCCAACAGGTATATAACCGTTTCATCGTCACCGTACCGGGCTACATCACAGGATATGAACACCTTCTGTTCCACATCAGCCAGTGTATTCTGTAATGCACGGTCTATCCAGATGCCCTTTATTATCTGGTCAGCGCCATCGAGTGCATCCCATTTACCATGCAGATAAGCTTCCAGTAATTCGGGCCTGTGGCCGAACGAATCTTTTAATGTGTTAATATAATCCTGGGGCAGATAAGGATTATCGCTGGGCAAAGCCTGCACAAATATTTTATTATCCGACGCATAATTTATAAACTCATCTTTCAGCCAGCATTGAGCAGGGTTCGCAGTAAACAATCCCTTATAATGCAGCGGTTTGTTCTTAATGGTCAATCGCCGCGATGCCATCAGTACAGATACATCATCGCGGGTCGTTTCTTCGGCCTGGTCAATTGCAATTAACGCGTATTCCGCAGAATTAAATTTGTTTATCGTTTCCTGCTTATCCAGCCCGCCGTAATCTACGGCCATGGTGTTATTAATAAGGATATGTTTCGGGTGACGTTCCGTTCCGCCTACCAGCTTGTATGCACTGGAAGGTATAACTTTCTGCCAGGTCTGCAATGTAGTTGCGGTAAAATCCACACTCTGTTTCCTGCCTATCCAGGCAGCGTGTATCGGGTGCTTGGACGGTTTCAGTCCGTATCGTTTGATGACATTAATGGCCCACATATAAACGTACCAGCACAAGAAAAATGACTTACCCCCGCCCTTGGCACCGCCGTACATAACATCTACGCTGCCCTTATTCAGAGCGTTAAATGCCTGCTGCTGTCTTTCAGTTAATTGTACGTCGGGTATCTCAGACATCCATTTCCACTTTCTTGCCGTTCATAATAATATTCACTGCCGGCGTAACTGCGGCATCACCGCTGGTAACGTCCTGCCGGTCGGTCCAGCCGCGATTCTTCAACCAGAATATCGCACCGGTACAGCTTTTCTCAAGCAGCATTGCCTCCCAGTATGCCTCTATCCTGGTAACCGCGGTATTCATCACGTGACCGAAGTCATCCTCGCGTTTACAGTAACCCAGGATACTGCTCCTGCTGCCGAAATTAAGGAACAAGGTCAATGCCCCGATGGTCATCTTTTCGGTACCGTTTTCCACGGCCTCAAAGAACGCATCGATACGTTCTTGCAGTTCTTCCGGCGATGAATATTTCATGTGATTAGCCACTATCGCAACTCCTCGGTGTAATATACATAAACAGTTAATGCGGACATTGACGCATCGTCGCAGTTGGCCTGGACAATGGACAGATCCCCGGTAACGGGAACCCCGCCGAATACATTGCCGGAGGTGTCCTCCATCGTAATGACATAGCTGTACGGCTCGCTCGCACTGGTTAGGTTCGCTTTGGTCCAGATCGTGTAACTGGCATTGTCGGTAAGTGATATACTGAACGTGGTGTCTGTGCCTGTCGAGTCGATCACTATCCTTTGGACATAGCCATAGATATTGCCCAGTGATACAGTGGCATCGGCCAAAGAGTCGGCGGTGTAATACTTGCACTTCAATGCAGTTTTACCGGATGCGTCCGGCAGATGAGTAACCGCTCCCATTGCCAGGAACGTGATTATAACCGCCAGAATTAAAAGTACCTTTTTCATATCAATATTCCTTATTAAGTTTCGGTTCGTTAATGTCTATCATTAATCAATTCTCGTGTTATTAATAAAGTTATCTAAAGCATCTATGCTCGGCCCTATCGGTTCCACCTTTACGTCTGCGTAATGGATTGGCGAAGTTCCTGTTTGAGCGCCGCAGGAAAGAATTATCCCGCACCTGCTCAATGGTTTTGGAAGATTGAACGGTATCCTGAACGGAATCCAGTCCATTATCACGATATAGTCACCGTTATCTACCGCCTCACCAGCACCGTCAAAGGTCGCTGAAAACGTCACCTTTGTCTGCCCTGCACCTGGGGTATCTTCCTCTATCGCCTCAACCTCATAAACACTGGTATAATTAGTTGTGGTTTTAAAGCTGATATAACTTCCAACTGAAAGACTTGCATAATCACCATCGGTTTCGTCCACTAAAACACTGGTGGAGTCACCACCGTTTTCGGTTGCAAAGTTCTGGCTGTCGTCCAGGTTCAAGGCAATAATAGACCTTGCCCTGACAGTGTTGCCAGACAAGTCCACCGCACCTGAAAAATCATATACGTACAAGGGCTGTGCGAACAGTCCAGCGTCATCCAAAGTACCGTCCTCTACCGACAAAACCTGATGCAGAGAAACACTTGACCCTGTATGTGTAGCTGGAGCATCGTTGGTAGCGCCGAATATCCTTATCAGCGGTTCATTAAGACCTGAAGCGACCCTGAACTTGCCAGTCAGCATAAACGACTCGCATTTGGTATTATTCTGGAACATGGTCCACCAGCCGATATTGTTGTCCGTTTCGCTTGCGCCTCGGTCTATTGAAACATAAGGGGTGGTATCGTCGCCTGTGCCAGCCTCCACGTGCAGGGGGTTACAATCGGTGTCTGGTCTTACTATACCCCAGCCAGTCGGTATCAACGAATCATTATACTTGGTATAGGTGAAATCATCTGCCATTAACATATTAACAGGCGTTCCACGTTCAGCTACCATAGCACCTGCCAGACCCATCGCTTTTAACGTGCCTGCATTGACCTTGGTTTCGATATAGTCAAGTATTGTGGTAAGGTCTGTATATTCAACTGTCTGGTCAGCGGACGTCCAGCCTGTCTTGCCCGCCTTCTGGGAACCGTCACCATCGCCATCATAAGTTTCGCCAGAGTCCAGAAATTCGTGTGCGTACAGTTCTATGGCAGTACCAGTTTCAATGCACTGGTCTATCATATCAGTAACTGTAGAAGCCGCCAGGGATGCAAAGTCAACTCTTTTGGTGTAAGGTGTGGTTCTCGGTATTCTCCAGAAATAATCACCGTCATCGAATGTTACCGCCTTGCCGTACTTGGCGTGAAGTACGTTCCAGAACGTATTGTCCATATTCACCGCCTCGCCCTCGCCGTCCTGCCACCAAGTACCCAGCATTGCAAAACCCTGCGAACTCAAGTACAAGGCACCAGTATCGTCAGTTTCAAAACAGACATTAGAGGAAGTGTCCTGAATTACATCAGCTATCCTATCGCCCACGGTCTTATTCTCTCTGTCAATGGTATCTGAAAGAGCATGGTTGTATATCTCGCCCATCTCCGCCTGGTAATCCACACCACAGCATATCTCGTTATAGAACCAATCGGTATCAGTAGAACTTTCCCAGTCGCCGTGAGATAAAGAGTGGTTAAGGAAACAAGCACCGCCCCTCGTAACCATCATAGCTAACTGCTCATCGGTCGCTCTTGTATAATGAACAGTTTCCACTGATTCGCAGCCGATAGGTTCGGAGTTACTCATGATTGATGGTACAGCCACAGAGAACGGTATTCCTCTTTTCAGGCATTCCCTGTAAAGTACCACGTACGAGGTCTGGAGTATGTCATCAGCCACCAGACACACTACACCTACGTTATCTGGAACCCTGACGGGAAGGTCGTAGTTATACTCAACACTCTGCCTGGTTTCATCGTTCTCAACCCTGTAAAGACCGTTGGACATAAAAGAATTGAATCCAAAACACACACTGCACATTAATAATATCAATAATAATCGTTTCATTAATTTACTCCTATAATTCACATTCGATAGCCTTAATCTTGTAACGGTCAAGAATCTGCTGTTTCTCTTTCAAACTGTCGATGAAATTCTTTAAGAACATCAAATCAGCTAAATCCTGCTCTATCTCCTTCTGACGAACAGCCTCACGAACTAACTGCCTCGACTTGGCAACCGTCAACTTCTGGTCAGGAACCAACTCCTTTACAGACCAGTAATCCAATACCTCAACCTGTTCCTTGGTCAATTCACTTACCGCACTGGTAAAAGACGTAGAATCTGAAGTGAAATCAGCAAAACATATATTCAAGAACCATAAGACCATTAAGATTAACAATAGTTTCTTCATTTGGAGTCGAGCCTCCCCTGGATAGTTAATTGATATAACGCCACTAAGACTATAGCTGCAACAGAGATACAGGCATTCCTGAACTCAGTGTTAGAAACAACTGTAATGCCGGTGATCGCCGCCATTGCAACATTGGCCTTTTTACTCAGTCCGAATTTGTTATTCGTTTCGTTCATCCGCTTCTTTCGTTATCTTCACAATACGCAGGTCCGTGATCCGCATTATCAGACCTATCTGCTTTTCCTGGAGGTCAGTGAGCATGGCCGCGGCGATCTTCGAGTCAGTAGGATTGATATAACTGGTAAACCTGTCATGAAAGCATTGCGGACATTCCCAGTTGACCCACGTCTTTGGTAAAGATTCATTTTTCCGGCCACATACATTACACCTTGCCATTTAATAACTTTCAAAAAAACTGCCTTACACACTATTCATTATACCACGGAATTTGTATCACCGAAATATCACCAAAGAATACAAAAAACTCAATAAAAAGAAAAAAGTACGGCTTTAAAAAAGTGCAATATTGTACAAAAAACGCAGATTTTCCGCTTGACATGCTTTAAAAAAGGGTAGACTTTCGGACTTCGAATCCGAAGGTTGGAGGTTCGAGTCCTCCCGGGCGCAATGATAAGTAAAGATAAAACAAAGACTTACAAAACCTGTTAAACTGGTGAAAGAGCATCGTATCACCGCTATATCACCAAAGAAACGAAAAAGATTACTGTTGACAATACAAAATTTATGGTAAAATACAGTAACTATGCGTAAGGTTTGGATAACACAGCGAAAAGGAATTCCCGGCTGCTACGTCGAATGGTACGACCAGCTCGGACGGCGACGATCCAAGTACTTCGCCCCGCAGCACAAACCCTACGTCCAGAACTTCAAGGCACGCAAATTCATCCAACTAAATTCCGATTGCCTACCGCCAGGGGC
Organism: Planctomycetota bacterium; assembly: GCA_013349435.1. GTDB lineage: Bacteria > Planctomycetota > Phycisphaerae > Sedimentisphaerales > Anaerohalosphaeraceae > QNBT01. The sequence goes on along the minus strand of DUZQ01000064.1, from coordinate 426 downwards.
GACGATAGAAATATCATGGTCAGAGGCAGTAGAACAATACATTGCATCCAAAAAGGCAGAGGGATTGAAACCAAAGTCAATGGCCGATATACACAATACCATGAACAAGATTGCCAAATACTGTCAGCCGGCGACAGTTAAAATGTTCGGCCTGATCATGGTAAACAAGCTGATCACCATACTACAAGATCAAAACCTATCACCAAACACGATCAATAAAGATATCAGGAATATCAGAACGTTTATAACCTGGTGCAGCCGGCATGGATATCTTGATCACTTCCACGTTCGAAACGTCAAACCCAGGGCGAAGGTTGTTACTGTATTATCTAACAAAGATATCAAAAAACTGCTCAATGCTTGCGGCAACGATAAACAATGGCGCATGAGGATCCTGCTGGCGGTAACGACCGGACTGCGAAGGTC
>DUZQ01000063.1 GCA_013349435.1 Planctomycetota bacterium | reverse complement strand
GACTAACTCTTTCGTGCGGTTGCAATAAATTCCGGTACCGTTGTCCGTTATCTTATTGTGACCAACTATTGGCGAGACATCATCGCAATATATCCCCGCTATAACTCCTCCCTTTATTGTGAACCCATCTACAACATTGAAACCGTTAGCGTCGCTGATACCGACTACATAATCTGCGTTATCTTCCCCGAACTGTCCATTCAAAATTGTCTCATTATCAAACCAGTTGCGCTCATACCGATTCTCTTCGCCTGTTGGTCCACCTATGAAGCCACCGTAGATGCGCACACTGTGACCGAGTTGAAAGGCATTGGGGTCGCTTTGTTTATATTCTCCATCTGCCACCCATATTTCGTCGCAAGGTAGCGCAGCCTTTAATGCATCTTGTAAATACTTGTATGCAGTCTGCCAGCTTGTCCCGTTCGGCTCTGATGAATCAGCGTCAATATCTACACGTATAATATCTCCATAATCACCACATGGACAAACGAGTGTTTCTTCTGTGACTATCATGAGAGAAGTGTTGCTTGCTGCTTCGACTTTGTTGACAATTTGCTCCAGCGGCCTGGCATGTCTGTTTACCTGAACTGTCAATTCAAGGCAATTCGGGTCCCCGCCCGTAATATCACCGAGATACCATGTATAGGTATGATTGCATGGGTCATATACCCCCGTGTCGGGAATAGCATTAACAAAATCAAGTTCGGGCGGCAGATGGTCAATTACCTGGAGTCCTGTATGTTCGCAATCAACGGGTGTGTAGCAAATTGTGTAGTTTATATAATCATACGGCGAAACACAATTCGGCTCATCCAAAACATCAACGGTAAGCCCCAGAGGTTTCGGGTAGATAATTATTGAATAATCTTTCAATGCACCGGGACCCCCGTGCACAAAGAAAGTTCCCGGCTCAAAGCCATCCGGTGCGGGAAAATAAAACCAATGGTCAATGCTGACATACTTCGGGCCCGCCATATAAGGGCCATACGGTTGTTGATCCGGGCCGAACAATTGAAATCCGACCCCCTCCCGAATATAAAGACTATCAAGCGTATACCAATCCGGATTAGAGATTTCCGACAGTGGAAACGACTGCCCCGGTTCCGCGCATGATACAAGTCCCCAATAATTATTCTTAGTGGGTACACCTTGATACAACACGCATGGGTTGAAAACTTTTTCATACCAAGCTGATGGTGAGCAGATATCCTCTCTCAATATAAGCTCCGAGAGAACCAGTACCCAATTAGTACTGTCGTAGGTGGCCTCTATGAGTCCACTGTGAGTTCCACCGGCTAACGGTAACACTCCGCAACCGTCGTTCGGGTCGGGCGTCTCTACGGCAAACAGGAAACTTGTCTGGCTTGACAGTATTAGAATTGCCACAACAACATATATTCTTAACATGCTTATTACTCCCTTAATAAATACGCCTTGACTTCTTGTTCTTTATGTTCACAAACTGTTGGTCATGGTCTTTGCTTAACTCTCCTTACCAGTGCCAAACCTCCCACTCCAAGTAGCAAAATAGTCACAGGTTCGGGAATTCCTTCTAAATAAAACGCCCGGTGTATACCGCTGTCGGTCCAGTTATCTAATGTACCTCCATCTGATTCGTAACTGTTTGAACCAAAACCAGTCATACTGGGAGACCACCAAATATGGAAAAGTACATCACTCGGATATTCAGAGGCCAGATGAAGCCCAAACCAATATCTTTCGTTAGCGATTAAGTTGACAGATTCGTCAAATTCGAACGAATACTCGTATTCTGGTCCACCAGGAGTTTCATTCCCTGTAGCATTCCTTTGTACATTTTGTCCTTCGCCCATACTTATTATGTTACCTGGTATTCCGCTCGCATCTGCAAAAACAAAATATTCCAGCGTTCCGTCCCATGCGAAAGTATTTTCCTCGAGGGTCCAAAACTGAGCTCCTGTCAGAAATATGTCTTGTGTTATGACAAAATCATCTGCCTGGAGCCTTCCCAAAACGTCATTTCCCACATCGGCTAAAATTGTTGGCTCACCATTATCGAAAACAATCTCTGCATTCGTTGACGTTGAAGCAATAACCATTGCTGCTAAAATAAGTATAATTTGCATTTTTCGTTTCATAATTTGACTCCTAATTTAAGGCTTCCAATTTCTTTTTTACCCTCATCACTATAACTAATGTCATTATGGCTTGCGCATTAATAAGGAGCACCGCCGCAATATGCCCAAGTTAGGCCCGCTAAAGCCCGCTACGAACACACGCAAGCAGTGCCCCATTTCGGGGCACTGACCCTTGTGCATCTCGTAGCGTAAAAAAAATAGCGGTTTAACCCGGGACGCTCACTGGTTCAGTGAAACTAACTTTATTAAACTATCACTATACATCTTAAACATATTCCACCTATAAGTCAATAAAAAAATTCAAAAAAACCAAAAAATCCTCATATTTCAGGCAAAATCAATGAAAATCAATCCAGATGTGCTTAATTGCCTTGATATAAACAGCTTATATCAGATTGTATGTTTTTTATTGTTTTGTAAGAAATGTATTTTATTTATCGTTTTGCACTGAGAATTGTTGGAAACCGTTTTTCAGAAAGAATATCGGACCAGTATCTTGCCCGCAGCTTCGTGCAATGTGGCCTTGTGCCGTTGGTTCGCTGCAACAGCCTGCAAATGCGTCTATTTGCCAGGAAATTCGCAGACATTTTGAAAAAGATGTTATCTGGCCCACTCAACAGGCCGATAAAAACGCAAAGGTAAAAGTAACCAAATAATGTTATCTATCAAGATATTAGGAGAAATCCGATGGCAAAGGCGAAACCCTCAACCAAAAAAAGAAGTACCTCGAGAAAGAAAAGCTCTACCTCACCAAAACCCAGAGCAAGCAGAAAGAGGACAACCTCGAAACGCACAACCGTAAAAAAACACACAACAAGACCCAAGGCAACAAAGAAAACCACAAGACCTACCCTCCGCAGGCAAAGCCCCAAGACAACCGCTAAGAAGCGGACAACTACAAAAGCCTCGGCAACAAGGTCAAAGCCGACCAAAAAAACCACAAGACCATCCGTTCGCAGGCAAAGCCCCAAGACGACCGCTAAGAAGCGGACAACCACAAAGGTCTCGGCAACAAGGTCAAAGCCTGCAAAGAAAAGCACAAGACCATCCGTCCGCAGGCAAAGCCCCAAGACGGCCGCTAAGAAGCGGACAACCACAAAGGTCTCGGCAACAAGGTCAAAGCCTGCAAAGAAAATCGTAAGACCCTCTGTCCGCAGGCAAGGCCCCGGGACAACCGCGAAGAGTAAAGGCGATTTTGACTTCAACAAGTGGCTGCTTCCAACCCTGGCTTTGGAGCAGTATGAGCCGAATGTTACCGAAGAGGCCGGTGTCGAAGACAAAATCACAGGCTCCACCCGCTACGCCTGGATAGGAGCCGGGCAGTGCGGCGGCAGACTCGTCAAGTCTTTCTACGACCTCGGTTACAGAAAGGCATTAGCGGTCAATACTACCAACAACGACTTGAATCTGCTTGATATCCCAAAGAGTCAAAAGTTCCTGATGGATATCGGAGAAAAAGGGGCAGGCAAGGATATGCAAAGAGGCAAACAAGCCGTACAGGAGTACGCACAAGACATTTTACATCTCACCAAGAAGACCTTTGGAACGCAGGTTGACCACATAATGGTTTGCTTCGGCGCCGGCGGCGGCACAGGCAGCGGAAGTGTTTCAGGTCTGATCGAGATTGCCAAAAAATACGCGCGATACATAGGCCTGGAAAATCCCGACAAGAAGGTGGGCGTGGTTATGACTTTGCCCACAGTAGGCGAAGCAAATTCCCCTCTGGTAGCCGAAAATTCCTGGAAAATCGCCACCGAGCTGAGCGAACTGGCTTCTAAGGGACAGATATCACCGCTTATCATCGTCGATAACGACAAAATCAACCAGATGTATCCCGGCATGACGGTAAGGTCCTTCTGGCCCAATATAAACAGCACTTTCGCAAGTCTATTCGATATCTTCAACAGGCTCAGCTCACTGAGCAGTCGTTACACATCCTTCGACCCGGTCGATTATCACAGCATTATGGAAAGCGGCGGCTGTGCGATAATGGGCCTGACCAAAGTGGACAAATTCAGCGACAAGTTCGCACTGTCCAAAGCGGTCAAGAAAAACCTTGAGAAGACACTGCTCGCAGGCGGCTTCGACCTGTCCACCGCCAAATTAGCAGGTTGCATATTCGTAGGCGGCAAAAAAATGGTGGTCAACTCCAGAGGCCTGCAGGATAACATCAACTATGCATTTGATGTCCTTTCGGAGATAACCGGCCGGGCAACCATACACAGAGGTATTTATGAAGATGCAAGAGATTCATTAAGGGCGTACACAATTATCGGCGGCCTGGAAAGCCCCGCCGCACGCCTTGAAGAATTAAAAAGTTGTATGGTTGTTGGTGCCCGTTAAAAAGGTTCTAAAATAAACATTCAGGATATTTATTGTGTCCTGAAGGACTCAATGAATAAAATTGAATCTCCGGCGCCTGCTGTCTAAAGCGGGTGCCGGAGATAACTTTTTTCACACTGGAACAAACGGTTTTCGTTTCGGATTCATCGTGCAGTTCAATCGCCCCCACAAGGTTGCTCTTCGCAAGGTTCGCACCCGGCGAAAAATTTGAAATTATCCGACACAATCTGACCTGTCTGCGCGCAAAAAATATTAGAGATCGTTTGAGTATAATATTCATAATATAAAATAGCAACAGAATTTCGCTGATTGGCGGGTGATATAAAACAGAATAATATTATAAATATGTGAGAAAACATACTGACTGTATAAAAAAATTTTAAAAAAATTAAAAATTGAGTAGTTTTTGTGCTTGTAAATTTCGGCCTGATTTGATAAAGTTCTAAATTGGAGTAGAGAGATAAGTTTGCAATTTTCTCTGTCTGTGCCCGGAAACTGGGTTGGACGGGTCTCACCTGTCCAGCCCGGTTGCCTGGCACTTTTTTTTGTGCGCGCACATGTTTTGTTGAAAACTTTCGAAATATCGTCCGCCCGGTAACACCCTTTCCCCTGAAAATATGCTGCACATCAGGCAAGTTCCACCGGCTTGCGCCGGTAGGCTTCTGTTTTCTGTCATTTGCTTGTTGTCATTTGTTTGTTGTCGTCCTAAGCATATCGGACGGGTGGAACCTTTTCACCTGAAAAGGGTGTCGCGCGTCGCCCGCCTGATGCATCAGGCCGGGGCCACGGTCAAACTCTGTTTGGCCGTGAAAAGACTTTTATCTGCTTAACATACCATGTACTGCCAGGCTGACGCTTGACAGAGTTACGTGAGGATTCTCTATATTATGTTCTTCATAAACTGTTAAATCTGCTTCGTTTTTGATATAATGCCCGCTGATTGAACTGAGTTGTGATTGAGGAGAATTTAAAATGATTTATAGTCAATACGGTACAACGGGCGCCAAGGTTAGCGCAGTCGGATTCGGCGGGATGAGATTTGACACCTCCAGGTCGGACGCCGATAACGCTCAGTTGCTTCTTTACGCCCGAAGCAAGGGAATAAATTATTTCGACACGGCTCCCGACTACTGCCAGGACCACAGCGAGGACATCTTCGGCATCGCCCTGAAACAAATGGCTGATGTACGCAGCGAAATTTACATCTCCACCAAAGGTATGCCGGCTGACTTCAATACCGCAGACAAGGCCCGCAGGGCCGTGGAAAAATCGCTCAGGCGACTCAATGTCAACAAGATTGACTTTTATCACATCTGGTGCGTACGCAGGATGGACCAGTACGAGTTGGCAATGAAAAAGGGCGGGCAATACGAAGGCCTGCTCAAGTGCAAACAGGAGGGTCTTATCGACCACATTGTTATCTCCACACATCTTGGAGGCGGGCAGGTTCGCAAGGTCATCGAGAACAAGGAGTTTGAAGGTGTTTTGTTGGGCGTCAATATCCTGAATTTTCAGTACCGCTGGCAAGGCGTACAGGCTGCTTTTGACGCGGGCCTCGGCGTCGTTGCCATGAATCCCCTTGCGGGCGGAATAATACCAAAACACGAAAAAGACCTGGCATTTCTTTCGTCAGGTAACGAGACACCCACAGAAGCCGCTATCCGATTCTGTGTAAGTTGCCCCCAGATTACCGTTGCCCTGGTCGGCTTTACAACAAAAGAGCACATAGACACCGCCTGTCGGGTGGCCGATAACTGCAAACCCTTTACACAGACCGATATCGACCGAATCAAAGAGAGCACCTCCAAAAATATGGACACTCTGTGCACAGGCTGCGGATACTGCATGAATAATTTGTGCCCCAAGGGCATCCCCATAGCAAACTATATGCAATCCTACAATGAAAAACTGCTTCAGCAAAAAAGCGACAAAGAGATGGTGGAACGAATGATATTCCAGCATGAGTGGGGCTACCTGGCAGAGGGCCGTGCCGACGCTGCCGATTGTATCAAATGTGGAGAGTGTGAGCAGGTCTGCACGCAGCATCTGAACATAACCGAAAGGCTTGCTGAAGCGGCCCAATGGGAAAGACAAGCTAAAAGTTGATAGAGAATCCGTCGTATCGTTCGTCTGGCAAAGCGTCTTCGATTTCGGCGTCCCTGATATAACCGGCAAAGGCTTCGCCGATATCACCAAGGCACCGGTTCACGTCATCCGCATCGCCCCGGATGAACATCTCGACCGTGCCGTCGGGCAGGTTCCGCACAAAACCCGCCAGTCCATAACGCCCGGCTATTTGCCGGGTGGTGAACCTGAAGCCTACGCCCTGCACCCTGCCCCGGTAAATCACATGTTTGGCGACATCGGACATCTGTGCTACCTTTCTCGAACGTCAACAACAATCACTGTAATATTGTCAAGCCCTCCCGCCTGGTTGGCACTTTTTAAGAGCGCATCGCAGGCTGACTTAGCGTCGTTGTTATCGTCCAGTATTCGGGCTATTGATTTGTCATCTACCATATCGGTAAGCCCGTCCGTACACAGCACAAGCCTGTCACCGTCTTTGAGGGCAAAGCTCCGCACAAAAGGCTCCAGCCTGTCTTCCATCCCGATATAATGAGTGAGCTGACCCTGTGCGGGATGATTCTGAATATCCCGAGGCTCGATTTTGCCGGCGGATAAAAGCTCCGACACTACGGAATGCTCCTTTGTAAGCTGCACAAGAGAACCTTTCCTGAAACGATATAGCCTGCTGTCGCCGACACTGCCGAGATAAGCACGTCCATCCTTTATAAGCGCCATAACAAGCGTTGCCCCCATGCCTTTATAGCCGCTTTCACTAACACCTTCCATCTGCAATTGTCTGCTTTGTTCGGTAATCATGCGCCTGAATAACAACCTTATGGCCCTGCGGCTGTAACTTCTCAGCTTATGAAGCCTTGTCTCAATCATCACGGGCAGGTCCTGTGCCACTATCTGCGATGCTAAAGCACCACCTCTGTGACCACCCATTCCATCGGAAACCAGAAACAAACCCAACTCGGATTCAACCAGAAAAGTATCCTGATTTTCATCCCTCACCCTACCTTTATCACTGGCCGCACCCCAGCTCAACGAAAAGCCCCTGCTTTCGACGACTGCCTGTTCCTGTTCCATAAGAACCGCCTCCCCCATTATGTCAGTCTTTGCTTACACCAGGGACAATAATTCCAAAAACCGGAATCCACCGACCACCCGCACCGGCCACAAACCTCGGGAAAAGGCCATACCCGCCACTGTCTTCGTATCTTCGTACGGCACCAGGGACAATATCGCATAAATCGCATAATCTTTCCGCCACACCGGCCACAACGGGCGTGGTATCTTGGCTCAAGCGGTTTGTCAACTTCCTGCGGCTCGAAACCGGCCCCGTAGCACCAGGGACAATAAGACCATTGCGGATTGATGCCCCTGCGGCAGCGAGGGCAAAGATGAGTAAAAACCGTGCGGTCGGCAAAACTGTTTCCGCCGCTGCCGCACCATGGACATATTATCATACTCTCAGATATCGGCTCACCACAATCGACACACTTATGGACAGTACCCAAAACTTTACTGTAACGCCTGATAAACGCTTCACGCCTGACTTGACGCCAATCCGGCTTCGCACCGCGAACCGGGCTGACAGAAAAAGTAATTTTCAAGGCTTTTGGAGCTGCTTGTCGCAACGCAGCAAGCATTCGACGCGCATCTGCATATCGAGCAGCCGGGTCAACCGATAGTGATTTTTGCATAAATTTTACAAACTGCGTATTGGTTCGCTTAGCCAGCCTCTCACGACCTCGAAAAGGCCGCTTAAAAGGCCACTTGGGCAGCATACCCGTAAGATACTCATACAAAATAAGGGCTGCAGAAAAACAGTCGCTGCGATATGTGGGCCGGCCGTAAGCCTGCTCGGGTGCCACATAACCGGGTGTGCCGAAATCATCGACGGTTTCCATACGACCTTTAACTCTCAGACCTATCCCGAAATCACCTATCGCCGCCCGACCGTCTGAAAAAAGAAATATATTTCCGGGCGTAACATCGCAATGAACAACCCGCTTTTGATGAGCATAGGCCAGACCCTCCAGAACCTGAGACATAATTGATATAATTCGACGCGGCCCCATCGGTTTGGAACAGTCATACAAGGTTCTGACCGACAAGTCCGTTGCCACTACAGGGCAACCGTCAATGATTTCTGCGTTTTTCACCGGTACTATATGCGGGTGGCGAAGCCTGGAAACAAGGCGGACCTCCCGCAACACGGACTGGTTATCGCGCCTGCCGTGCACGTCAAGCCTCGGTATTTTCAAGGCCACCCATATCCCCTCGACGGTATCACGTGCCTTCCACACCTCACAGTGCCCCCCAACACCAAGATGCTTTTGCAGACGGAACTTGCCCAGCCGCATATTCCTTTTGAGCTTCCGGGAACCGGCCTGTGATAACTTTTCCGAACCAATTTTATCAGAAGCAACCATACCGACTCTTCCAGAAAATGCGCCTCGGCCTTTTTCCGTCAAAAACCAACTTACATACGCAGAGAAATCATAAACACCCGACCGAATAATTTCAAATGAAAACTAAACCAGCCGCACAAAAACCATGCAATCTGTCGTATAGTCGGTTATAATCACGAAAGTTGAAACCGTTTTGTTATACCAATAAACAGCGAAAAAAATGGTAAAAAAATCAAAAAGACAGATAGAAAGAGACGAGCAGATTTACGAGATTACCTCAATGATGGCCGGCGACTTCGAGCTGCAGGAGGTCTTAGACCGCCTCGCCGCCGCCGCAGTAAAAATCACCAAGACCAACAACTGCTCAATCCGGCTTTTGGATGACGAGTCGGGCGACCTGAAGATGCGAAGTACATTCGGACTGAGCGAAGAATACCGCAATAAAGGCCCCGTTTCAAAGCAAGACCCCGTGATTAAAGCCGCCTTTGCCGGTGAGGCGGTGGTTCTTGACGATATGCGCGTCGATTCAAGGGTAAGATACCGCAACGCGACTATCAAGGAGGGCCTTGTCAGCCAGCTAACCGTGGCGATGACCTTCAGAAACAAACCGATAGGTGTGCTGCGTCTTTACAGCCCCCAGCCTAAGCGATTCGACAAAGACGCCATTGCCTTGGCGCGGCTTGTCGCAGGCCAGTGCGCCATAGCCATCACAAATGCCAAACTGTATTCTCAGGCCCTTGAAGGCGCCCGAATCGCCGAGCAGATGCGGCTCGGAGCCGTGATACAAAGGCGGATGATACCGGAAAAGGCTCCGTGTATGTGCGGTCTTGATATCGCCGCAATTTATCAGCCTTGTTACCAAGTGGGCGGCGACCTCTACGACTTAATACAGATTGACGACCATACCATCGGTATTTCAATAGCCGACGTAATAGGAAAAGGCATACCGGCTGCTATGATGATGAGCATGTTCAGAGGAACTATTCGTGCTTATGCCGACGGCGGCTACAGCCGGCATTCTTTCGACGACATTATCAATAAGCTTAATCGGGTTGCAATCAGAGAATGCAGAGACGGCGAGTTTATCACAATGTTTATGTGCCATATAGACGTCGAGACCATGAAAATGACCTACTGCAACTGCGGACACGAGCCGGCCCTGCACATCAGAGGCGGCAGGATTACCGAACTGGACAGCGGCGGGCTGGTGCTTGGCGTAATGGAACAGACCGAACATAAAGTCGAAACCATCGAACTTAGAGACGAAGATATCATACTGCTATATACAGACGGCCTTATCGACGCGATGAATTTTGACAACGAGCTTTGGGGCAAAGAAAGGATGCTCGAAGCGCTCGCCGACAGTCTCGACCGACCAGCCAATCAAATAGTGCGAAATATACTCGGATACAGAAGAAGGTTTGTAGGCCTAGCCAGGCAAATCGACGATACAAGCATAGTTGCCGTTAAAATCGATAGAAATGCCAACAGGCCGTCAGAAATAAACGAAAGACCCTGACAAAAGATGCCGGAACTTATCATAACAATTGACGGGCCGGCAGGAGTCGGAAAAAGCACAGTTGCCCAGTTACTGGCCCGGAGGCTGGGTATCGCTTTTCTCGATACCGGCGCGATGTACAGGGCCGTAACCTTAGCCGCGATGCAAAAGAAAACGGATTTAGCAAATGAGAGCGAGTTGTTAGAGGTCCTTCGAGAAACCGACCTCAAATTCAGTATTGTAGAAAACCAGATGAAGGTCAGTGCAGACGGTATCGACATAACCGAGCGGATTCGCGACACTGCCGTTACCGCAAATGTTCGCCACACCGCCGATGCCCCGAGGCTGCGCGATGAATTAGTGAAAATGCAAAGACGCTTCGCCCAAGAGCATAAAAGAATCGTTACTGAAGGCAGAGACCAGGGCACAGTCGCCTTTGCCGATGCCGGTTTCAAGTTTTTCCTGACGGCGGATTTGGCGGAACGAGCACGCCGGCGGCAGGAGCAACTCGCCCAAACCGGACAAAAAACGAATATTGAAAAAATCCGGGCCGATATCGCCGGGCGGGACGCCACAGATGAGAACAGGACGGTCGGACCGTTGACCCCTGCCCGGGACGCTATTATTATTAACACAACCCGCCTGGATGCCGAAGGTGTTGTTGAAAAAATAATGGAGCATATAGAAGGCGAATGATTAGAGAATGGGTATTACGCTTGTGGTATCACATTGCGCGGGTTATGTGTGCAATCTTAGTCTGTTTGCCTTACCGGGTCCGCGTTTACGGACGTAATAACATACCTAAAACGGGTCCGTTGCTTGTGCTAAGCAACCACCAAAGTTACCTGGACCCGATATTCGGCCAGGCGATGATAGGAAAAATGTTTCTGTTCTTAGCCCGTGATACACTGTTTAAGAACAGATTCTTCGGAGCGGTGCTGCACTCGATAAGCGTAATTCCCATCAAAAGAGGGCAGTCGGATATGGCTACGATTAAGAAAGTTATAAATCAACTTAAACGTGGTCGGTCGGTATGCCTTTATCCTGAAGGAACCCGCACCTCGGACGGCAAAATCGCTGATTTGAAGCCGGGGGTAGCGCTGTTAAGCCGCAAAAGCGGGGCAACAGTCGTGCCCTCGGTAATTGACGGGGCGTTCGAATGTTGGCCCCGGCACAAAAAGTTCCCCTCATTAGGAAAAATAACCGTCTCCTACGGCGAACCAATTACATCGGAAAGGGTAAAGGAGTTGGGAGATCAAGCATTTGCCGTCCTGTTGACCGAGAGGCTCAGGAAAATGCAAACCGAGCTAAGAACAAAATCAGCCAGGCAGCCTTTCGATTATTCCGGGCAGGCACAAAAGAAACTAAAGGAGGTAGTATAGAGTGAAGGTATTGGTTGCAGACAAGTGCGGATTTTGTCTCGGTGTAAACAACGCCATAGAGCTGGCAAAAAAGACCTTGGCCCACCAGAACGACGTTTACAGTTTGGGACCTATCATACATAATCAGGATGTAGTCGAAGAACTCGCTAAAAGCGGGCTTAAGACCGTTGATTCAGTCGAACAGATAAGCTCAGGAACCGTACTTATACGCTCACACGGGGCAACTGTCGAGCAGTTGGAAAAAATCAAAGCAAAAAGTCTTAATATAGTCGATGCCACCTGTGTGCTCGTCAAACGCCTCCAGAAAATCAGCCAGAAGCTCAACGAACAGGGTTATAAGGTCGTTGTCATCGGCGATTCGAACCATCCCGAGGTGCAGGCAATAGTAGGATTTGCAAAGAACGTCTTGGTTATCGGTTCGAAATCCGATTTGCACAAGTTACCCACCCGGGGCAAGTGGGGTATTATTTCGCAAACCACCCAAAGCCCCGAATATTTCGCAGAAATACTTGCTGAAATGGTAAAAAGGGGGTTCTCGGAGCTTAAGGTAATAAATACTTTGTGCTCCGAAGCGATAAAAAGGCAAAATTCGGCCGTCCAATTGTGCAGAAAAGTTGATATAATGTTCGTCTTAGGAGGTCTGCACAGCGCAAATACAAGAAAACTGGCCGAGATGTGCAGAAAAAAAAACAGGCAAACCTTTCATTTGCAAAACTGGAAGGAACTTGACAAAAGTCTCCTTTATGGTAAAAATAGTGCCGGTGTTACCGCAGGGGCCTCCACGCCTGACCGGATAATCACCGAATTCGTCGAAAACCTGAGGACTTTCGTTTCGCAAAGATGAAAAAAGCTTAAGAAGAAACGAAGCCGGACCACAGTATTGCATTGGCTGAGTGGGCCGATGTGTCTGTTGTTCTCTAATAACAGGTTTATTTAATATGGTCTCGCCAGCGCAAATGTGGGGCGCAAGCGAGTTGGTTTTACAGACGCCACAGGAAAAACAGGTATATTAATGGTAGACAGAAACATTATCAGTAAATTAGGCCTTACCCAGGAACAAGTTGAAGAGCAGGTAAATCAATTGTTTAACGAAGAGCACACCCAGTTGCTCAACGAGGCACTGGACAAGAAGGTTGACACTCTCGTACCCGGGACAATTCTTACAGGCAGGATTGTTACACGGCTCGGAAACGATGTAATAGTCGAGCTGGGATTGAAGAGCGAGGGTATCATAGATGCAAGTGAATTCGATGACCCCGATGAGATCTCCGCCGGTAAGCAGCTCGAAGTATTGCTCGAAGAAGTTGATGCCGAAGGCGGGATACTGCTTAGCAAGCGAAAGGCCGACAGAATCAGGGGATGGGAGCGGATTATTAACACCACCAAGGAGGGCGACCTGATAAAGGGTAAGGTAACAAGGCGTATCAAGGGCGGGCTGCTCGTGGATATCGGAGTACCGGTATTCTTGCCGGCCTCCCAGGTCGATATTCGAAAACCGGGCGATATCAGCAGATTCATAGGCCAGGAAATCGAGTGCAAGGTGCTCAAAATCGATACCGAAAACAGGAACATTGTCGTCTCAAGGCGAAAAATAATCGAGGAAGAAAGAGAGTCCAGCAAAGAAAAACTTCTCGATGAAATCGAGGTCGGCCAACTGCGGGCCGGAGTGGTCAAGAACATCGCCGACTTCGGCGTATTTGTGGACCTCGGCGGCCTGGACGGATTGCTTCATATATCAGACCTCAGTTGGGGAAGAATTTCTCATCCATCCGAAGTGGTAGAACTCGACCAGAAAATTAAATGCGTAGTGATTGCTTTCGACCGTGAAAATGAAAAGATTTCTCTTGGTCTCAAGCAAAAAACAGAAAGCCCGTGGGAGAACGTTGAAAAGCGTTATCCGATAGGCGCAAGATTCAAAGGCACGGTAGTCAACATAATGAACTACGGAGTATTTGTACGCCTCGAAGAAGGAATCGAAGGGCTTGTTCACATCAGCGAAATGAGCTGGACACGGCGTATTGTGCATCCGGCCGACATTTTGAACCTTAACGACGAAATTGAAGTCGTTGTGCTTGATGTAAACAAAGACAGACAGGAGATATCTTTGGGAATAAAGCAACTGGAAACAAATCCATGGACGGTGGCTGCGCAAAAGTATCCGCCCGGAACCATTGTCAACACCAAAGTTACCACCCTGACAAATTACGGTGCGTTCGTGGAGATTGAACCCGGAGTTGACGGGCTGGTTCATGTCTCCGACCTGAGCTGGACAAGAAAATACAACCACCCGAGCGACGCCCTCCAGAAGGGACAGGAGCTTAAGTGCGTCGTCCTCGACGTCAACGAACAAAAACATCGCGTCTCGCTTGGATTAAAACAGATGACAGAGGACCCCTGGATTCGCGCTATACCCGAGAAATATATACCCGGTCAGATAGTCAAAGGAAAAGTTACAAAGCTGACGAATTTCGGAGTCTTTGTCGAGCTTGAACCGGACCTGGAAGGACTGCTTCACATCTCCGAGCTGGCCGACCACAAGGTCGAAAATCCTAAAGACGTCGTCGGGACAGACCAGGAAATCGAAGTCAAAATCCTCAGAGTTGACCCCGACTCCAGGAAAATCGGCCTGAGCTTAAGAAGGGTCCGCTGGGCTGCCGAGGATACTTCCGAAAAAAGCAAGTCAAAAAGACGAGGAGGCCTTGACGGACCTCTAGCGCCTGAACCAGCCGTTGTACCTCTTCCAGGAGAGAATAAGCAGCCGCCTGAGCCGAAGCAAGAAGAAAGTACAGTAAAACAAAAGGAACAAAAGAAAGAAGAAGAGGATGAAGAAGAGGGAAAAGAAACGAAATTGACCGAAGAAAAACAGCAAAAGGACGAAGAGCCAACGGAAACAAACCAAGAGGATAAAGCAGAACACAAAGAAGCCCAAAAAAAACCCGAAAAAGCTGAACCGCAAGACCAGCCGGTAAATGAGCAGCCCCGGCAGGAAAAACCCGAGGACAAAGACTCACAGAAGCCCGAACTCAAAGAAGAACAACAGCAGGCCGCCGAAAAGGAACAAGCGAAACAGGCTCAGCAGGAGCAACCCGACAAAGAGCAACCCAGCAAAGAACCTGACGCCGAAGAAATGCCTCAAAGCGAGTAACAAAAAGACCGGGATAAAAACGAAGAATAAAAGATACACACAAACTCACCGCTAAGGCATTTTTTCAGCGGACAGTCCTATGTTATGGGGGAATGTTTTGAGCACAGGGAAGACTTTTATTAGTAAACAGGGACAATCATCTGCAGGGAGACCGAAATGAAGAGATTGAGCGTAATAATACTTTTCTGGGTTTTTGCTTATTCGTGCCCGGGCGGCGAGTTTAAGAAAACTCTCGATACGATTGAGCTGTCCGACGGCGACACTTTTGTGTTCTGCGGCGACAGCATCACCCACCAGTGTCTCTACACACAATACATTGAGGACTACTTTTACACGCGCTATCCCAAAAGAAGAATACATTTTCGCAATGCAGGTATAGGCGGTGACATAGCCGGCGATGCGCTTGTCCGTTTTGAGAATGACATCGCAAAATTCAAACCAAAATACGTCTCCGTCCTGATTGGCATGAATGACGGTCGCTATATCGGATTCAAAGACGAAATATTCAACACTTACAAAAATGATATGACGAAGCTGGCCGATAAAATTGAAGAAATCCAAGCCGCTCCAATATTTATCACACCAACCATTTATGACCTTCGAGTCGCCCTGGCCGGTGAAAACTGGATCCCACCCGAAAAGGCACGCAACTACCATTATAACGCCGTGCTCGCTTTCTTTGGAGCATGGTTAAGGCAGCTCGCTGATGAGCGTGGTGCGGCTTTGGTCGATATGTTCGAGCCGTTGAATCGTGCCACCCGCAGGCAGCGCAAGAACAATCCACAATTTACCATGCTCCAAGACGCCGTTCATCCGGGACCAGACGGGCAATTGATTATGGCACTTGCCTTCCTTACCGACCTGAACGCCGACCCGACGGTGTCAACTATCAACATCGTGCGCGAAAAAGATAAATGGTCAACAAAAATTGAAAAAGGCAAATTGAGAGAAATCAAGACAACTGATGACAAAATCAGCTTTACCTTCGGCGCCGACAGCCTGCCGTGGGTTGTTCCCTCCGAGGCTGCTTTGGGATATAAAATATCCGATGCGGGCAGGAAAATGAGCAGGGAAATTGTCAGAATCGTCGGCTTGGAACCCGGAAGCTACGAACTGAAAATTGACGACAAAACAGTCGGCACATACAGCTACGAAGATTTTGCCGGCGGCATACAGCTTCAGGAAAACAAAATGACGCCTCAATACGCTCAGGCAATGAAGGTAGCGATGTTGAACAAACAGCGAAACGAAGATGTTGTCAGTCCGATACGTGATTTGTGGCTGGAATTAAAAACATGGCGTAATCGACTTGCAGGTACCCACGAAGAAGACGAAGAAATGGAACAGCTCAATCAAGAGGATTTTGACAAATGGTATGCACGATTTAAAAAGGATAATGCACAACTGCTTAAAAAGGCGGCACAACTCGAAGATAAAATTTACAAAACCAACAGCCCTGACCCACGCAAGTATGAAATCGTAAGGTTGAAGTAGAAGAAATCCTGTGAGAACAGACGGTAATCAAAAAACATTTGAATTTAAAACACAAAATACCCGAAAATAGTAGCCCACTTCAACGGCGGTAACATCTCATCCGACGCCGCCTGCCTGCTGCTGAAGCAAGCCGAGCCGTTCGAGAATATCAACAGAAACCGTGTCCGGCAGTCCTGACGGACCGAATCAGAACAGAAGCCGAGCCACGCAATAGTATCAACAGAAGCCGAGCCACGCAAGCGGCCGAATCAGAGTGTGGAATAATAACATTGTCCTTCGGGCGGCTCGCCCCGCCGCGCTTCTGTTTTTTTTGTTTGTGCCGCCGCGTTTCTGTTTTTTTTGTTTGTGCCGCCGCGTTTTTGTTTTGGTGATTCTATTGTCATGCCGGATTTAATCCGGCATCCAGTTCATTTAGCCCCGCGTCCTGCGCAGGGTCATTCTGAGCGCAGCG
>DUZQ01000062.1 GCA_013349435.1 Planctomycetota bacterium | reverse complement strand
CTGTAAATAAAGGTTATTGTGGCCCGCTTCCTGCGGGACCACGGAAAATTAAATACTTGGGGCGTAACGCACGACCCCGCATATTATAACCTCTTGCGGGAGGCTCCGGTTTCATAGCTTATCTGTGGCTAATACAAATTCCTATACCATTAAATTGCGCTGTAGTATTACAAAATCTTTTTTATCTTATTGTGCTGGTCGCACACAACTACCTTCGGCTTGATTTTTTTTGCTTCTTGGGGTGTGTAATAAGCAAAGTTGATTAAGATAATAATATCTTCGGGATTAAACAATCTCGCCGCCGCACCCAATACCACCACCTCGCCGCTACCGGCTTCAGCAGGAACGATATAGGTCTCGGCGCGCGCGCCGTTGCTTACGTTGGCCATCAGAACCGACTCATAAGGCAAAATTCCCGCCGCTTCCATAAGCCCGGTATCTACCGCGATACTGCCGGGATAGTCCACCTTTGCGCCGGTTACAGTCGCTCGATGAATTTTTGCCTTTAACGCCTTGACAAACATTTTGCTGACCCCTTTATGTTATTGTTTGGAGGGTAATTATAATCCATACGCCTGCGGGCTGCAATATATTATTTTTAACCGCACCGCCAGGAAAAGCTATTTAACCCCGGCGCGCCGGGAACCGTAACAAAGAGGGTTCAGCCGACAATGACGGTGCTGTGCTCGGAACCATCCAGCTTCAGGGTCTTTTATTAATCCTCGGTTACCGGCCCGACAAGCCCGATATATTTTCTCCTTCCCAGAGCCAGTTCTCTGACACCCTGAGGCCAGATACTGAACACAATGGATTTCCTCTTAAGGGACTCGTCCGTGGCAAAGGTAAATCCGTAATACATTCGATGGTAACGCCTCAGAAGTGTCAGTTCACTTTTGACGTTTTTGCCGAAATCGAAGTTGTATTCCTGCGCAAACGTGGCGGTATATTTCGGGTTCAGGGCATACGTCGCCGCCGCAACAACCGAATTGGAGCCTTCTTCATAAATGCCGTCGGAAGAAATATCGATAATCACAGGCCGCAGATACCTGTTACCGATGTAGTAACTAATGTCCGGATGCACATACCTTGAAACACCAATGTTTAACTGCTGAACGACACCGCTTTGGATATCATAATTCATATCTCCGAGCACCGTCATTGTATCGCTGAGTCGCCAGGTATAGTCGGCGTTAACCGAATTACGCATTAAAGCATAAAAATATTCGTCCCGTCTTAATAACGTCGGTATAGCCGGGTCGTTCCATATAAATTTCGCCGGGCCGTAGCTCCCCGCCGCTCCGAGGGCAGAATCGGCATCATCTCTTAACAACGTTGCATCGACATCCAGCCGCATCCAGTCGAAACTGCGAAGGTCGTCCTCCGGCCCGCGGCGACTTTGCCAGCGCTGCGAAACACCGACGTTCACAACGTCACGCATCTCGGTAGTCTCGTCGCTGTCATGATAGAACACCGCCTCAACGTGGGGCTTGATAATATGTCTGATACCGTTGATATCCCAAAACCTTGATTTTACGAACTGATTTTCCTTCCAGAACATCGTCGCGGCCCTGATACCCGCTTCGCCTAACAGAACCGAATCATCGTGGTCGGGGGCGGTTGAAGTACCGTCTAATCTCGTGAAGTAACCGTCCTGGTCTTCATAGCCGTAAGTCGCTGCGACAAACGGGACAATCTTGACCGTGTTCCACATGAAAGGCATATCAACCTCGTTTCGTGTCGAGGCAAAGGTGTAAAACTGTTGCGGGTCGCCGGCCTGCGGGTCCGTCGGTAAAATATTAGACGACAACCGGTCCCTGAACCGGCTTATCTGAGTATCGCTGTAAAACGTCAGTTTATGGTCCCAGAAAGATGCACCCTTTAGATGAAATTCCACGCTCGGCAGTTCTTCAGTCATTGTTTTATGGTCGTTTATGCGGAAGTTGCCGAGAAACGAAAATGCCCAGTTATCCCTGAGACGCTTGAGATGTACGAGGGTCTCCTGCTTTTTTCCGGTATCGAACTCACTTCTGTAGAACCATTCGAGAAAGTTTTCATCCGAGGCGTAACTTGTTTCGATGGTCGCCTGCCAGTCAAACGGCAGATAGTGTCTGTGTCGGAACCTGAACCTGCCCCGAATGTCTTCGCCGGGATCCTGATTCTTCCTGTCTGTGGTTCGACCGAGGTCATCCGTCCCGCGGTCCCTTAGTACATAGCCGATTATATCGCCGAAATAATCTTCCCGTTTGTACTCGATCTCGGCACCGGCTCCGGCGCCGCGTTTGCCGAAGTAATCGACGGCAAGTACGCTGTCAACACCCGCCGGCTCCTGGAGACCGAGCAATCTTGACAGGTGCCACCGTGTCTCGACAGAAGCGCCGAATTCGGAATCCCTGCCTATATGCATGCTTTTTATCGGGATATCAGGCCTCTCAAAATCGGTCCTCAGTCTGGGCCAGTAGAATATCGTATTTTGGTCCAGCTTGATTTTTGCGTCATACAAAATCGCGTCATAACTGTCTTTTGGTGGTTTCTTTCCGGTTCGCGCGTCGATTCCGGTAGTATCGGTCAGGAGCACACGCGAGGCATCCAACTGTACCTGCGGAATATAGAATTCACTCGTAGTAAGTGTAATGCTGTCGGCATTGAACACATTCTCGGCAATCTGTCGAAGCCTGACCGCACGAAGATAGACAGGAATCCCCCTTTCGGGGTCGAAGGTTCGCATCTCGGCATTTACCGCAAGTGCCCGTCGTTTCTGAAAATCATAGTATAACTCGTCCGCCCGAATGGTCCGGGGGCCTTCGGTCATAACGATGTTTCCCTTGAGATAAACCGCCTGCACCGACCCGCCGGCCAGAATATTTTCGTCCCGGCTGTCCGGGCCGGGTTCAGGCTGCCCGGGTCGATGGAATACGACCGCGCTATCGGCCTGCAGTTCAAGCAAACCCCCTTTCTCGTCGCGCTTCTGCCACAGATAGAATCGTCCTGTAACCGTGCTGATCCTTGAACCATCCATCGTATCGGTATCCTCTATCTGAAGCGGCTGCTGCCACAAGCCCGTGATATTTACGGGGTATTCAAACTTAATCTCTTCGACGACAGGCTCTTCGACCGGCGGTTTCTCTTCGGGCAACTTTGGCAGTTTAACTTTGAATATGTCGGTAATGCGCCAGGTTTCTTTTGGTTCGGCAACCGGCTCTGGCGCCGGCTCGGCAAGGCTCGGCACCTGCGCCTCGGCGGAAATGACAGGCTCATGACGCACGGGTTTTATAGCCGCGACGGCATCTTTGTATATCTGGAGACCTTCAATATCAAAAGCCGAAGCTGTGTTATGCTCGTCGGCGGTAACAAAAATCTCGCCGCTTACCAAAAAACGGGTAATCAGTGCTTCACCGCGATCGACAACCACCCGGCTCAAATCGGTAGTGCGTGCACCTTTGCCCTGTTGGACAGACACATTGCCCTGCAGGTACACCTGTGCGTTGTAGTCAATTCGGTGTGTCCCAAGATAATCGGTGGCAACGGTTCTGAGCCAGAGGACCGCGCCGTCGCTGGTCAACCGGTTGTCTCCGATTGCCATTGAAAAATCCTGCTCAAAGGCCAGGATATGCTCAGCACCGGCCGGTTCGGGACTCTTGTATGTGGTTACGCGCCGGGCTGCGAGATGCAAATCCTGCCCGGCAAAAAGACCCATACCCTCAGAGGTCTGTGCCCCAGCCTGATGTACAAACACAGTCGAGGCGGCAAAAATTGCAATCCACAGCCTGTTGTGCATAGAAAATCGCCCAAATACGATACTTGCCAATCCCAGCAACCAACACCATTGCAGCTTCAACTATTGGTATCTTCAGCGATTATAATGACCCTCGAAACTAAATCCAGCTAAAAACTGTGTAAAATCAGTTTGAGTCCACACAAAAGGCACCCTCCCGGGCGAGCGGAGTGCAGACACAGACCATCCTTTTCAACCTCCGCGCAGAGGCACCTTTTTATAGCCATACTGCTATAACATAACACTTGATTTTGCGAGTTGTCATCGCGAGGCCGGCGTAGCAGAAAGCCTGCCCTGAGCGAGCGTAACGAGTCGAGCGGGCGGCAATACCGAACATCCGAAAACCCCGGATTGCTTCGCTTCATCCTCCATCGTAAAGACTACGAAGGACTTCGCTCGCAATGAAACAAAGCGATAGAACGGGCCCCACAAACTCAAATGTTACAAGGCACTACAATAACACGGCAAAATCACACTCTCAGCCCGCCCAACAACACAACGTGTCGAACGGCGCCGGCAGGGCGAACCGGCGGTCAAAGGGCTAATCTTCGACCGTAAAGCCTATGTTTACGGCTTTTTTCACCAAATCAACCGCGTTCTTTGCACCGAGCTTGTGCATAAGTCTGTGGCGGTGATTCTCAACCGTTCGGACCGAGCGTCTCAGGTCAACGGCGATTTCCCTGTTGCTTTTACCTTTGACAACCTCTCTCAATATCCTGATTTCGCTCCTTGTAAGGGTCTTACCCTTGTTGATATCATCGCTGTGGCAATTCTTAACTGCCTTTCGTACCAAGGGAAGAAAAGTTGCCTCATCCAAAGGTTTCTCGATGAAATCTATAGCCCCCGACTTGATGGCCCTTACCGCCATCGGTACGTCAGCATAACCGCTGAACAAAAGTACGCTCAGTTGTGGACGACCCCACTTCACCCGCTCCAGCAGTTCCAGGCCGCTGGTCCCGGGCAGATTGACATCTGCTATTACAAGGTCGCATTCATGATTTCGCAGCACCTTCAGACAACTGTCCGCGTCGTCAAAAGTCCGCACTTCACAATTTTCCAACTGCGTACTAAGCATCTGGCTGACCGCTCTGCAAACCTGAGTCTCGTCATCAACAAAAAATATAATTGTCTTTTCTTTTTCCGCCATACTGAATTATTAACTCCTAAATTTCTGACATCATTCAACTTAAACTTCTTTTTCTGCCGTTAAGCAATTATACACCGAGTGATTATACCATCCCAATTTTAATAATTCAATAACCTATCAAAAAAAATTTCAGTATATCCACCACATTAAAAGCCGAAAAAGAAGCATATATACCCTTTTTGCAAATACTTACCCCTAATATTAAACGCTAAGCAGTTTTACGCTCTCAAATTGTAGCAGACTAATTCTTGATAGGCAAGGTAATATAAAAAGTTGTTCCATACCCCTCCTTGTTCTTGACACTCACGGCGCCTCCATGCCTTTTTACTATCCGTTCAAGAATACACAGTCCAAGCCCCGTGCCGACATTGGCCGGCTTTGTGGTAAAAAACGGTTCAAAAATCTTGTCCATATATTCCTCCTTGATGCCGCCGCAGGTGTCGGCAAATGTCAGTTGTATCTGTCCGGATTTTGCAGCAATAGTAATCTTCATATCCCGCTGCGTCTTGCCGTCGGCCGCCTGTATGGCATTTTGAATCAAAACAAAAAACATCTGCTCGAGTTCGACACTGTTTCCGATGATATTCGGCGGATGACGTTTTATATCAAGGGACAATTCAAGTTTTCTCATGCGGGCGCTTCCCGCCAGAATCTCCACAATTCCCCTGGCTACTTCCACAAGGTTTACTTCGGTAATGTAAACCGGCGCAGCCTTACGGGCGAATCTGCGAAAGCGGTCAACGGTACGGGCCGCCTTTGCAATCTCGTCGAGACAGTCATCAATAACTTTTTCAACCTTATCGAGATCGTTATCATCTTTAAGGGCCCTTGCACCCTGCTGCAAAAAAAGCCTGATAACGGTCAAAGGCTGACTTAGTTCGTGGGCAATTGTCGCGCTGACCGTACCCAACGAAGCCAATTGTTCGGCCCGGCGCATTTTTTCATAATGAGTATCCAACTCCTGCTGAATACGCCTTCGCATCAAGGTGTTGGTAAATATTTCAGAGACGATTGTCAGCATCGCAATACTTTGTTCGCTCCAGGTCCTTTTGCAGCGTACCGAATCAAAGCCTACGAAACCTACAAGCCTGCGATTATGAACCATCGGTGTTGCTATCAGCGATTTTATCGACTGGGCCTGGAGGATCTTTTTCTCATTTTCCGCCCGGGCCGGTAGTTTTTCAACGTCAGGTATATAAACATTCTCGAATCTGTTCAGTTTATCCATCCACCACGGCACGGTATCTACGGAAAGATCCTGCAAATTGTCGATTTGCGGCGCAACACCCTCGACGTGCCACTCGTGCGTATTACTTGTCTTGCGTCTGTCTTCAAAAAACTGGAATATGTAGCTTCTGTCAACCTGTGCAAACTCACCCAGGGCCTTTAGAGCCAGATTTATTTGCTCATCCGCCTGCTCGGTCGAGACGTTGACGAATTGTTTCGAAATATCTGTTATGAGCAGCTCAAATTCCCTTTGACGCTCAAGGGACAAGGCGGCTTCCTTTCGCTCGGTAACATCCAAAACAATCCCGTCTATTCCGATGAACCGGCCTTTGTGATTGAAAACCGATGTTTTGCGGTCCTCGACCCACCGGACATGCCCGGACTTGGTTGTAATCCTGTAAACCTGAACGATGCTTGCAGGCTCATTTACTATTTCGGCACCTTCCCGAAGGACTCTTTCCTTATCATCGGGGTGGATAACACTAAGCCAGTTTTTCTCTCTCGAATTAAGCTCCCGGGGTGTATAACCGCATATTTCTTCGCAGCCGAAGAAAATTTCAGCCGACCAGCCCGGGTATGCACGGTAAACCATGCCTGGAATATTTTCCACTAAGGTTTTGTATTTCTGTTCGCTGTCCCTAAGCGCCTGTTCGGTTTTCTTGCGCTCGGTTATATCCACAAACGACGCCATCAGGTAATCGGGTTGCCCGGCTCGACCCTTCACCATACTCGCCGATACCTGAGCGTCGAAATAGCTGTCGTCCTTCCGCCTGGCCGACAATTCCCCTCTCCATTCCCCTTCTTTTTTCAGCGTTTCAATTACGTCAAGAACCCGCTTTTCATCTCTCCAGAATTCAGTTGTGTTTTTCCCGATAACCTCAGCAGGCTCCTCATAGCCCCACATTCGTATAAATGCCGGATTCACGTAGAGGGTTTTTCCACAGGAATTGGAGATTGTAAAAGCGTTTATGGAAGATTCTATCGCCAGGTTTTTCGCCTTAAGCTCCTCCTGGGCACGCTTGCGCTGTGTAATCTCCAATGTTACCTCGACCGCACCCACAGGTTCACCCTGTTCGTTCAGAACAGGACAGCCCCTTATGTACCATATCCTGCCATCCGGCGAAGTCATCTCGGCCTCCTGGGACCGGCCGGTTTCTATGCTTTTGGCCACCGGGCAGTTGGAGCAGGGCTTTTTGCGCCCGTGCCATATCTCGTAGCAGTACCGCCCAATCAAATCCTCCGGCGCCAGGCCTACCGAGTCTCCCGCTGCCTTGTTCGCCCAAAGTATTCTCAAGCTCCTGTCCTGGTATGTTATCAGCTCCAAGAGACTACCTAAAATCAGGGATTTATCACTCTCCGATTTTCGTATCTCCTTCTCGGCAAGCTTCCACTTTTCCTCGGCCTCTTCCAACTGCTTCAGACGCCCGCGCAAGAACGCTATCTCATCCAGCAACTGCTTTGTATTTCTTTCCGCATCACTCATTAATTACTCCGATACTAAATTGCAGCAGTTGTAATATGTTTCCGACGGGCAAATATTTGCAGATGCACTCACTTGCCCAGATACACTGCAATTTTCCTCCGTCTTTATCGAGGACCCGCATTTCTGAACCAGCCGGCTGAATTTACCGCGACTTATACTATCACACCGTTGTCTCAACGGCTGAATATGCTTTGCCTCGAGCGGCCGAAAAACCCTCACTAAAGCCTTTCGTATTTTATCACAGCCCGGTAAAGGCCGTTGATGCGCTTGCCGTCAACCATTATCGGCGGATATCTTTCATTTCTCGGCTGCAAACGAACGGTGTCGTCCGCCTCAAAGAAGACCCGCTTGAAAGTGGTCTCGTGCGGCTGGCTGAAACGTATAAAGCAGTCATCGCCGTTGGATACCTGGGCGGCAGGTGAAAATACGACTATATCGCCCTCCACGAATCTCGGCTCCATCGAATCGCCCACCACCCGCACCGCAAATGTGTTGGGGTCGTGCATATCGGGGCAGCGGACGTAATCCTCGGCAAAACCCACCGGGTAACCGAGGTCGTCAAAGTCCGTCGGATATCCTGCTGAAACCTTATTTATCACAGGTACCAGCTGGCCGGGCCTGAGCCGTGCCGGTTGTTGCTCGACATCAAGCTCTTCGGTATCGATGATGTCTTTGATTTTCCTGGTATCGGTCTTTTTTTCAATAAGACCTTTTATTATCCGGCGGTATCGTCTGTTCTGGGCGTCCATCTCTTCGTAATCACGACGGACATCGGCCGGCATGCGCTCAACGTGGGCGATGTGCTGCAACAGGCCGGCCTCGAAATCCAGCACCGACTCGAGTTTCCGCAGGAGATTATCGCTGGGCGGATTCATAACCCTGCCGGTTTCCACAGTCGATAAATAAGGCTTGGAAAAACCCGTCTTGGACGCAACTTCATCCAGAGTAAGATGAAGCTCCTGACGCCTGGTTCTGATTATTTGACCCAATGACATAATTGAAATTATACCCGCATCGGCTATCAATGCAACACCCAATTACTTCCAATAAAACTATTCAGAAAACCCGGCCCAAACCTCCTAAAAACCGCTTCCGTATCAAAAAAACCCCGATTTTTTTTGAAAAGAAAATGAAAAAACAGATTCACCGTTTTTATTTTACCGTCGAAAAACTTTTGATAGGCTGAATATCGTGACAAATTTCATTTCCAAAAACTCTGTAATAAATTTGCCTCCGCGGTTACTATTAGAGTGAATACTGGAAACTGTGAATAATGGACGATGAGTTCGAACAAATTTTTAAACGCTGGTTTGACGAGCACAAACGGCTTCTGTTTAGAATCGTCAGAATTTACGCCTCTTCGCTGGACGAGCAGGATGATCTTTTCCAGGAGATCCTGCTGCATCTGTGGAAGTCGGTCCCCAATTTTAAGGGGCTGGCTAAGGAGACCACCTGGATATACAGGGTCGCACTAAATACAGCGCTTCTGTGGCGGCGCAGCCGCCGAAGAAGGCGAAAGAGATTCCGCAAAAGCATAATCAACTTTGAAGATATACCCGCCAGCCCCGCGGACTCGTCTTCGGCACAAGAAAATCACAAGCTCTTCGACCAACTTTACAAGGCCATCAGACAACTGCCCGTTATCGATAGCTGTGTGGTGCTGATGCATCTTGAGGGACTCGGTTACGAGGACATGACAAAGGTGCTCGGAATTTCTAAAAACCATGTAGGAGTGAGGCTAAACCGGGCCAAGAAAGCACTGGCTCGCGATTTGAAAGGGCTGCTCGATGAAATTTGATGATTTACAAAAGGGATGGAAGAACCAGCCGGCTGACATGCGGATTACCATCGACCCAGCACTGTTGCTGTCAATAGTTAAACGGAACAAAAGAGATCTCGAAAGTGCAGTCTTCCGGCGAGATTTCAGAGAAGCAGCTATTGCTGTTATATTGGCAACCATCTTCTTTTGCTTCGGGCTACATGGTGGTTGGCCGCTCTTTTTGTTGGGTGTGATGTGTCTTTTCGTAGCCGGCTACCTCGTATGTGACCGAATGCGACAGAGAAGAAAACGCAGGGATATCCACGATACCCTCAGAGGCACTGTCGAAAGCTCCTTGCACCAGGTAACTCATCAGATATGGCTTTTGAGAAACGTCTTCTGGTGGTATCTGCTACCGTTCAGCATCGGCCTGGTTGCTCTTATCGGTTCAGCTTATTGGGACACCATCAAAAACTATGACCCCGGCTATGCGCCGATAACGTTGTTGTTTCTCGGCATCTATGCGGCGTCTGTTGTTCTGCTCTACTGGGGTATATATCACTTGAATCAGTGGGCCGTGCGAAAAGAACTGCTGCCGCGAAAAAGGGAACTCGAAAACCTCCTCAAAAGTCTTGCCGAGCACAACGAATTAGATGACTAAAGCACTGTAAGGTGACCCGACCATTTTTCTTCAGACCTGGAACTTCAGAGTTGCAGTTCGAGAATTATCAAGTCCCTGACGACTCTTTTGCCCTTTCGTGAAGGATGTCCATCTTGCTGCGAATCTCGTGTGCCATTTTACTGTTGGGGAAATCCCCGACTATCTGCTGGCCGGTCTGTAGCGCCTTTTGCCATTGTCTCTCGGACACAGCTAAGGAGAACTGAACGCCCAGGTTGTGCAGCTTCGTCCTGAAAACACTGCTTGCCGATTCCTGAAGCGCTAATCCCTCCGTCGGCGTCAGGTATTGATCCAGCTCCTTCAATATCTCCAGGCTCTGGTCGGTCTGCTGGCGTTTGACTGCGGTATCCCATTCCGCAAGCAGTTCTCTTTTTCGTCTGGCCTTTTGTCGCTGGAGCCTGGAGGGCATAGCCCTGGCCTTTTCGGAGTGAGGGAAGGTTGTAATGAGTCTTTCAATTACCGCGGCGGCCTGGGACCAGTGTGACTGTTCGCACAGCTTGTCCACGTGAGCGATTATCTGGTTTATTCGTCCCTCTTCGGTTGCACTGCGATATTTGTCTGTCGTCTTTTTCAGGTGTTGGGCCAGGTCCTGATATGCCGTCCGGTGAGCCATCTCGTCAATCATCGCATAGGTGGTATCGAAATCGTGCTGATGCAGCTTGGCTAAGATGGCCTCGGCCAATTCCAGTCTGTCGGCATCGCGAAAAGCGATTTCCTTGGCTGCATCACTTAAGCGCACGCCCTGAGCTATCTGGCCTAAGAGGCTGCGGTTTCTGTTTACCATCTCCACGGTGTTGTCAAGCTTCTCGGCGTTATCCTTGATACTCTTGACGTTCTCGCGAGTCAGCAGAAGTATCGCGAAAAAGCATGAAAGAACCGCAAGAGCAAAGCTGACCGACCCGATCGCCCACAGGGCCAAAGCTATTCTGGACCCGTCCGGTGATGCATGGGCAGCGATAGCCCCGCCGATGCCGCTCGCCGCTGCGACCAGTACCAAAATTGCAAACAGAATATGCCACCCCAACCGCCACAATTGTAAATCGATCATCCATTGTATGAGTTTCATAATTGCTTCCCTAAAACAAAATCCGTAAATTCCCCCTTTAACCGAATATTACGACTTTTGACTATTAAGCTTTATATGAATGATAAGCCCAGAGAAACCGGTTGTCAACTATCCAGACCAAATTTTAGGGTCTTTAGTCGATAGCTGTTTTGGCAGGGGTCCTATGAAATCTCCGGTTGAAATAAACGAAATAAAAGATAAGAAAATATACAGTGGAGTAAGAAATTGCTATGTCTGCTGGGGCGCCTGGGGCAGGATAAAAAATGTGCTCTTGTACAAGTTCATAGCCTTCGGTGGTTTGTGGTTTGTAGGGTGCGATACATCGCACCGGTTCGTGATTTGTGGTTTGTTAAAACCCCGGCCGCGGGTGCCGGGGCTAAGTTCGTGCAGGGCGTTTGCCAGACGGAAACTTATCGGCCACCTCTGGCTTATCTTCATTGCCCCGGCGTTTTTCTGAACTATGAAAGTAACCACACTTGAAATCACCGAAAGAGCAAATAAAGGAATCTTTTCCAAAAGCAGACGCAGTAAAGGAAAGCCGTCCTCTTGTGGTGTGTCCGATTCATATTGCGACACAGGTTCGTTTTTGCCAAATCGCACCCGTCATCTTCTTCAATATCAAAAAAAGCAGTACGGTATTTGCCGTGTGAAGCAACAGATTGGTCAAATGTACAAGCAAGTGCGGGAAACTTTTTGAGGCGGAATCTTAATCACCCGCTTTTGCGAAAATCAATCCGAAAAATGAAAAGCCGTAAAATACCGCCGCAAAACTGTATCTACGTGGTCTTAAGGCAATCGGCCCGGAAGCAGCAGTCGGTGTACTGGCACCAGTCAACCGCTGTGCCGAAACAGGGCGTACAGTTCTCCGCCCGCTGGATGGCGTGGATAAGGTCGGCCTTTTTCATTTTACCGGGTGTGATGCCGAGCTTTTTGGCCTTTTTTTGTATCTGCGGCATAGTCATTTTTTTTTGCTTCTTTGTCTTTAGCGCTGGCATTGCATTGCTCCTTTGAACATTTCAACTGTCCGAACCGCCCCTATTATTTCGGCCTTTTCCCGGCCTTTCATCATAATTTTCTCACGAAAAAAAGACTCCCAAGCACCTTTTTAACAAAACTTGCCCTCGTAAGTAAATCTGCAGACTCCTCTGTCCCCCAAAGTTCAGGACTGAATGTACGCCCTCCACTATCTTACCAATCTGCAACGGCAAAAAGGGACTTTGGGATTTTTGTTCTTAAAGGTTTGTTACCGACCGGTCAGACCTTCATTCCGGTAATGGTTGTGTCAAAAGCCAACTTGTCGTTGACCAGGCCCTGGACATCGGCGCTGAATTGTCTGCTCCTGACTTTGCAGATGTGACCCAGAAGATACAACCTGTCGCCGGGGACAACGGTTTCACGGAATTTCGCCCGTTCTATTCCGGAAAATCCGATGAAGCCTTTGAGACCGTAAATCCTTTTCATAAAGAAGCTGGCGACCTGTGCGGCGGCTTCAACCATTATCACTGCGGGCATAATAGGTCGGCCGGGGATATGCCCCCGAAACCAGAATTCACCTTCTGTCACATCCTTATAACCTAATATCAGCAGCCGGGGCCTGTCATACCAGATAACCCCGTCGAGCTGGGCCATTTCGTGGGACTGGGGATTGACACGGGCGATTGCCTCCCGGTCAAATACGGTCTTTGTCAAATCTATCTCGGACAAGTCAAACAATAACGGCGGTGCCATCAGAAACCTCAATACAGAAATTAGCTGATATTAACGAACCAACAACAAGGGCGCAAGTGCTACCGGCACCAGCTTGCAGGTCCGATGTACTCAGTTATACTCCCGGTTGATTTCTTGGCTTTAATCGCTGGCTCGAACCTCAAGAATACGGTTTCGAACAGACTGAGCGGCCTGCTTGACTTGCTGCATTTGCTTGCGGACCCTGGTTCCAGCCGCCTTGTTGCCGCCCTCGGCCTTGTTGATGTCGGTTTCGATCTCAGCTACCAATGTCTTAAGGTTTTCATATTCCTGCATTGAAGTATGCCTCCATAATAGATTTTTCAAGTACTAACTGTCTTTTCGGCCGAAAAACCCGATGGAACCCCACGTTTTTGCAATTAAACGCCGATTTTTCATATAAAGCCATCAGGAGTATCCCGGCTAACTATGTCGCAACCAATTTTTTGGCCAGTTCGGCGATTCTCTGACCCCTGCGTCTGCACTGGTTAATGACCCTGTCATCTGGTTTGCCGATGGAGACGGGACCATAATGGTCGCCCTGGGGGTCGCCCTGGACGATCATTCCGTGAATCAGCATCATGTTTATAATGCTTACGACCGTGGTTTCATTGCCGCCGCCGATATTGGCCGAACTGCTGAAAGCGGCACCTATTTTGCCGTCAAGCTTGCCGTGCCTGGAAACCGAATCATCGAATAACTGTGCAACGGGTGCCGCCAGGCGTCCGTAATAAGTTGGTGAGCCGACAACTATGACATCGGCTTCAAGCAGGTCATCGACTTTGGTTTCCGTAACGCTTTTGCACTTGGTGGCAAGCCCGGCGCCCGTCATAGCCTGGGAAATGGTCTCGGCCATTTGCTTCGTATTGCCGCTTCTTGAGTAATAGACAACCAATCCTGTCGCCACTTTTGGGCCTTTCCAGATTCTACTTCCTATTCAAAGTTGTTCTATTCTTGCTGAAATGTTTCGGGGTTTCAAGCTTAAAAACAGCATTTTCAATTTTTTTATTGACCTTAGATTCCAGTAATTCTATGTGGTAAATGTCGCCTTTTGTCGATTCGGCCTTTATCTTTGCGGGCAGCAAAGTAGTGCTATCGAGCCAAAAATCGATGTGGGCATATTCGGTTTTGTAGATGGAATCTTCCCTGGGTATGAGTCTTAAACCCTTGTAATTACAGGGTTTACCTTCATCAGGCGGGGCGATGGTTATGTCGAAATTTTTACGGAGAAACTGTACGTTTGTAAAGCCCAGGAGGGCAAATCGACGGCTAATGAATTCAAAGACATCGATGGGCTTGTCCTCTGGGGCCTGCTGAAAAAAATCTACTTTTTCCAGTTGAAAATCTATTTTTGTCAGCCAGACGCCGTCGAAAATAAAGTGTTCGACGTGCTTTTCCTCGGCGCCGTCGTCCTGCTTGAGGGTATTGAAATTTACCCGCAGCTTCGAGCCGGTTGCGTCCTTTTTATAGAAAAGCTCACCTTTCCTTAAAATACGCGAGTCGAGAAGCTCGGGTTCCTGTATGAAAAGATACCGGAGCTTTGCCTGGTAGGACTTGAGGCGACCGGCGCTTTGGCCGAGGCGAGAGAGTATTTCATCAACCTCACCGACCCCGGTATTTTGCTTTTTGGCTGGGCGGGTATTTGGATCGGTCCGGTGTTCCCTTCGACTATACTCAGGACAAGCGTGGTTCTTGGTTCGTGGTTCGTGGTTCGCAGGGTGGGAGCTTTGGGATTTCAGATTGTATATTTGATATTTTATTTTGGTTTGAGAGTCTTCGCAGAGCCTGTCCTTGAGCGAAGCGAAGGGCTCGGAATGGCATTTTCTGTTTTGAGACGGTTTTTTTGTATTGCCCGAATCGGCACAGGCGCAGGAAAATGCGGCCAAGAATATCAGTGCGCAGATTTTGTGTATTCGTTTCATATCGCTAAGACCTTTCGCTGGATATGGGTATAGTTAAAGCTGCAACAAGGGTTTTGTCAATAATAAAGCCCCAAATTTCGGGACAGTTGTAAAAATGGGCGGTATTGGACTTGAACCAACGACCTCCTGCGTGTCGAGCAGGCGCTCTGGCCAACTGAGCTAACCGCCCCTGAACTGTCGTGAATATAGTATCGCTAAAAGACACCGACAAATCAAGCACCAAAAGAAGAAAATTTTTGCCGGAAGTCAACCATAAGCCGTAAGCCAACTTTTAAATATCACCCACCCTTGACAATGAACCGTAAAATTAGGATACTTTGCCGTAGGTAAAGTTAATAACAGAATGTTATCTCGGCAGATAGGTGGAATCATGTTGTTACTTGGATATGATATCGGGACTTCATCAATAAAAGCGACTCTTATGGACGCCCAAACCCAGCAGGTGCTCGCCTCGGCGACCGCTCCGGACAAAGAGATGGAAATAATCGCAGCTCAGGTCGGATGGGCCGAGCAGCATCCACAAACGTGGTGGGACAATGTAAAAACAGCAACCGGCCGAATCCTGGCGACGGCCCGGATTGATGTCGCCGACATTCAGGCTATCGGAATAACTTATCAGATGCACGGGCTGGTTACTGTTGATGCGAATATGCAGCCTCTTCGCCCGGCCATAATCTGGTGTGACAGCAGGGCCGTCAAAATCGGTAATGAAGCGGCCGAAGCTGTCGGCAGACAAAAATGCCTCGAACAACTCCTCAACTTCCCCGGAAACTTCACGGCTACAAAGCTAAAATGGGTAATGGAAAATGAGCCTGACGTTTATACCAGGATACATAAGATAATGCTGCCGGGCGATTATATCGCTATGATGATGACCGGCGACGCGGTAACGACTACCTCCGGTCTGTCTGAAGCCATCCTCTGGAACTTCAAGGATAACCGTCTTTCGAAAATGCTTCTTGATTACCTCGAAATCTCACCCGACCTTCTCTGTGAGCCAGTGGATACTTTTTCTGTTCAGGGCAAGCTTACACAAAAAGCAGCGGACCAACTGGGCCTAAAGGCGGGCATAAAGGTCGCATACAGGGCCGGTGACCAGCCCAACAACGCCTTTTCGCTCAATGTCCTCAATCCCGGTGAAGTAGCCGCAACAGCAGGAACCTCAGGCGTTGTCTATGGAATCGGAGCAAAGCCCAATTACGACGCCAAATCGAGAGTAAACACGTTTATCCACGTCAACCATCAAGCCGGCGACCCCAGATATGGTGTATTGTTGTGTATCGGGGGCACCGGGATTCTGAACAGTTGGCTAAAACACAATGTTATGGGCGCAGGCGATGACTACGACCGGATGAATGAGTTGGCGGAAAAGGTATCTGTCGGCTCGGACGGACTGGTGATACTGCCCTACGGAAACGGGGCTGAAAGGACCCTGGAGAACAGGGATGTCTTTGCTTCATTCAACGGACTGAACTTTAACCTGCACAAAAAGGCACATTTGCTGCGGGCGGCCCAGGAAGGAATCGTCTTTGCACTCAACTACGGCCTGCAGATAATGCACGCAATGGACATCGAGGTCAAAACCATCAGGGCGGGAAATGCAAATATGTTTTTAAGTCCCTTGTTTGGACGGGCTTTCGCCACTGTTACCGGAGCAGTTGTCGAATTATATAATACCGACGGCTCACAGGGAGCTGCAAGGGGCGCCGGGGTTGGCATCGGTATCTATAAGGATTTTACCGAGGCCTTTGGCGGTCTGAGCAAAATTAAAACCATTGAGCCTGACACCAGGCTTAAACCACAATATGCCGAAGCTTACCGGCGCTGGACTGATGTGCTTGCTCAAAAGCTGGGCGGCACATAAGGGGTACACCTGCGTTTTGTAGAAGACTTTTTGTTTGATTTTTTACGGAAATTTCGTAAGATTAATGATTATATAACGAGGAGGTCGTGCTATTTGATATTTTAGCCGGGAATTTCGGTTAGAATTGAGACGGGGGCTGAACAGTCGAGCGTTTAAACGGGAAAAACACAGTTTGTCAGAGGAGACGTATCATGAAAACCGCACATTTATTTTATCGTAACCGTTCACAGAAAATTTTTACAAAAAGTTTAAAATGTTAAAATAGGCAATTTGCGCTTTTGTTTGCGCTGTGGTAAAAACAGCGTATGCAAAACAAAAATGACATTGTCAAGCAACT
>DUZQ01000061.1 GCA_013349435.1 Planctomycetota bacterium | reverse complement strand
GATCGGTTCTTCTTTTTTCGTACGAACATAGCCCCATTTTAGCATCGGGACACCCAAAATCAAATTCGCCTTCAGTATTTACAAGGACTTACAGCAATTTTTCAAAGGGGTGTTGAAGTCAGGTTTCGCCCCACCACCTTGCTATACAGAGGTTATGCCGGAAAAGAGAGCTTTTTTCAATCGTGCTTTGAGAAATGTCAGCACTTTTCAGTGTCTGATTGAACCTGCCTGTCCGCAAAGGACAAACCAGCGTCCTGTTTACTGAATTGTGCTTTGTTGCTGGAAGTCGATAGCGAATTTTCCGCGGACACGCTCGAGGAGCTGGGCCTTTTGCTGAATCCTCCATACCAAAAGTGAAATCGGTTCTCTCTTCCTGTCGCGGAATGTAATAATGATTCTGCCGAAGCCGAGGAGCCGTTCGAGAAAGTCGCTGGTATCGACGCGGCTGTTATAATCCTCTCTGCCTATCTGCTCGCCGGTTTCGGTGGGGCCTTCCTGAAGGTTCATATAGTTCGGTGTGATTGTAACGTAGAAGAAAAGGCCCTTGAGCCAGGATATTAAAATCGTCATCAGTCCTATTATACCTACAAGAAGATAGCCGGTCGCGCTGACGGACAGAGCAAGATGCTTAAAAAGCCTTAAGAAATCCATCACCCATCCAAGCAGATGCAGCCACAACAGGAAAAAACCAAGACTCACAATCGCTATAAGTAGTATCTTGATGCTGATGTTATATTCTTCCACAAGGAAATTAACGAAGAATACGGCAAACCAAACGCCGCCTATGATTTCAGGGTTTATCGAACCGATTACCGGCCAGCCGGTTCCTTTTAAGAATATCAGCACTGATGCCAGCACAGACGCGACAATAGTTGGAATGTAGAGCACCTTCGGGGTCCAGTCGAAAACGACCAGCCAGTCATTGATGTCCGGGTCATCTCTGACTGTTTTTTCCATCTTCAGCCTTGTTCTGATTGTCCTTCCGAGAACCAGCCACGCCACAACTGTTACCACACAAAACCCGACGGCAATATATAGCGCTATCATCTCATTCGATGTCCACATTGTTGACTCCTCTTAATTCACGGTTCAAAAAAAATATTAAGAAGCCGGAAAAACGCCGGTTGCAAATCTAAGCATACACTCCATATAAAAAGTACCCAAGGATATGTCAAACTGAATCTCTAATTTTTTTCATTCCCTCGGGACGCGTTAAAAGTCGTTTATCTGACTGCACAGTAAAAACTCCCGGAGATGGAAAAAATTCAAAAACACCACAGAGCACATTGTTTACTCGCGCCAGCTTTGAGCAAACTTTGCAAAATCAAGACAATTTACAATGCCATCAACCGGCTCAGGAGCTATATCCGCCGGTACACCGGAGCCAAGTTTCAGCCATTGACTGCAAAAAATCGACAGGTCTTCATCATCAACTATACCATTGAGATTAAGGTCTCCTGGCAAATATTCCGGCTTTTCCGAAATCAGTTCAATCCCATCTTGCACCCCCAGGTTTCTCGAGTATTGTTTATCCAGAGCGTTGTTCCAGTGCTCGTGGACACCCAAACTTGCCATTCTAATCCCATCCCCCTCGGGATCATAAAATCTGCCCGACGCCGGGTTGTCCGCCTGAGCCGCCTCATGCAGATAATCATCAGCGGTGCTGTAGTTGCTGTCATCGGCAACATATTCCACCGTCGGTTCGCATCTAAGAAAGTCCAGCCCCACCGAATCAATAGCCACTCCGTCTTGTGAAGCGAAAACGCTTGAAGTCCAGTCGTTATCGAAAGGAGGACTGATCCATTTCGGAGACTCGCTTATAGCGGCACTTTGGTGCTTAGCCGCGTAAAGTGCGTCAATCATAAAAAGAACCGTCTTATCTCCGACATCTTTATGCCCCATAAGTTCTACCAACGGATTATACGAACCCATTGGACGGGCAGGTACCTTAAATGATGACAGGCTTTCTGGTTGAGTCGTGTCATAGGCATTGATGTGATTATGTATAAGCCGCCCGGGCCAAAATCCTTCTCGGCCCATCCAGCCGGCGTATTGAGAATCGGCTTGTACCCAAGTAGAACCAAAGTGATTTTTGGCACACAAAGTTACCCCCGTAAGGTAATGGCCCTTCAAGTGTGCCAAGTTGACAATGTAGGCTGCCTCTGCAACGCAACGAGGCAACCATCTTGGTGGAACATTTGGGTCGGCATGGCAGACTACAGAATTCGGTTCACGTTCCGCTTTAATTCTCCCGTCTCCGCCAAGATTATCCACAAACCGAACACCCATCAAATCCCCAACGCTGCAACGATCATAAATTGGGCCGGGAATGAAACTGGATGCATCGTAAACTGTTATATCTGAAGGCTCCATGCCCACTTTGTTAACTAATTGACACAGTAAGGCGTATATAAGTTGCGGCGAGTTATATGAAGCGTTTCCCGGATTACCATGATTGTGGCAATTAACCATGTTCACCTTGACAGCAACCTTTTCCCCCCCCTGATATCCAATAAGCCCCTTACCTCTTTTCTCGTTGAAGTGCCTGAAAATAGCATCCCACGCATTCGGGTCATCATCCTGACCAGTCAGCCAGCAAATCGCTTTGGAAAACATTTCATTCACAACATCCTGGTCAATATTGTTATCGTCGGACCAGTACCCCGTTGAACCATCCCATGATGTGGCATTCGGATCATGTACCCAGACCACCCTTCCGGGATAGATTCCCTTTGGTGTCCCTATCGGACAGTTTGGCGGCTCGCTGGGTGTAAAGGTCCCGGCAGTTACACGCTCCCCGGTCATTCCCGGCGACCACCAAATGGTAAAAACGCACACACTTGCACCAAAGCACATCCCGGCTACCAGATAGCGGGATTTTCTCCAGAGTTTTCTTGCGTTTGCGACCAGAAAAGACCAAAAAGACAGGCCCGTCAGCCACACCATAAATCCCGAAGCCAGTGATCCGGCAAGCCTCTGGCAGGGGTATGTTGCTCTGCTTGGTTTTGGTAATACCCTTACAATAAACCAAACTAAAGCAAGGAAACCTGTAACAGGAAGGAGCCATCGTGTTAAGGTATTTTTACATTTTGAAAGAAAAGCAACAAAGCTTTTTGTGTCTAAAAAACGATACCCTTTCATATCTAATCTCACCTTATTCGAATAAGATTCAACACAAGAAAACTAAAAAGGTAAAAAGCCCGCAGGAAATAATGTTTTATTTACTCTTAAAAGAGAAGTTATACTTCTGCATGACGTCTTTTAGAGATTCACTTATATAAACTAATAATTATAAAAAAAGGTATGTTCCTGTCAAGGATTTTTTTACAAATCGAAAAGATTTTTTATCCGCTGATATTTCTTTCGAACGAAATTGCCAAATTGATTTTCTGGTAGGGCTTAAATCAAAAGTGAATCTTGCCCTGAAAGAATGCGGACTATAACGATTAAAGTGCTCGTTTGAAATACAACCGTGGAAAAATGATGTGTCCTGCCCAAAAACGAATTTCACAGGACTCGCAAGACACCTGTTAGTTCCACCAACGTGCCTGTTTTTGTTTAAGAAACGGTTTTTATTTTGCCTTTTACTTTACGGAGGGGGCGAGGTACTGGAAGAACTCCGAGCCGGTAGGCAGGATTACGGTGGTGTCTTTTTTCAGTGACCTTTCATAAGCCTCCAGGGTTCGGACAAAGGCGTAGAATTCGGGGTCCTGCTCGAAGGCCTCGGCGTAAATCTTTATGGCCTCTGCGTCGCCCTGGCCCTTTAGTTTCTCGGCTGTCCGGTAACTTTCAGCAAGGAGAATTGTTTTTTCCTTGTCGGTTTTTGCACGAATTTTGACGGCTTCTTCCTCGCCCTCGGAGCGGTATTTCTTTGCTATCCTTTCACGCTCGGCTTTCATACGAGCATAGACCGAATGGGTAACTTCGGCAGGCAGGTCCGCACGTTTTATCCTGACGTCGATTACCTCAATACCGAATTCCGCGGCTTTTTCATTGCACTGTTTGCCTACGGTTTCCATAATGGCCGCACGGTTCCTGGAGATAATCTCACTCATTTCGTGGCGGGCCAGTTCCTCGCGGATTTCCGAAAAGACGATGTCGTCGAGCCTGGATTGTGCGCCGAACTCGGTGCGAACGGTCTGGTAGAACTTCAGAGGATTTATAATCCTCCACCGGGCGTAGTTGTCCAGCATAAGGTGCTTTTTATCGCTGGTAATTATCTTGGCTGCGGCCGAATCGTATTCGAGGACCCTGTCTTCAAACTTGTGAACCTTCTGGACAAACGGTATTCTGTAATGCAGGCCAGGCTCCTTTACAGTTCTTATGTATCTTCCCAACTGTGTTACTATGGCCTGCTCTTTTTCATCGACGGCAAATATTGCCGCAGCGGCCAGGATTACCGCTATAACAATCAGAACGGCTATTGGGATGATTTTCGTATTCATTTTTGCGTGCTCCTTTCATCCAGAGGTAACAGTTGAAGTAAATTCCCGCCGGATTCGGCATCAATCACGAACTTTCGGATGCCCGGCAGGATTTTTTCCATCGTTTCGAGGTAAAGCCTTTTTTGGGTTACATCCCTGGCATTTTGATATTCCTTTAATACAGCGAGGAACCTTTCGGCGTCGCCGTGGGCACGTTCAGTCCTCTCGGCCTTGTATGCCTCGGCTTTTCTTACCATTTCTTCGGCCCGGCCCCTTGCCTTTGGGATAACATCTTCCCGATATCCGTCGGCCTGCTTAATGAGTTTGTCCTTGTCTTCGCGGGCGCTTACGACGTCGCTAAATGCACCGGCGACCTCCTGCGGAGGCTGCACGGTCTGCAGCTTTGTCTCGATTATTCTGATTCCTGCTTCGTACCCGTCGATGATTTTCTGTAATAACCGTCGTATATCGACTTCAACCTGGAGCTTTTCTCCTACAAGAACATCGTCAATTGGTCTTTGGCCCACGACGTGTCTCAGAGCTACTTCGGCGGCATCTTTAATGGCGCCGCTTGTCCCTTCCAGGTCGCGCACATTGAACAGGAACCTGGCCGGGTCGCTGACCTGGTACTGGACGATTATTTGTGCATCGACAATCTGCTCGTCACCTGTGAGCATCAGCGATTCTTCAGGGTGGAAGGTATATCTTGCCGGCGGGCCCTGTGTAATAGTTGTAAAGCCTATTTCGATACGCCTGACCTGTTTGACTTTCACCTTGTCAACACGCTCAATCGGTCGGGGGAGGTGATAATTAGGGCCGGGTTCGGTTACTCGAACCACCCTGCCGAACCTTCGCACGACACCCTGCTCATCGGGGTCGACTATAAATATTCCCGAGGCCAGCCATATTATTATCAGAAGCGGTATCGCCCATGTGAGCCAGACCCAACTGAATTTAAGGGCATTTTCGAAGCGGGAATCAAAAAAATCACCCGGTCCCTGACCATATCGTGCACTTGCCATGATTGTTCCCCTTTCATTAAAGTCTATTCAATTCTACGAAGTCAGGTTTATCCTTCAAGGATTTTTACGGGATTGAGGTTATATTTTTCGATATCCTTGAAATAATTCACGGTTCCGACCTTCATCTCGACCGTCGCGGCATCATCACAGACGATGATTCCGCGGGGGTGCATTTGCAGGCACGAGACGGTCAACATGTGATTTACGCCGCCTTCGACCGCCTGAGCGAGGGCA
The DNA here is from genome assembly GCA_013349435.1 of Planctomycetota bacterium. Taxonomy (GTDB): domain Bacteria; phylum Planctomycetota; class Phycisphaerae; order Sedimentisphaerales; family Anaerohalosphaeraceae; genus QNBT01. The sequence continues at coordinate 11,516 of DUZQ01000061.1, read as the reverse complement.
CGAGCCTTGTTATGGCCGTTGACGATTATCATTACCTTCCTGGAATCCATTACCGTTCCAACACCCACGGTAAGGGCTGTTTTGGGGACCTTGTTTACGTCGCCTTCGAAAAATCTTGAGTTGGCGATGATGGTGTCGTCGGTCAGAGTTTTCACGCGGGTTCGACTTACAAGAGACGAGCCCGGTTCATTGAAAGCGATATGGCCGTCGGGACCGATACCACCGACGAAAAGCTCAACACCTCCGTACCGCTTCATCTTTTTCTCATATCGGGCACACTCGGTGCGGAGGTCTTTGGCGTTTCCGTTTAGGATGTTAACGTTGGATTTTTTGATATTTACATGTTTGAAGAAGTTGTTCCACATAAAAGAATAGTAGCTTTCCGGATGGTCTTTCGGGAGGTTGACATACTCATCCATGTTGAAGGTGACGACATTTGCGAAGCTGACCTTCTTTTTTTTGTTAAGCTCAATGAGTTGTTTATACATTCCCAGTGGTGACGAGCCTGTGGGCAGACCGAGCACAAAGGGCTTTTTCTCGGTCGGCTTGAAGCTGTTGATACACCTTGCCACATAAGCCGCCGCCCAGGCGCTTACACCCTTATAGTCCTTTTGAATAATAACTCTCATGATTTATCCTTTCTTTAATAATGTTAGTGCTCTACAGAAAAGATGCCGGAATTGTCATTCTGAACGGAGCGGAGCAGAGTGAAGAATCCCGTGTTTACGAGTGAATGAGATTCTTCGCCTCCGCCGTGTACCATATGTTACAGGGCTATGGCTCAGAATGACATTTACAGAGTTTTATGAAGAGCATAATGTTATCCGATTTTTCGCAGCTTGTCGATAAGTTTTGCCGCGCTTTGCTTTTTCTTTTGGAGTCGGTCTTTCAGCTCGGTAGTGAAGCTGTTTTCTTCGGCTGTGCCCCTTACCGCCTCGAAGTCGGCGTCTCTTTCGGGCTCGGCTCCGTCTATCCCAAAACCTATTCTGGACATAAGACTGAACTCCTTACCGGCGTCGCCACAGCGCATCAAATCAAGCTTTTCAACCGATTCTATCCAGTTCTCAATAATCTGTGCCACATCGCCTGGGCCGAACCGGCTGATAGATATATCCAGTTTTTGCTCCAGGACGTTTGCGACCCACGCCCATTCGCAGGTTTCGAAGTCGTCGTAAATTTCTTTAAGTTTTGCATTTACATCTTCGAGAGACGAGAGGTTTTTGTTTTCGATTTGGGTTAAAAGTTTTTCGATAGTTTCCTGCGGGGCGACCAGCCCCGCCAGGTCAACCCAGGTTCCTTTGCCGATTTGGGTATTCACCGCCAGGATGGCTCGGAGGTCGTCGATAGTGGAAAATTCGTTCTCGCGCAGGCGACGTACAAGGATATTGCCAAGATATCGGTCTATTGCAATTTTGTAAAAAATCATTCCGTTTTCGAGAGATGAACGTTTTATCTTTACGCCGTTATAATAAAAATTCTGCGAGGTCTGGCCGGAGCTTTCTTTGAGTTGCCTGAGGACTTTGAGGCCGTTTATTATCTTCTGTACGGTGTATGGTGTAAGGAGGTTGAAGCTTATCAGGTCAAGCTTTTTTGGGCCTTTTCTCTTGTCTCGATTGGGCCACTTGCGGGCGTCTCTTACGGTTCCGACGCTTCTGAGATTGACTCCTGGTATAAGAACGCTTTCGTCTTCATGTTCGATGATATAGCTGAACGGAAGGTCTGAAGTATCGGAGTTTGCATAATGTCTTCCCATGACCATTGTGAATGCACCCACTTTTGCGGGCCAGAGCATATATGAATCGGAGGTGGTTTTCGAGCCTCGCTCGACAATGCCCTGGTGTACGGGGCCGAGCTTATACATGTGATTGGACTGATTTGAGCCGCTGCCGGCGTTTAGAAAGCTGAACAGCCCCGCAATCAGCAGGGTTGATTTATGGTGCGTAACGGTGTAGGGGCCTGCAAAGACGGCGCAGGCTTCCCCGTGATATCCGCCGCAATTTGCGAAGAAAACGGAATGTTCGGCTGAATACTGTCTTGCCAGTTCGGTTGCCTGGCCGACGAAACAATGGCTCAGAATCGAGTTGTCCCTGACCTTTGCGCCGGAGGCGAGGATGAAGTCGTCGGCGATAACATTTGTGCCGACGAAGGTCGGGTCTTCGGGCAAGCTGTTTATCGAGCCGTTTTCAAGCCGGCTGGCGCCGTCGAGCACAGCGGCTTTGCCGACATTTATATTCCTGAGTGTACCGCAGTCGGTGATTTTTGCACCTTGTCCGACAAGTCCGGTCGCTGAGGTTACCGAGGCAACATATTGGGCTATCAAGTCTTTGAGTTTTACGATTACGGTTTTTCTGTGCCGGTACATAGCTATGATGTATGCAACGTGTGAAGAGAGGTGGTCGTAGATTGGTATTTCTCTTCCACCGCCTTCGTTGACAACGGAAACTTCAGTTCCGTTACCGAAGGCCGACTCGCCGTCAACAGCTAAGAGCGCAACGTGATTTATGATGACATCATCTTCAATGTTGTAATTTGCAATGTAGTCCTCGACATTACTGATGTACACATCGTTGCCAATCCTGCAGTTGTGAATTGTGGCGTTATAGATGCCTGTATTTTTTTGAACGCCACCGAAAAGCGACACCTTCTTTTTCAGGCAGCCGATAAAGACCGGGCCGGAAAAGTGGGCGTTTTTGACGCGTTTAGTGTCAAAACCTTCGGCCACCCGGACCAAATTCCAGTCTTGTGCACTGCAACTGTTTGCTTCAAGGGCCTTAATTTCGTCCTGGGTAAGAGCTCGATAAGATTTTCCTTCGATCATAATCTACCCCTTTATAGAAAGGTCAGTAAATCAAATCCAAATTTTCCTGTTTGATTATAGTGGTCGTCGCCGATGGATTCAAGAAACTATCCGGGATGTTTTTTTTATAAGCATCAAGTGATTGCTTAGCAGTCAATGGTACAAGGGCTTTTCAAGTAAAAAAAATTCGGGGGGTGTGTTGACATCGTAACACAAAGCTGGTATTTTTATGCGCAGGAAATCCCGTCGCTCAGGCTTTGTTGCGATTGTTGTGGGCCTAATAGTATTTATAAGAACAACTTCAGCAAGGGGCTTTCAAATGCATATGGCAAATGAATTACTTTCGGTTCCGGTGGCAGTCGGTACGCTCGGGGCGGCGGCAGCTGGTTTAGGCTTTGTCTGCCATAAGGCAAAAAACATAATAACATCAGACAAATTTGCTCTTATGGGCATAATGGGTGCCTTTGTGTTTGCGGCACAGATGGTCAATTTTCAGCTTCCCCTGATGCCGGGCACGAGCGGCCATATGGTAGGCGCGGTGCTTTTGGCGATAATATTAGGTCCTTACGCCGGAGCTATAGCAATATCGGCGGTGGTGATAATTCAGTGCCTGATATTTCAGGACGGCGGACTGCTGGCTCTTGGGTGCAACATAATCAATATGGCCCTTTTGCCGAGTTTTCTGGGTTACGGGGTGTACAGAGTTTTTGCAGGTGCCGAATTGTTCAGGGGACAAATATACACAGGCAGTATAGTTGCCTGCCTTGTCGCTCTTGTGGCAGGTGCCGTCCTTGTTTCTGTCGAGTCGGCTGTTTCGGGGGTACTGAGTGTGCCCTTCTACACCTTTCTGTTCACAATGGTCGGAGTGCATCTGATAATTGGTGTTATAGAAGGAGTAATTACCGGGGCGGTGTTGCTCTATCTGCGACAGGTTCGGCCGGACATTATTGCCGCCGGAACGGCTAATACGGGCAGGTTCAGTAAACCGGTGGCGTATATGACCATCATAGCCGCAACCGTTGTAATCGGGGCGGGGATAAGTCATCTTGCCAGCTCGCTTCCGGACGGCCTGGAATGGAGCTACGCCGAGCGGCCGGATGAGCCGGATTTTGAGTCCATCGTTTCAAACCAAAGCCCCGCCGTTACAGCCGTTGAGGATTTCCAGTCCAGGTATTCGGTATTACCGGATTATACGATTCGTTCCGGCGCTTTCGGACAAAAAGCAACTGATGGGGCGGCTGAAGCAGGTGCGGGCTGGCAGAGCTTTGCGGCGGTCAGTGGCTCTGCGGCGACAATGGGTCTTATCTGGCTTGGGGCGTTGGCCCTTCGAAAGAGAAACGGCGTCCAAAATGCACCACGCGCAGATTGACAGACTTTCCTACCGGGCCTCGCCCGTCCACGCGCTTGATGCAAGGGTAAAACTTATCTGTGTGCTCGTGTTCAGTGTTTTTGTGATTTCACTGCCTGCAACATCGGTCAGTATTTTAGCGTGTTATGCAATCTGGCCTTTTGCAGTTTTGGTGACAGCGAATATTCCGATTAAATTTGTACTGAAGCACATTCTTATTGTCAGCCCCTTTGTCGCGGTATTAGCTGTTAGCAATCTTCTCTACGATAAAGAAGTGGTTGTCGCGGTTTTTGGGCCGTGGAGGTGGGAAACGACCGGAGGTTTGCTCCGGTGCTTTTCAATCTGCGGTAAGTTTATAATTACGATGACAGCCCTTGTTGGTCTTGCTGCAACGACACGATTCAGTGATTTATTAGCGGCGATGGCAAAGCTGGGTGTACCACATCTGTTTGTTGTGCAGTTGGGCTTTTTGTATCGCTATATATTTATGCTTATCGACAGGGGTTATCACGTCCTTCGAGCGCGGGCCGGTCGGAAGCTGCGAAGGTTGGGATTCGGCGATGAAGTTAAGACCTCTGCCGCGATAGTCGGCAGTATATTTATCGGCAGTATCGATTTGGCGCAGCGGGTGAGTATGGCGATGCAGGGGCGCGGATTCGACGGCCGATTCCACCGATTGGGCAAGAAGCGGATTGCCGGAGCGGACTATTTATTTGCAGCGATACTTGCCTTATACATCGTTGGATTGCAATTTTTGGGGAGGGTTTTTTATTGAATCTTTTTTGCTTTAGAAAACGGAGTAAAGTGTTCGGGTGTTACTTTCAAGCGACAGCTTGGCCCTTTAGAATAATTCCATCCCTTTGGCCTTGGGCCAAAGGGCTGCCACCCGTCGCCGAACGTTGGTTGTCGCTCGGTGCTCGGTGGTTGAGATTCTTCACTTCGTTCAGAATGACCCTGCGTGAAACGCAGGGCTAAATGAACTGGATGCCGGATTTAATTTGGCATGACAATAGTCTGCGTTCAGAATGACGGCGGGCTATGTTGGGTGCCCCCCGGGCAGACTGTATTCGGCCGCTTGCGCGGCTCGGCTTCTGTTGATATTATTGCGCGGCTCGGCTTCTGTTCAGATTCGGCCGCTTGCGCGGCTCGGCTTCTGTTGGTATTATTGCGCGGCTCGGCTTCTGTTCAGATTCGGCCGCTTGCGCGGCTCGGCTTCTGTTGGTATTATCGCGCGGCTCGGCTTCTGTTCAGGTTTGGCCGCTTGCGCGGCTCGGCTTGTGTTGATATTATCGCGCGGTAGTTCCAGCCTCTGAGCCGATAGGCTCAGGGGATGGTTTGGCCGTGGTACTCATATTTCTAATAAGAATGGAAGCTTTATTGATATGATTAAGGCTGTTGAAATAGAGAGTTTCTCATACGATTATCCGGACGGCACAAAGGCGCTGGCCGATATTAATCTGGTTATCGCCGGCGGTGAAAAGGTTGCGATTATTGGGCCTAACGGTGCGGGCAAATCGACTCTGCTGCTTGCGATGAGTGCTTTTTTAAAAGGGGCGGGCACAATCCGTATCGATGGTATAGAGGCAACGACTAAAAATGCAAAGAAGGTGCGAAGTATTTTAGGCCTGGTGATGCAAAATCCGGATGAGCAGCTTTTTATGCCGACGCTATTCGATGATGTGGCATTCGGGCCGATGAATATGGGGCTTGGCGAAGGCGAGGTTAGGTCGCGGACCGCCGAGGCACTAAAGACGGTCGGTCTGGAAGGTATGGCCAAAAAGCCGCCGCATCATCTGTCAGGTGGACAGAAGCGCTCGGCGGCAATTGCGACAATCCTTTCGATGGCGCCGACAATAATTACGATGGATGAGCCGGAGGCCAGCCTTGACCCGCGAACGCGAAACAAACTGACAGACCTGCTTAAATCGCTGTCGCAGACATTGATAATCGCAACGTGTAATATGGATTTTGCGGCGAGTCTTTGCGAGCGTGCCGTTCTGATGGATGAAGGACGAATCATCGCCGACGGCGACGCAGGGAAAATCATGGGCGATGCGGTACTTATGCGAACCCACGGCCTCGAAGTACCTGCTGCATTTTCTTAACGTTGGCGCAGCCCCCTCACACGCCGTCGAGGCCGGATTATTCTGACTGTATCGGTACCGTATATACATTGGCCGGATTCGAGTTTGCCGACAACCGTGAGTTCAACCCTGCCGTTATTCGGTAGAGCGTCCATAACGTCGGCCTTGTCGAACAGGACGAACACCATAGGCCTTCTTCGCCAACCAATCCCACGCTGCCAAATTGCTTCAATCCCGGCGACCTGATTCTTGACCCATTTCTCGGATGCGGCACAACCTCTGTGGTTGCTCGAAAGCTCGGCAGACATTACATAGGAATAGAAATTGATGAGAAATTCTGTCTGCTCGCAGAGAAACGCCTCCAGATGGCTAAGAGTAATACTGACATACAGGGCTACACAGACGGCGTATTCTGGGAACGTAATACATTAGCCGACCAAGGCAATGACAACAAGGCGGTTTCTCAGGTGCGTGAGTCAACGCTTCTCATTTCCCGGATACGATGATTAAAGAAGCCGGATGAGTGATCCTTAACAACTACAATCGTCTTAGCAGGCCGAGGACGACGGCCTCGATACGGCAGTTGTCCGAATAAATCGGATTGTATAAACTATTGGCGGGTTCAAGGCGAGCCCGGTCGGATTCAGCATAGAATTTTTTCAGTGTGGCTTCGGATTCGTCCACTATAGCAACCACAATCTGGCCGTCGCGGGCGGAAGCTGAACGTTTGCAGACGACGTAATCACCATCTAAAATCCCCTCATCGAGCATACTGTCGCCGGAAACACGCAGGGTAAATATTTCATCCGAAGGGCCGAACATGTCGCGCAGCGACATTGTCTCAGGGTTTTCAATGGCTTCTGTCGGCAGGCCCGCAGCGACAGTACCCAGCAGAGGTACGCCCTGCTCAGGCGCCCGGATTGACTCGGCCTGCAAATCCTGTTCAAGCAGCCGATTGGCTCTGAGTGTCAACTTCAAAGAGCGTAGCTTGCCCCTGGATCTTGCGAGCAGGCCTTTTTCGCGAAGTACGCCGATATGCTCGAATACGGTGGTGCGGCTTACGCTTAGCACCTCGGCGACCTCGGCTATCGTCGGCGAATAGCATCGGCTCAGCTGCAACTGGGCTACCGTCTTTAGCACCTGCAGTTGACGCGGTGTAATTTGTGTGGTCAGGTTCATCTGTTGGATCTGAATTTTTGTCTCTTTGGATGTTGTTATCCATTCTACGGGGTTCGGTCGGTGCCTTTGACTGAATCATCAATTCGCCGCTTATTGCTGTTCCAATAACATCCGCTATCAGGGCTAAGACTTTGCCTAAGGGATTAGACTCCGGCACCGGCGGTCGGGTCTTTTTTACAGGCCAGTCGTTTACGTAATCTCCGCCCGGCCCGAAGCGGCAAACGGGCACATTAAAATCATCAAATTCAGTCATAAGCGTTTCCTGGTTTTTGGCTCTGTTTTGCAGTAAAAGCCTTGAATTTGTCATTCTCAAGCCGTATCCCAGCATCATGGTGTGTTGTAAACTCCGGCGGAAATCCGGTATTCCAATCCCCTGGATTCCGGTTCCCTCCTTCGCACAAGGCTACGGAGGGCAAGCAAGTCCGGAATGACAAACACGAAAAGCGGCACTTTTTTATCCCTTAGCTGTTGCCATTTGTCGCATTATAAATCTATCGGCAAAAGGGGTTGAAAAACCCTAACAAAAACCGAACAAAAAAGAAAATTTTTCAGAAAATTCTCTCCTTTATGTCCTCGCCGGGCGGCTTTACCCATATTATGAGACCATCGCTTGATACCGCAACAACGCATCCTGATATTTACTGTCGGCGTAAAGGCGGCAAGAGGCCGGAAGAGGTGCCGATAAAACAGTTTTTTCTTGACTTTGAGGCCGCAATTTTAGTACAATAACGGCCTGTGAGGGGTTTTGACGGCAGGGGGACAAACCGGAGCTTTCAATACTCCTGTGAACGACTCTTAATAGTAACGGATATTGTGTATCCCTGTGAGGAGAATAATTGATGAAAAGGCAGATATTTTTTAGTTTTACAATAGCGCTGTTAATATTGAGCCTCAATGCACCGAGTGCACCTGCTGCTCCCATTATCAGAATAAGCGGCACCCAGCCGGCCCACACCGTAGAGGTGCTTGAGCTGGATGACTGGACAAGTCTCGGCAGATATGGCGAGGGCGATACGTTCAGGACGTTTTGTCTGGAGTCGGGCGAGTACTTTCGCAGCGGTCGGACATATTACGCCGACATCAGCACCGCCGCCGTAATGGGAGGTGAGAGTGTCTCGGACCCGCTCGATGAGAAAACTGCGTACATCTACACCAGGTATATCAACGGAGAATACGCCGGTGTAAGTGAGCTGGATGTCCAGAAAGCCATCTGGTATCTCGAAGATGAAGACGGTGGCGTAAACAACAGTCTTGTCTCAGAAGCTGCGGCGGCTGTTTCGAGCGGTGCCTGGAGCGGTATCGGCGATGTCCGGGTTATGAATCTTTGGCAATGCTATGACCCTCAGACGGACACCTACTCGGGCTGGGCACAGGACCAGTTGATTACCGTCAGCGTTATCCCGGCTCCGAGCGCGATTATGCTGTCATCGGTCGGTCTTTTGGCTGTGAGGTGGCTGCGCCGAAGAAAGAGGCTGTAAGATACAGCCGATTGTTGCAAGGATGATTTAAGGCCTCCAAAGAGGCCTGTGGGCGATCACTCATTTGAGCAGCATACTACGTCTGCGCAAAGATTCCTTCCTTTTGACTCAGGGTGTGAAATTATTTTCTGGCTGACTTGTTTTCCGTTTCAACGCGATTTTCTGCATAAATTTGTCATTCCAAACTCGATTTGGAATCTATTTGTTCGCTGAAAGCTGTGGATTCCAGCTTTCGCTGGAATGACAACCTTTCGCTGGAATGACAACCTTTCGCTGGAATGACAACCTTTTGCTGGAATGACAAGCTTTTGCTGGAATGATAACCTTTTGCTGGAATGACAACCTTTTGCTGGAATGACAACCTTTTGCTGGAATGACAACCTTTTGCTGGAATGAGAATTGAACGCAGGAGATTCTTTCCCGGTGTGTTACCGGTGTCTCCCCGTTGTGTCGGGACCCGCGGGAGACGGCGGATACGCGGAAGACGCCGGACGGCTCAGAATGAAGTTTGCACATATGACTGTGCCTGAGAAGGTCTTAGAGACCGCTGGAAAACAATTTCACACTCTTGGCTCAAATATCCGAATTTTATGGTTTATCTTGATTCTCCATTCGGCTACAATTGAGCTCTTTTCAGTTCACGAAATTATAAACAGATTCCGGCAGGCGAAATATCGCCCTTTAATTCAACTTTTTTGGAGAAAGAACATGAGAAGCGATATGGTAAAAAAAGGTTTCCAGCGTGCTCCTCACAGGGCCTTGCTGCGGGCATGCGGCGTAACGGATGACGAGATGGGCAGGCCGTTTGTCGGGGTGGCAAACAGCTTTTGCGAAATTGTTCCCGGCCATGTTCATCTTAACAAAGTTGCCGGTATCGTCAAAGAGGCGGTGCGCGCAGCCGGGGGTGTGCCGTTTGAATTTAATACTCTGGCGATATGCGACGGCGTTGCCATGGGCCATACGGGTATGAAATTTTCTTTAGCCTCACGCGAAATCGTTGCAGATACGGTGGAAGCAATGGTGCGGGCACACTGCTTCGACGGGCTTGTATGTATTCCCAACTGCGACAAGATTATACCGGGAATGCTTATGGCTGCGATGAGATTGAATATTCCGACGATTTTTGTGTCGGGCGGTCCGATGGCGGCAGGCAAGACAAAAAACGGCAAGGTAGTTGACCTGATAAGCGTCTTCGAGGGTATAGCGGAATTGAACGCCGGTAAAATCGACGAGGTTACCCTGAATGAACTCGAACGCACCAGCTGTCCCGGTCGGGGCAGTTGTTCGGGGATGTTCACCGCTAACAGTATGAATTGTCTGTGTGAAGCGATTGGTATGGCGCTGCCCGGTAACGGCACGATACTGGCTATTGACCCGAAGCGGCAGGACCTTTATAAGGCTGCCGGCGCTCAGATTATGACGCTCATCGAAAAGGATATTAAGCCGTTGGACATCGTAACCAAAGAATCAATTGACAATGCCTTTGCTCTTGATATGGCGATGGGCGGCTCGACAAATACGGTCCTGCACACCTTAGCGGTTGCCAACGAGGCCGGTATTGAATACGGCCTGGACCGCATTAATGCGGTCGCCGCCAGGTGTCCGAACATCTGTAAGGTCTCGCCTTCAAGCAACTGGCACATCGAAGATGTTGATGCCGCGGGTGGAATCAGCGCGATACTCAAGGAAATCAGTAAGATTGACGGGCTGCTGAATATCGATTGTATGACCGTAAGCGCCTGTACGCTCGGTGAGAGAATCGCCGATGCCGGGATTAAGAACACAGACTGTATCCATAGATTAGATAATGCTTATTCGGCCACCGGCGGTCTTGCCATCCTATGGGGCAATCTCGCTCCATCCGGCTGCGTTGTTAAAACCGCCGGTGTCGCCGAGTCCATGCTCTCTCATTCCGGTCCTGCGGTAATATTCGAGAGCCAGGAAGAGGCCTGCGAAGGCATCTTAGGTGGCGAGGTCAAGCCTGGCGACGTTGTGGTCGTCCGCTATGAAGGTCCGAAGGGCGGTCCGGGTATGCAGGAGATGCTTTCTCCTACCAGCTATATCGCAGGTGCCGGCCTGGGTGAATCGGTTGCCCTTATTACCGACGGCCGGTTCAGCGGCGGTACGCGCGGGGCCTGTATCGGGCATGTCAGTCCTGAATCTGCTGTCGGCGGCCCGATTGGGCTCCTCGAGCCGGGCGATATTATCGAGATTGATATTCCGAATAATAATATCAACGTGAGACTAACCGATGAAGAATTTGCCCGGCGCAAAAAGTCATGGAAACCTCGACCGGCAAAGATAACAACAGGCTACCTCGCCAAGTACGCCTCGATGGCAACCAGCGCCGACACCGGGGCAATACTAAAATGGTAACAAAATTTGTCGTACAAGCAAAACCTGTCCTTGTGAAAGTGGGTAGCTGGGAACATAATTTGTAATGGAAGAATGGATTCCAAATCAAGTTTGGAATGACAGGGTAAGTTTGGAATGACAGTAAATGGATGCCCTTTGTCATTCCAGCACCGTATCAGAGTACGGCGTAAACTCCGGCTGGAATCCACGGCCGTTGGCGGGAGAATGGATTCCAAATCAAGTTTGGAATGACAGGGTAAGTTTGGAATGACAGG
>DUZQ01000060.1 GCA_013349435.1 Planctomycetota bacterium | reverse complement strand
TTTGCTCCTCGCCCCCTGGTTCCAGGCGAAGGGGCCTGCGGGCAAAAAATACTTGCCCATTAGCAAAGTTGAAGATTATGAAAAAATCTTTGAATAACAGTTGACCGGCTCCGGTTCATAGGATTACATACATGGAATGGTCTACGGCCTGAGTTCATCTTGCCTTCTTTTTTCGCCAACTGCGAGGTATTTTGCACTTAAACTTGCGTCCGACAGCATCCTCAACATAAGCTTCCTTTAGATCGCTCAAATTGTGTTCGCTTTGGATAACAAGAAAATCACGATTCAATCCAGGTTCTACTATTTTGGTGGAGAAGTTCCTGGAACCAGTCAATAACCAATATTTCGTAGACGTTCTAATCGTAAAATATGCTTTAGATAAATAAATAGGACATCTTCCAACATTTGCTGCCGTAATCAATATAAACCTTTCTTGGGGATTGTTCGTCATATCGTTTTTCACACTTACTTTTATTCGAGGCCGGTCCCTCCAAAAATTCCATACACTAAGACCTGTTCCTACCGTACCCAAAATAGCTCCCCACCAAGCTACAAGTATTCCACCAATCATACCTTTATCTCTCCAAAGGCATTAACGTTTCCTTCTCAAACCCGGCAAGGCCTAAGCAAAATCTGCCTGTTTCTTAATTTTTCCGGGTGTAACTGAATATCCGCAAAGTAAACAATATTCACCACGAACGACACGAAGTTCAAGAAGTTAAAAACAATTAGCCTGATACTTCTTCGTGTTCTTCGTGCACTTCGTGGTTAGTACATATAATCCTCACCACGAAGGACACGAAGGTCACGAAGTTAAAAAAGTTAAAAACAACTAATCCAATATTTCTTTGTGTTCTTCTTGTCTTCGTGGTTAAAAATAATTTTTAAAGAACAAAGCGATTGATTCCGTTCTTTAGAATTTCGACATTAAAGTTGATTAACAGTCCGACTTTTACCCCGGAAAGCTTCATATATGTAAGCAACTGTGCCTTGTGAATTCCCGTTATTTTGTCAACACTCTTAAGCTCGACAATAAGTTCGCCATCAACAAATAAGTCAACGCGATATCCACAATCCAGTTTAATACCTTTGTACTCTACCGGAAGCGGCCACTGGAGCTTGAAAGGAATATTTGACTGAGATAATTCATGCGCAAGGCACTGCTCATAAGCCGATTCCAAAAGACCCGGCCCCAAAGCTCGATGCACTTCCAAAGCACATCCAATAACCCTGTTAGACAATTGGTCAAATTTCATTTCGTGTCCTTCGCGCACTTCGTGGTTGGTAACTAATTATGATATTGTCAATCAGTCTTGTTGAGCCGATTTTGACCGCCAGGGCGACAAGGGCCTCACCTTCGATAACGTCAATATCGGCAAGAGTCTCAGTATCAACGATACTTATATACTCTATCTGTGCCTCTGATGACTGCGCTATTATCTTTCGCATTGACCCAATCAGCAATTTACAATTCCGCTCACCTGCCTTAACCAAGCGTTCACACTCTGCAAACGACTGCGAAAGCAGCAAAGCGTCTTTTCTTTCTTCGGGGCTGAGATATTTATTCCTGCTGCTTACCGCCAGCCCGTCCGGCTCGCGCACCGTGGGACAGACCACAATTTGAAGGGGCATATTCAGGTCGGCGACCATTCGTTTTATAACAATCGCCTGCTGGGCGTCCTTTTGTCCGAAAAAGGCGATGTCCGGCTGGACTATGTTAAACAATTTGGTACATACGGTCGTAACGCCGCGAAAATGTCCCGGCCGGAATCTGCCGCACAGGTTTTCGGTGAGCTTGTCCACGTTAACCCAGGTAATATTTTCTTTCTGATACATCTGGCTCGCACTCGGCGAAAAAATAAGGTTAGCACCCGACTGTCTGCATATATTCATATCACTTTCAACGTCTCGGGGGTACTTGTCGAAATCTTCAGAGGGGCCGAACTGGGTCGGATTGACAAAGATACTGACCACAACGTAATCACACCTTCCGGTCGCTTCTTCTATCAGAGATATATGCCCGGCGTGCAGCGCTCCCATCGTGGGCACAAGGCCGATTCTTTTGCCCGCGGCACGGGCGGCGCTTATGGATTTGCGAGCCTGTCTTATTGTTCCTGCCAGTTCCATATATAATACCCTTAAGGGTAAAAAATTCCCGCCGGTGGGATTATAACCTTTCCCGGCGCGCCGGCATAAAGGTTCTTACCCGCGGGCAAACGTTAAATTCAACCGGTAGAGGTATAACAACTTACCTGATTTGCAAGCCACTTGACCTCATCTTTGTCCAGGCAGTTGAAATCACCCGGCCCGAGGCGTATTACGGGGCTTGTGCGCCAGCCGGCAAAGAGCTTTTCATAATCGCCAGCGAGACTTTCGAGTTCCTTGAGTTCTATTTTTTGTTCGTAAGGCCGATTTCTTCTGTGAATTCGTTCGAGACATTCAGCAGCCGATGCCTGTAAATATACCACAAGGACCGGTTTTTCCACCAAAGGTGCCGCAGCGGTGTTACGTTCTTTATACAGAACAAGTTGTTGTTCATCAAGAGTCCGTGCGGCGTAAATCATTTCCTTGTCAAACACATAATCGGTAACAACCGCCCGGCCCGGCTTTAAGCTATCCTTTTTTAGCTGAGCGACTCTGCTGTTAAGAAAATACAACTGCGAATCAAGCGCAAACTCGCTCCTGCCGGCATAGACGTCCGCAAGATAGGGATTTTCGTCATAAGCCTCGGCCAACATCTCACAGCCAACCTCCTTCGCCAGTCCGCCGGCTAATGTCGTCTTTCCGGCCCCGATTAAGCCGGCAACCGAGACAAGCTGCGGTCTTTGCCCGTCACATATAAAGTTTTCACCGTTGAGTCGCCCTGCGAGTTGTCTCATTGACTGCTTCAGTACCGGATGGTGCAGGTCGGCGTCAAGCTTGCACATGCCTTTTAAGACAAAACTTCGAAGATGCATCTCCCTGTGCGGAACCTTCAGATGCTCGGTTTCAATAATATTATCACCGTAAAGCAAAAGGTCAAGGTCGATAGTGCGGGGCATCCACTTTCGGCCGCGGGTTCTGCCTAAAGCGTCCTCGACAGCAATCATCCTGGCGTGCAGTTTTTCAGCAGCTAAAGATGTTTGAATCCGAGTTACGGCATTAAGATAATCGCCGCCGGGGCCGTCACCCAGGGGCTGAGTTTCAATTATGTCGCTTACAGACGTTACTTCGATGCCGTCAGTATTGTTGAGATGACTTACGGCCTTGTCGATGAAATCCGCCCTATCACCGAGATTTGAGCCAAGTCCGATATAAGCTTTTGTGCTTTGCAAAGTGCCTTTCGCCTTTTGATGTTATGTTTTTCCAGACAGCTCACACTTGTTCGAAGCGTTTGACGGCCTCTTTGACTTTTTCTGTTTTGTTAAAGGCGCTTAGCCTGAGATACCCCTCGCCGGCGGCGCCGAATCCCGCCCCCGGTGTGCCCACGACATGTGCTTTTTCGAGCACCCTGTCAAAAAAGTTCCAGGAGCCGAATCCTGCCGGTGTTTTTAGCCATACATAAGGGGCGTTGACGCCGCCATATACATCGTAACCCAAATCAGAAAGCCCCCTGCAAATCAGTGCTGCATTAGACATATAAAGCTCGATAGTTTGGCGTATCTGTTTTTTACCTGCGGGAGAGTAAACAGCCGCCGCACCTTTCTGGGTAATATAAGAAACACCGTTGAACTTGGTGCAGTGTCTGCGTGCCCATATAGGGTTCACTTCGCAGGCCGAGCCGTCCGCCTTATAGGCTTTCAGTTTCTTGGGAACAATCGTAAACGCACAGCGAACACCGGTAAAGCCCGCCGTCTTGGAAAAACTGCGAAACTCAACTGCCACTTCCTTAGCGCCGTCAATCTCGTATATCGAGTGCGGCAATTCAGGGTCGGAAATAAACGCCTCGTAAGCGGCATCGAACAGTATTATCGATTTGTGTTCTTTAGCATATTCGACCCATTTTGCAAGCTGGGCTTTGTTCGCTACAGCACCGGTAGGATTGTTCGGGAAACACAGGTAAATCAAATCCACATCCTTTGTGGGCAATTCGGGCACGAAGTCATTCTGAGCGGTGCAGGGCATATATACGATTTTTCCGTACCTTCCCTTATCATCAGCGGAGCCTGTTCTGCCCGCCATCACGTTTGTATCGACATACACAGGATATACAGGATCTGCCACCCCTACTACGTTATCTATGCCGAAAATTTCCTGGAAATTACCCGTGTCGCACTTTGAGCCGTCACTTATAAATACCTCGCTTGGCTCTATTTTTACTCCTCTCGGCGCATAGTCATTTTTAATTATGGCATCTATGAGGAAATCGTACCCCCGCCCCGAGTCATCGTACCCGTGAAAGGTCTCGATCCTGCTCATCTCATCGACGGCGTCGTGCATCGCTTCAATAACCGCGGGGGCAAGGGGCTCGGTTACATCTCCTATTCCGAGCTTGATAATATCAGCGTCCGGATTAGCTTTTGCAAAAGCAGACACCCGTCTTCCGATTTCAGGAAACAGATACCCGGCCTGCAACTTCAGGAAATTTTCGTTAATGTTAATCATAGCCTTGAACCGATTTCAGCCTCTACATTGGAAAAAACATCATTCTTAACAGTTAATCCATACGCTATTTTGAACGGAGCGTCCATATGTCATTCTGAACGGAATGAAGCGAAGTGAAGAATCTGTCGCGTATAATTGTCATTCCAGCACCGTATCCCCGCATCATGTGCGGGGTAAACTCCGTACGGCATAAACTCCAACTGGAATCCACGACCTTTGGTGAGACAATGGATTCCAAATCAAGTTTGGAATGACAGTAGTCGAACGATTGAGATTCTTTCCTTCGACAAGCCCAGGACAGGCTAATTACACCCAGAATGAAAACATCTTGCAATGTGTCATTCCAGCGAAAGCTGGAATCCAGAGGTTAACGTCCTGGATTCCGGGTCAAGCCCGGAATCACAAAAGGCGAACAATATCTATAAAGTTTTCCACAGAGCAAACCTAATTCTTACAAATTTTGTTTTACGTATTTGACGGCGTTTTCAAAGATATTTCTTCCGTCCGCACCCTCGCCATCGTTCAAGCGTCTCCAGTGCGGGTGCTGCGTGCGGTGGATGTGCCTTTCCGGGTGCGGCATCAGGCCCAAAATGCGGCCCGTGGAATCGGTCAGGCCGGCTATCGAATCGGCCGAGCCGTTGGGATTTACCGGGAAAGTGCCGGTGTTACCGTCCTTGTCAACATATCGAAAGGCCACGTACTGTTCCGATTTTATTTCTTCGAGGATCTGCTCATCTTTTGTAACGACCTTGCCCTCTCCGTGAGCAATAGGCAGGTAAATCCTTCTGCTGTGCTCGATGAATACGCATCTGTCGGTGGCCGGCTCAAGATAAACCCATCTGTCCTCGAATTTACCGCTGTCATTATCCGTTATTGTAACGGGCAGCTCACCACTTTCCGTGTGGAGTGTCCCCGGCAGTATTCCGGTCTTGACCAGCACCTGAAAACCGTTGCAGATTCCAAGGATTAATTTTCCGTCTTCTATAAATTTTTTCAGGGCTTGGGAGATATGATGAATAATCTGGTTGGCTAAAATCTTGCCCGCTGATACGTCATCCCCATAGCTGAAGCCTCCCGGAAATACGCAAATCTGGTATTTATCAAGCAGGCTCAGGTTTTCTATGACCCTGTTAATATGTATTCTTTGAGCGGCGGCGCCGGCCAGTTGAAGTGCGTACAGTGTTTCCTCGTCGCAATTCACCCCCGCCGCCCGTAAAACTATCGCGTTTACCTTGTCCATTTGTGCTCCTATAGACTCCTAACCGAAGTCCAGCGGTTTTTGCCATGCGCTTTTAAGTTTATCCAAGTCAACGTCAACGATACTGTTTTGGTCTTCGGCCTTTATTATAAGCCTGCCGCCGGCGGTTACCTTACCTATCTGACCGAACGGCAGATTCAGCATCAGCTTTGAAAACTCACCGTATTTTGTCGGCTCAACTTCAACAATATATCTTGAGTTTGACTCGCTGAAGATTTGACTGTCCGTCCGTACACAGTCATCACTTTTTGGCAAACCACGCAGGTCCGCTTCAACACCAAGGCCGCCTGCAAAGGCCATTTCAGCAAGCGCAACGGCCAAACCCCCTTCCGAACAGTCATGGCAGCTAACGATCAGACCATCGCTGACGGCCCGGCTGATTCTCCGGGCGGTCTCGGCCGCCTTTTCTACATCAACCGTCGGCACATTCGCACCGAGCCTGCCGTGTATCTTGTAGTAATGAGAGCCACCCAACTCATTTTTAGTCAGCCCGACAATAAACAGTAAATTCCCGGACCGCTTAACATCCATCGTTACACATTTATTTACATCATCAACTATGCCTATAGCACTGATCAGCAGGGTTGGCGGAATAGATACCCTTGTACCGTCATCGCAGAGAAACTCGTTGTTCAGTGAGTCCTTGCCGGAAATAAAAGGCGTCTCAAAACCCATCGCCCCGTCGAAACACGCCTGGGCGGCCCTGACCAAAGAACCGAGCGTCTCGGGTCTGGAGCAGTCCCCCCAGCAGAAGTTATCTAAAAGTGCGATTCTGTCAGGCCTTGCCCCCACGCAGACTATATTTCGGACCGCTTCATCGATACCCGAAAGCGCCATCCAGTAAGGGTCAATATCACCGTAGCAGGGGTTCATTCCGCAACTGACGGCAAGTCCCCTGTCGGAGTCAAGCTTGGGCCTTATTACCGCCGCATCAGAGGGGCCGTCATTATTGGCACCCGTCAAAGGCTTGACCACACTGCCGCCCTGAACCTCGTGGTCGTACTGACGAATAATCCACTCCTTGCTCGCAACATTATACGAAGACAGAACAGCCAACAGGTCTTCGTTGTAATTGTCCTTCAGTGATATGCCCGGCTCGGACAAGTCGGGCTTTTGCCACAGGGCCTTGCGAGAGTATTTGGGCACCCCGTGGTGCAAAAAATCCATATCGAGCTGACCGACCTGCCTGCCGTTGTACCTGAGTGTAAGCTTTTTATCACCGGTGAATCTGCCGACTATCGTCGATTCAACATCTTCGGCGTCGAAAAGCCGGGTAATAGCGGCAAGATTTTCCTCTTTGACGGCGATGACCATACGCTCCTGAGCTTCACTTATCCATATCTCGGTATAATTAAGGCCTGCGTATTTCAGGGGCGCTTTTTCAAGGTCAACCTCGGCACCAAGCTGTGCTCCCATTTCACCGACCGCGCTGCTCAGACCTCCGGCACCACAATCGGTAATCGCCTCGTAAAGACCGGCCTGTCGTGCCTGCAGAAGGGTATCGAGCATTTTCTTTTCCGTTATCGGGTCTCCTATCTGGACGGCGTGCGAGAAAATCGTCTCATGCTCATGTGTCATCTGGCCGCTGGAGAAGGTTGCTCCATGTATTCCGTCCCTGCCGATTCGTCCGCCCACCATTATGATATAATTGCCGCTTTGGGCGTGCTTGAAGCACTTATCGTTCGGTATCAGTCCTATGTTTCCGCAGTAAACCAGGGGGTTGGCCATATATCTGTCATCGAAATAAACCGCCCCATTAACCGTCGGTATGCCCATTCGATTGCCGTAATCGCGTACCCCGGCAACGACGCCTTTCATAATCCTTCGCGGGTGCAATACACCCTTGGGAATCTGGTCCTGTTTCTTATCCGGAAGACCAAAGCAGAATATATCGGTATTTGCAATGGGCTTTGCCCCCATGCCCGTGCCCATGGGGTCACGAATCACCCCGCCGATACCGGTAGCCGCTCCGCCGTACGGGTCCAGCGCGGAAGGATGATTGTGGGTCTCCACCTTGAAGCATACGGCGTCCTGGTCGTCAAACTTAATCACACCGGCATTATCTTCAAATACCGATATGCACCAGTCCTTGTCAAGCTCCTTGGTAGCCTTAAAAACCGTCTCTTTGAGCAAATTATCGAAGTGAATTTGCCTGCCGTCGTAATCCATATCCACGCTGCTTTTGAGAGTCTTGTGCACGCAGTGTTCGCTCCAGGTCTGTGCCAGAGTCTCCAGCTCCACGTCCGTAGGCTCTCTGCCGAGGTCCTTGTAATGGGCCTGAATAGTCCGCATCTCGACGGCGTTCAAAAACAGGTCTCGCTCCTTACTGACCTTAATCAGACCGTCGTCATCAAGATTACTTATGCAAATTTCGTTGACATTGAGTTCGTAAGGCCTCGTATGAGGGCTGGGAGGTTCGGCGTCGCTGCCGTAAATAACCTCTTCTATGCAGTCATTTGCCAGGACCCGCCGGGCGATGGAATCACGCTGGCTGTCTGTGATTTGACCCAACAGAATATATTTTCTCGCCGTCCTTACATTGGCCGGCTTTGTCCCCATATCTTTCAGGGCCGCGACCACCGACCGGGCCACCGGGTCTGTTACACCGCTTTTCAAATGGACTTCTATCAATGTCGCCTTCACAGGTCCAGCCGGTGCGGAGCTTCTTCCTATATAATACTCCTGACAAACCATATCGCACAAAAGCTCACGGGCGAAGCGCTCGGCAAAAGCTCTGTCAAAATCGCCCTCAATCAGATAAACCTTTGTGAAGTGCACCGCTTCGACTGTTCGAATGCCGAGTTCTCTGATATCATCCAGTATCCCTTCGCCGTGGGCATCGACAAAACCTGCACGATTGAAGACTTCAAAGCGCCACCGCCTCATATCAATTCCTTCCTTCTCATCTTGTATTTTATAAGTTCGGCACGTTTCGCTCTGGCCGTTGCAAGCAGCTTCTGGATGCGTTTCTGGTCTTTTGAACCGATAGCCTTTCTTAATTTAGTAAGCTCACGGATTAACCTGTCAATCCCTCCGGTCGTGTTGACAGCATTTGTAACCAGTATATCCGACCATACATTTTCAGGGCCGGACGCCACCCTCGATGTGTCGATAAAGCCTTTGCCTGCGAAGGTGAGCTGTTCCTGTGTACTTGCGTTAATTAACGCAGCGGCTACAACGTGGGGCAGATGACTGACGCGGGCGAAAATGCTGTCGTGCCGGGCAGGACTCATTACACTTACGCGGCAACCTAAATCAAGCCAGAATCTCCTCAAACCCGCAAGGGCAAAGTTACTTGTGTTGTTATTCCTCGTTAGAATACACCTGGCTCCATAGAATAAATCATCTCTGGCAAATTCCACACCGCGCTTCTCCGAGCCGGCTATCGGGTGGGAACCGACATAGTAAACGTCTTTTGGCAAAAGCCGCCGGGCCCAGCGGTGCGGCAGGACCTTCGTAGAGCCGACATCGGTCACAATACAACCGGCTTTTAGATGCCCTTTTATCCGGCGGAAAATATCTTCGAAAGTACATATCGGTGTTGCAAGAATCACTATGTCCGCTCCGGCAACACACATTTCTATATCATCGACAATCTCCTCGGCAACGCCTAATCGTCTCGCTTTGCGCCTTGTGCCTGGCCTGTGGCTGTAACCAACCGTTTTGACTCCGAATAATGAGCGCAGAGTAGTCAAAGTTATGCTGGCGCCCAAAAGCCCCATTCCTATTACACTTATTTGACGCAACTTCTTCACTATAAAGACCTTATAAAAAAGCTAATGTCCGAAATTTCAATAACAAGGTATCGGGGGACACCCTATATGTCAATTTTTTTCTTTCATTTGCTCAGGAAAACTGGTTTAATGCCTTTTAGTATGACTGATATACAAGTTAAACTTAATCCGAATCAATACCTTCCATTTGAAGAAAAGGTTGCCGAGCTGGACCGACAGATAGAGAATCTGCGCAGACATGCGGCACAAAACGGCTCCGACCAATCGGCAGAGATTCGCCGACTCCAGCGTCTTGAGACCGGCGAGCTTAAAAGAATATACTCCCGGCTTACGCCCTGGCAGATAGTACAGGTTGCAAGACATCCGATGAGACCACTTGTGACGGATTACCTGGAACTGATGGTAAAGGACGTCCGAGAACTGCACGGAGACAGGTGTTTCGGAGACGACAGGGCCATCATCACATCGCTCGGGCAAATCGGCAGGGAGAAGGTTTTGCTGGTTGGCCAGAACAAAGGCAAAAACACAAAGGAAAAAATTGCCTGCAACTTCGGATGTCCAAACCCTGAAGGATACCGCAAGGCTCTGATAAAGATGAAGCTGGCAGAAAAGTACCGCATCCCCATTGTTACCTTGATTGATACACCGGGCGCCTATCCGGGCGTCGGAGCCGAAGAAAGAGGTCAGGCCCAGGCCATCGCCGCCAACCTGATGGAAATGTCCCGTTTGAAAGTCCCGATTATATCTATTGTCATCGGTGAAGGCGGCTCAGGGGGCGCTCTTGGCATCGGAGTGGCGGACCGGCTGGCAATGCTTGAGTTTTCATATTATTCTGTAATCTCACCGGAGGGTTGCGCCGCGATTCTTTGGCGCGACGGCTCACAGGCAAAGCAGGCTGCGCACGCCCTGAAGCTGACAGCAAAGGACCTGATGAAACTTGGGCTTGTCGATGCAATCATTACCGAATCGCTTGGGGGTGCTCACAGGAATTTGCACGACACTATTTACAACGTCGAACAATATATCATAAAAACACTACGAGACCTCAAAAGGACAAAGATTGAAAACCTGCTCGAAACCCGTTACAGGAAGCTTCGCGCAATAGGCAACCAGTATCAAAAATCCATCGGTGTAAAAGCTCCAAGAACAAAGGCCGCACCAAAACCGTCAACAAGACCCAAAATCCCCGAAAGGGTCTCAATCGAAGCTCAGCTTCAAAAAATGCAGGAAATCACCCGGCAAAACGACTCGTACGAGTTTGCCGAACTGTCGGAACAGGACACAAATCCGTAAAAAACTTACGTACACACCGAGCAAAAAAGCGAACCAACTGTTAACTGTTTTCAACCTGCGAAGGGTCTATGTTGTTTTCAATGGCTTTTATCTTGTTTACCCGCCTTTGATGCCTTCCCCCGCTGAATTCCGTAGTAAGCCACGTCTCAACCATTTTTCTGAGCACTGTTGTGCCCAACAAGTCACCGGAAAGACAAAGTACGTTGGCATCATTGTGATGACGTGAAATCTGAGCGGCCAGTTCATCGAAACACAAAGCCGCCCTGACTCCCTTAATCTTGTTGGCCGCTATACTCATTCCAATTCCGGTTCCGCAAACCAGAATCGCCCTGTCCGCTTCACCCTTTGATACGAGACTCGCCGCCCGGTAAGCGGCGTCCGGATAGTCAATAGGTTGTTCGCTGTTACTATGGCCAAAGTCAAGGCATTCATGATTAAGCTGAGCAATTATCGCCTTGACCTGCTCAATGGCCTTTACACCTCGATGGTCGTTTGCAACCGCTATCTTCATGTTAAAATCTCGCCCATTCTTTTCGTTAAAGCACGCTCTATCTGTTTTGCACATTCTTCGTACACATCATCGCCCGATCCAATCGGGTCACCAATAGGGCCTTTGCCGTCCAGCAGTAGACATTTTTCACGTGCATCGGGACATATCTCCAATACATGCTCACGATGGCTCTTGCTCATTACAAAAATGTAGTCGCTTGCCTCGGCCTCTGCAGCGGTAAAAGGACGGCTCAAATGCCCACTCAAATCTATGCCTTTCCGCGCACAAATACCTGCAACTTCGTTACTTACAGGTAGTCCTAAGCCTGCCATCAGGCCCGCCGACACTATTTTATAACCTCTGGCTTCGATTTCGTCAACACCGCAAGTGAGTTTTTCAGAGAGTTTTTTCAGACAAAAAGCCGCCGCCATCGGGCTGCGACAGGTATTACCGCTACAGACAAAAAGTATCCTGACCAGCGACATTTGGGTAATATCTCTGTCATTATACACACCTTGGCGCAAGATTATCGGCTCCCCTTCCGTCATCTTAACCACTGTGCTGCTTTTTTTATATTTACACTCACCGCCGTCGAGGAGGAAATCTATCCTGCCGTCAAGTTGAGACAGAACGCCGGCTGCGTCCGTAGCAGGAGCCCTACCATCCAGATTGGCACTCGGAGCGACAATCGGTGGTTTAACCGAGCGAAGAAGTTGCCGGGCTGTCTGGTTATCCGGACAGCGGATACCAATAGTGCCGTCCTCATACAGTACGCTGAAAGTGTCTTCGCCAAAAACGCCACGCTGTTGTGCGAGGGCCTCATCATCCAGCTCGAAGATGAGCGTCAGCGGCCCGGGCCAGCCGTTTTCTATGAGCTTTCTGCCCTTCAGCGGTACTGTCGGCACATATCTGGTAACAATCTCCGGGTCGGCAATATGTAATGTATAGCGTTTTCCGGCGTCCCTGCCTTTTACCTCGTCAAGCCGACTGATACTGTCTGATCGCAACCGGCAGCCGATACCGTAAACCGTCTCGGTCGGAAATACAACCAGCTTGCCCTCATCGAGCGCTCCTGCAGCAGCCTCGATTTTCTCAATATCAGGATTCTCAGCAGTTAAGCTCACAACTTCGGTTCTCATAAATACGATGATACTCCAAACCCGCCAAAATCGCAACTTCTTATAAAAGCCCCAAAGGGGCTCAACAATATAGCCCAGGGCTAAGTGAAACGAAGCCCTAAGGCACAAATCCCCCAAATATATTCTTAGCCCTGAAAGTGCGACACAAAATCTCTACGAACTACAACGCGCAGCAGCCTCAACCCGAAGGTGTTGGGGATGGTTGATGCTTACAATTAAGACAAATCATTATCTTTCAAAAATATGCCCCGAAGATTTTTTAGCCTAATAAACCATTGCAAACAAGATAGTTGTAAAATTCTTCCAAAAAACTATTTGACGAAAGTCCCGCTTGCTTTATAATATAAAGTACTTTGTAAATGTGATACATAAATTAAAATGTAAATCAGGAGATAAAAGAAATGGAAGAAGAATTAAGACTGAAAGAATCAGATTGCGACAAAGAAACCTTCGTCACCGACGACCTCAAATTCATCCGCGACATGTTAGAAAGAACACACCGTGAAATTGATCCGGAGGCATTCTCCATGATTATATGGGGCCTAGTATCTATGGTTATCTATTTCGGAGCCTATTTTTTTGTAGTGTATAAAATTTTCAACTGGATTCCCTATGTTTTGTTCCCTTCACTGGCTGTCGGAGGCATTGTTGGTGGTTTCTCAAGCTATAGAGTCTCCAAACGTCAGAAGGCTCGGGGAATGGTTTCCCATATATGGAAACAGCTCAACTGGGTCTGGTTCATCCTGCTTCCCAATGCCGTTATATGGAGTATTCTGGGATTATTTCAAGACTACTTCGGTGGACCAGGCTTTCTCTGGGCCGCCGTCTATGCCATCGCTCTTTCCATGACGGGGATTCTATACTCCAGAGAGTGGCTCTTTGGCGGAATTTCCATTTTCATCGCAATCATAGTCGCCTTCTTCGTACGGCCCTATTCATATCTGATCTTAGGTGCGGTAATGGGCCTGGCCTGTATCATCCCTGCCATAATCGCTCACCGCCGATATAAACGCTCGGAGGCTGAATATGCCCAAGGCTGATGGGCCACAATTTGATGACCTGATCCTTTCGCGCGCTCGATTGGGGATTGTCTCTACCCTTATGGCAGGCGATGAGGCCGAATTTACTTTCCTTCGAAATGCCCTTAAACTTTCCGATGGCAACTTAAGCGTTCAGATTCGGAAACTCGAAAAGGCCGGCTATATCAAGGTCAAAAAGGTCTTTGTCGAGCGCAAGCCAAAAACCTTCTGCAAAATCACCCCCAAAGGCCGAAAGGCAATGTTCGGCCTTTTGAAACACCTTGAAAATCTGCTCCGGCAGCCAAAATAAATAATGTGTAGTTAACGATTGAGCCAATAAAATCCGGTATTAAGGATAGCCGCAAAGCTGACCCAGCCTATATACGGCAACAAAAGAACCGCAGCAAATTTATTCACGCCCCAAAAACTCACGATTGTTGCAAGTATAGCAAGCCAGAGAAACACAATATCAAACAAGGCCCATCCTGCAGAATGAAAACCAAAAAATATTACCGACCAGGCGGCATTGAAAGCAAGCTGCACGATAAAAAAAGCCAGAGCAATACGAACCCGTGATTTAGTCAACCCCTTTTGCCAAACAAGGAAGGCTGCTATACCCATCATCAGGTAAAGCAGCGTCCAGACCGGTCCGAATAACCAGCCGGGAGGCGTAAAAACGGGCTTCTTAAGAGAATCGTACCAGCCGAAACTGTCACCTGAAAAGGTTGCTACAGAACCGATAAAAGATGCACAAAACGAAATCCCCACAGCAATCAACAGGTTGAAAACACTACTTGCTTTCATATATGAAAAAGACTCCCCATTACCGACTAAAAAAAGGTATAGCCGGCTGTAACAAAAACATTATTTTAGCGGAGGCCCGGCTACTTCGGCTCTGCTTGCGGTGCCGCACCCTTGCAGGTTGACGCAGCAAGTATCAAGATATAGATAGCCGCAACACCTACAACAGCATAGACGATACGCGCTAAAGCCGACATCTCGCCGAAGATCGCCGCTACAAGGTCAAAAGAAAAGATGCCGACAAGGGCCCAATTCAAGCCTCCCACAACCACCAAAATCAGTGCAATCCATCCCAGAACATTCAGCTTCAGCATTTTCGTTTCTCCTTAAACAAATTGAACACTAAATCTTCTTAAAACGCGACACGGCCGACAAAAATGGTTAAAACAGCGTTTTCCATTTGATAAAATCCGACCTTTGCCTCAATATTATCAAAAATCGAATGCGCTCGGCTGATAAAACGGAAACACAAGGTTGACTGACTCGTTGCAAAACGAGATGCCTTGCTGACGGTGCCCCCAAGAATCATCGGTCCAATCATGGTTAATCCCTTCCATGAACAAGATTCATACTAATAGTACAGGAATCGCCGGAAAAACAAAATAAATTTTTGCAAAATATTCACGAAATCCCGTTTTTTTCACGGCGCCGCCGGAGCAGGAAAACTTACCGCCCAATCTGCTCAACATCATCTCCGACAAGTGCCCGAATCTTGTCCAACCTGAAATAGACAACCCGGCTTTTGGCTTTATCGGCCTGATAGCCCTTACTTTGCCTTCGCCTCATTGATTCTATGAGCTGCTGGTCCGACTCCTCGCCGGTTTTTGTGAGGTAAAGCCTTTTGCCTTTATAGCCGGGCCCTTTTTCAACAAACAAATAAGTCGCTTTTGGATTACCGGACACATTTCGGTAGCTCAAACCCTCGGCCATTATCAATGCAACCGTAACCTCATCAATCACATGCGGCCTTGCATAAATCGCGGCATTAACATTACCTTCGGCATCTGCGGTCGCCAGAATACCCAGGCCTTCCGTATTTTCAAAATATTCACCTAATTCCATCTTGTCTCCTTTCGCCTAAAATATCACACAAAGCTTTTGTTATATCAACATATTCAAACTCAAAACCCGCATCCAACAACCTTTTTGGCATAACTCTCTGACTCGACAAAAGCAGCTCCCCGCCCATCTCGCCCATCAACAACTTCAACAAAAAACCGGGCGGATTAAACCACACCGGCCTTGCAGTCACTTGTCCCAGGACATCATAAAATGTGCCTGAGAGTATCGGTGCCGGCGAAGTCAGATTGTAAACGCCGTTTGTCTTTTTGTTTTCAAGCAGGAACCTGATTGCCAAGACCTCGTCCATCAAACTTATCCAGGGAAACCAGGCTTTTGTCTGCCCGTAACAACCACCCAGAAAGAACTTAAAAGACGGCAGGAGCTTTTTCAAGACTCCACCGCCGGCTCCCAATACAACACCGGTACGGATAATAATCCATCTAATACCCATGTCTCGAATTTCCTCGGCAAGGCCCTCAATCTGCCGGCACACCCTCGCAAGAAAGCCTTGGCCGTATGCAGAATTTTCATCTAATATTTCATCACACCTGTCACCGTAATAGCCCACCGCAGAGGCCTGGATAAAAACCTCCGGCTTCTTCTTTGCCTCTTTTATCGCCGACAAAATCGCCTGTGAAGCTGTGAGCCTGCTGTTCAGGATTCTTTCCTTTTTGGCCTTGCTCCACCTGCCCGATGCAATATTTTCGCCTGCAAGATTAATCACTCCCAGAGCACCATCAACAAAAGCCGACCATTCATCCAACTTACGTCCGTCCCAACAGACAGGTTCGGCTGTTTTACCAAGAAGATTTTTTGCTTTTGCGGTATTCCGCGAAAGCGCAATCACTTCGTAATCCCTGTGAAGATTTTCGCAAAGGGCTTTTCCGATAAAACCGGTCGCTCCTGTTATAACAATCCGCATAACTCATCCCTTCCAGGAGTCTTCTAAATTCCGCACTTTCTCCACATAAGCATCCGCATCGAATTTTCTTTTCAACCCGTTTGCGTTCATGTAGCGGACTTTACCGAATACCGGCCTTTCGGCCCACGCCCTGTCATGCTGACCAAAGCACCACGCGATTCCTGCATAGGCATTGGCATCCCTGCCGTCAAGTTCATACCTGTTATTCAGATAAATCGCCGTCTTAAAACCGGCCATAGGGCTGCGGCTCCATTCGAGAATCTTCTTGCCCCAGTACATTCGCATATAACCGTGCATCTTGCCTTTTATCATCATCTCTTTCTGTGCGGCGTTCCAGTATGGGTCGTGGGTTTTCGCCTGCTCAAACTCCCTCAATGAATACACATACCGTCTCTTGTCCTTAGCGTGGTAATTCAACGTCCTTTTCGCCCACGCCGCCAGACCGGCATATTTATCATACCTCTCATTATAAAATACGAAATTATGACTCAGCTCCCTTCTGACAATAAGCTCTTCGAGATATGCACCCTTACCACTTCCCTTACTTGCCGGAACCTTAAGAGCAATATACAACGGCGATATCTGCCCGAAGTGCAGATAAGGGCTCATGTTCGACGTTCCGTCCTTATTCGGGTCGTTTCGGATATCACCATACAAATCCAGTTTGTCTTTGATAAAGTGCTTCAAATGTTTTTTTGCCTCTGAGGTGCCGCCCCTGAAAGTTGAAATCTCGCTGACGCTTCTGTCAATGTCGAGCCGAGACAACGCCCTGTCAATATCGGAAATGTCAAAACTATCGAAGCGCATACCCAAAGAATCCCGTTTCGGTCTGCGATGCCGCATACCAGCGAGGTAATAATCAAGCTTTTTATTTATCCTTGGCCGAAATGTGCCCGCAGAAAAATTTTCCTTAACAGCCGCCTCGGCCACCGGAACTATAAGATTTGTCTCTACCTGATATAACGGGCACTTGATTTTTTTAGCGGCATCTGCTCGCCACTTTCTCTGTATCCGCAACTGTCCACCATCAACCACTACCAAAGATGCCTCCTTACCAAACTCAACCGCAGCCTCCTCAGGCGACTGATGCCGAATCACCAGCCGGACACCTTTTGCCTCAAAGGCCTTTTGAGTCTCCCGGAGCCCTTCAAGCATAAAGTGATAATGTCGCAGAGTTGCCTCAGGATAATCATCGGTTAGGCCGAAAATTGCAACCACCGGCCTGTCAAGCTCGTCGGCCCTTTCAATGGCATATTCCAGTGCATGGTTATACTCTGCCCGTTGAGCCGACTGCATCCAGTAAAGAACGTACCTGCCGTGGCGAATCGGCCTTGTGTTTAAGGCTGTTATTCTCTCTTTCTGAACCATTGTGCCAATGAACCCCCTGATGAAAAACCTTGCACTCCGGATTTTACATCACAAAGCAGCTGTTTGCAATCTTTAATCGACTCATTATTTATAACCTCTAACAAAACCCTACCTGTCATTCCGACCGAGGTGAATTAAAGGGGTCAGACACTAATGGCACTGTCATTTGTAAGCTGTTGTTTTGACATTAGTTACGCGTTCTGTGTTTTGGGGTTGATGCGTTGGTGCCGGTTCAGTAAATACGTCCGG
>DUZQ01000059.1 GCA_013349435.1 Planctomycetota bacterium | reverse complement strand
GCCGCCGCGTCTGCGGATATTTCATCAATGTCGGTAAGCATTGCTATAATGGCTTCCTCGATGTCCTGTGAGTATGCGGCCTTTTCCGCGCGTTCGCGTACACCTGCTGGTAGTGTCATGAAATATAGGATAGCTCCGGCTATTTTCACCGAATAATCGCGCCCGGGCTTGCACCAGTCGGCGAAATAATCCATCAGGGCGTTGGGTAGGTAGTATCCTCGTTTTTTAGCGTTGTCGCTTATCATATTACGCCTCTTTTGCGCGGGCACGGCTCTTGCGTTTTGGCTTTGCCGCGTCACGCACAGCCCTGTCATGGGTTTCTGCGGCGGCCATTTCGCCAAAAGACAAACCACGTTTTTGAAGTTCTGCAATTCCTTCTTTTACTTGGTGTAGTACATGACGGCCTGAATCTGCATCCCTGAGATGTCTTGAGGCCTCGCCGATTGGTAGGTGATATAGGAATTTCTGAGATTCAATATCCTTGCCCAGCCACCAGTGAGCCATTAAGCGTATGACGTGTGTTTGGTTGAAATTTCTCGTTTTACATTGGTTGCGAAATCTCAAAACCAAATCTTCATCAACTTGGCCCAACTGTTTTTTGGGTGTTGGCTCAAAATTTTCCGGTTCATTGACCATGCTATAAGTATTGTAAAAAAAGAGACTTACGAAAAGCAAACTATATTTATATGTATTTTTTTGGAAGAATCTCTATTTTTTTCTATGATTCTCTAAGGTAATAGTATATAATCTACGATATAGTAAGAGTGATTTGATGGTAGTTAAATAAGGTTTGATGGAGTTAAAAAGAGATGTCAGGGACGGCCAAAAGGCGAGAGGCACAAATGGAACAGGAATTAAGATCATTAAGTTATCGGTACCGTAAGGCCGGGGGGCCGGACAACAAGTTGATCACTGAAGCTCGCACTTTTGCCCAATTACCCGAAAACGACGATATATGCGCAACGACATCTTGCAGGAAATTTTTCACACGGGCATTAAGAATGGCAACTTGCAGGGCGACTAGGGATGATATTGCTTACTTCGAGCAACTCATCAGTCGGGCAAAAGAAACACTGTTAAAGAAGGCATCATAACCAACTAAGAATCGAGGCGTATAATGCAGATCGGCGAGTCGCATCAACAGCTAAATCGAGTAAGGCGGGCAGGTTTCGCATCAATCTTGCCGATTTGCCCCTGTCCGCCTATTCATTGTGAGGTGGCGAAACGCCATAAGGAATAAGCGATGAAGATACGCTGGCTTACAATCCAAGAAATAAACCTTGCCGCCAAGGCGGGCCGGAAAGAAGCCTTTCTGAATTGCGAGCATCACTGGTGGCAGTTGAGTCACGCTACTCTCGATCAGTACATCAAAGCGCCTGTAAAAACACACGGCGACTTCTGTGCTTTGTGTGTACGATACACAGGCAAGTGTAATTCGTGCAAGCTGTATTGCCCACTCGTCTGGCGCAGGGTTGGAAAGGCAGTGTGTGAAGGCGACCCGGTTGCCTGGAAAAAGGCAACACGCGCCATGCACGCTCATATCGTCACGAAAATTCACACATTCTATCCGAATTTGGTTATCCCTAAACACAAGGAGTAGGCAATGTCAAACGAAACCCTAACCATGCTAAAAGACCCACTGCAAGTGACACAATATCAACACTTGTCAGCCGATGAAAAAACGCTTGTGTTGAAAGCTATCAAGGACGGCAAGTGCTGCTTTCTAACGACGGATCGGGGGTACATCAGGTCACTGATAGAACCGGGCGATCATTATTACTGTCTCATCGACCCCGACTGGCAACCGGAGTCGGAGTGCGAATTTATTGATATAGAGATAGAGCCGGGCGGCTTGGGCTATGACGCACGAGATCGCGCTTTTGACCTCTGGCAACACAAGCGGGGCTTCCGGGGCTTCTGGT
This sequence comes from Planctomycetota bacterium, assembly GCA_013349435.1. Lineage (GTDB taxonomy): Bacteria > Planctomycetota > Phycisphaerae > Sedimentisphaerales > Anaerohalosphaeraceae > QNBT01. The sequence goes on along the minus strand of DUZQ01000059.1, from coordinate 16,306 downwards.
GCGAGGGCTGCCGTGTCCCGGTAGACCGCGTCGTAGAGGCAATCGAGGGCGGCAAAAAGGTGCAAGTTAAGAGAATTAAGCAAGCAGAATAATAATCCGCCCTGGTGGCGGTTTGATCTTTGAAAATTTAAGAACGGTGTGCGTGGAGTGAAAGGCTTGCGGCGTGCCTTAAACGCCAGAACTGGCCGGACGGTTCGATTGCATTTACTTACTGTAAGCATAGCTCAATTGTAGAGCACATGACTGAAAATCATGATGTTGTGGGTTCCAATCCCATTGCTGACTCGGTTGCCAGCAACCCTTATTGCTGGGGGAATTCCGAATATCCGAATCTCTTACAGTTTACATCCTATTGACCGACTAAGAGAACCGCAGAAGCCCGAATGACAGACTTCCGAATAACCACACTCCAGCGCCGTTCTTTTTGAAAGGAGAACATTATGAAGTTGGCAGAAGCATTACTAAGAAGAAAAGAGTTGCAAGGCAAGGTAGACCGCATCAAAGGCATTGCAGAAAAAGACATCTTCGAAGTCAAGGTGCAGCGTAGGCCGGCACACGAAGGTATTGATGATGTGATAGCACAGATTCCGAAGCTTACACTGGCCGAAGTCAACCAAGAGTACGACTTTTATGCCAAGCGGTTGCGGCTAATCGACGCAGCTATTCAACAAGCCAACTGGACTACAGACATTGAGATTGACGAATCAGTCTGTAAAGATTTTGCCTAATAACTCCGCCCTGGTGGCGGTTGATAAAATGAACAAAGCTCATTTACAAGTGAATACAGATACGAAACTATACACCTACAAAGAGGTCTCGGATTTTACTGGCATTAAGGTCAACACGTTACAAAAGTGGCGTCACGTAGGCAAGGGGCCTGTATGGTCTACGTATGGCCGTTTGGTCCGATGCACACCGGCTAATCTGCGAAAGTGGATTGAGCAAGCCTGGACTCCTTCTAATCAACGGGAGTTATAGGGATTGACTCAACGGCTTCTCTGACGACCGGATCGATCTGAATGTAGGATTTGGCAGTGAGGGCAGGCGTCGAATGTTGCAGTATGCGTTGAACAACGGACGTAGAGTAGCCCGCCTGTGCCACGAATGACCCGCAAGACGACCGCAGATCGCGGAAGCGGAATCCCGGCAGTCCGGCACGGCAACGAATCTTATTCCATTTCGATGCGTGCCACTTGTCTGTGAATATCCGGGCTTGTCCTTCCGGGCATACGCTCTGGTATTTGACGATTTCAGCAATCGCGACGGGGTGTACTGGATGGTTCCAGAGTCCTTTTCCGGTTTTTTGTGCCGATGTTGATATAGTCCCTGATTCAAAATCGAAGCTGGACCATGTCAGGACTTCAACGTCGCGGCGTCTCAGGCCGGTCGTCACGGCCAGCAAGACCAAGATGTACCATTGATGCCCGTAATCCATTGCGGCTATCAGCAGGCTCCTTAACTGCTTCTCTGTGAGTGCAATGACGGGCTTAGCAACTTCCTTCTGGGTGAGCCAGTCCAGGGCCACGCGAGAATATCGCTGCCGGACGAGCCACCGGACGAACGATTTGAGGTTGCGAGTGTCTTTGTTCACAGTAGCAGGAGAGATATTTTGCTTGCTTCTGGCGGTTACGAAGCGATTGACAATACGCTGGTCGATTTTGACAGATGGTACGGGTCCGCAGATCCGCCGGAAATGAGTAAACGTCTTGTTGATGTCTCTAATTGTTTCATCGGCCCGGCGCTCGACATACCTCTTGTAATCGAGGTATTCTGCGCATGCGTGGTCCCAACTGATCTTGACGGGATCGTAGTAGATATCGGGATTAGACTGTAGCTCGATCCGCCGGGCAAATTGTTCGGCCAGAGCCTTGTTGGGCATGGCCCGTGATTTGCGCCGTCCGGCTTCGTACCATCCGACCCACCAGCCTTTGATGTTTTTTCGTTGATAAACCCATGCTTTTCGCATATCATGTTCTCCTAAAAGAACAGTCTCTTTTCTTGACACCGGCCCCACGGGAACTTGTTCTTCTCGTGGGTGCCGGATTATTTAAGGAAATCACCATGTTAACGGAAGCAGACAACATCGTCAAATTTTTAGATGCTGACTGGCATGTCGTACTTTGGAAAAATGCGCTTGGTACGTACTCGGCAGCCTTAATACGACGGGAAGAGTACAACAGTCCTGGCGGCCCGAACACACCTGTATTCGAGTGTAATGAATCTCGGATCACCGATGGCAACACACCTACTGAGGCATTGAAGTCGCTGGAAAAGAAGTTTCTGACCCGTGGGGACCGTTGTACGAATCAGGACGATTTTTGAAGTGCCCAATATAGCTGCGTAGATATCGGGATTAGGGCAAAAAATGAAAGAGATTTTTTTCAGTGGTGTCATTATGGAGTCATGGGTGACACGTGGAAGCACTGAAAAACGACGTAAGCCTTGCATTTGCAAAGACTTGGCCGAGTGGCGGAATGGCAGACGCTGGGGACTTAAAATCCGATGCCTACCCCTTGTGACACCCCTAAATCGCGGTTTTTAATACCGTTAAGCGGGATTGACCTTGACTGAAATGGATAGCTTTTTACCTCATGTGGTGTCATTTTGGTGTCATAGTTTGTCAAGATAATGTCGGCATTGAGACGGGTATAACACCAAACGAGCCAGAGACAGTCAACGGGTAGGCATCTACTGGCCTCCGTCACGGTGATCCGAACCCGTGCCGTCTCGACGCCGACACCAAAACAGCCGGGGTACAATCGTGAACATGCCGCGACCTGGAGACAAGGTATGTCGGGGCTTGCTTGTTTCGACCGAAAATTGCGAACACGACGTCGGCAAAGAGACGGCGGCGTTTGAGCGCCGGGGCAGAGATGGAAGATGTCACTGAGGGTCTTGCGAGAGAACCCGATACAAGCATATCTCGCAGTTAATCGGTGGCGGACGCTTGAGGCTACGAAATTCGTGGGCGTGCTTGCGCGAACGCAGGTCTGAATCCTGCCCGTCTCGATGCCGGCACCTAATATTCGGGAGGGCAATAGTGTAATGGCCGCACGCCGGAACGGGATGTTCCGGAAGCGCAGGTTCGAGTCCTGCTTGCTCTTCCACCAGTTTCATGCCCGTGGCAAACGGATGTGCGGCGGGATCGAACAGGCGACGGCGGGTTGCACCCCGCCCGCCTGTCTTTTTCAGACTACGGCCGGGCGGTATCTCCTTATTCTGTAGACGTGATGGCATCCCCCTCAAGTCCCGGCCAGGCATTTTCTCATCACCCTCCTCCCGACGGGCCGAAGTACCGGCCTGTCGCAATCATACGATACTTTAAGGGGCAAATTATGAACCGTCGTGATTTTCTACTAACAGCAACGGCATCTATAGTCTTGCCGAGTATTCCTTTGGCAGCCAAACCTGATACGAGCATGACATTAGAGGCGTTTTGCCGGGACGTACTGAAGGTTGAGTTTCCACCGGGTACAAAACATTGGGTAAAGTGGTTTGATAAGCGGGAGTATCAAAGAGATCGCCGTGTAAATTTACGAGCATCGTGCCTGCCGTATGTAGTAGATTTGATACCCGACAGGCCGAAGCTTGCCGCTTGCGTAGCTCTCTGGGCTGCACATACACACCCGAAAAGTAATGTATTCGTACACCACCCTTGCGAGATGGGCCACCAACTTGAAAGAATCTTTCAACTTGAAAGAATCTTCGAAAACATTGTTCCGCGCGAGTTAGACTCGGCAATGGAGCGAATCTGGTCGGCAAGCGTTACTAACAATCCGCCGAATACACTCGATGACTGGCATATAATAGTTTAAGGAAAGCAATCATGGCAAAAAGACGATACGAGTGGGCGTTAGAAGGACCGCCGGAGGACGCCAGGGACGGCGGAACGATGGGCGCGTAGGAAGGACGACCGATGGAAAGAAACCGTCAAACAAAATCGGTAAGGGCAAGGATGCCCAGCCCATCCTTAACGAAAAAGGAGAACACAGATGACAACAGAGGTAAAGCCGTGAAAAAGAAGAATATTGTGAAAATATGCCCAATTCATTCGACTCGTTTGTTATCTCGGCCTACAAAATATGGTCAACGATACTTTTGCAACGTACCGGGCTGTACTGTTGCTTGGTGGGGCGGTGAAACATCTACACCCGCCAACCAGGAAACCAGAGATTGTCGCGCAGAAACACACAGGTTGCTTGATCCGCTGTGGAAAAGCAAACAATACAGGAAGGGTTGGCTTTACAAAAAGATAGCCCAATCTCTCGTAATTCCTCAAGAAAAGGCACACATAGGCATGTTCAATATCAGCCAGTGTCTCCAAGTACAAGCTATAGCGAGATCATTAGAGAAAGAGGCTGAACCATGCGAATCACAATGAGAGATATTAAATTCAAAGGCAAGCGCAAAGACAACGGCGAATGGGTGTACGGCTCGTACATTCATTGCGAAATAGACGGCGACAGCATTAAGCCGTTCGATTCGCTGATTCAATATGATGTCATTCCCGAAACCGTCGAGGTCATCGGCAACATTCACGATAACCCGGAAATATTGGATGGCGAGGATAAATCATGGCAAAAACGATTAAAGAGTTGAATGAAGAAGTGGAAAGATTAGATGCGCGTATTGATCGCAATAAGGTAGCCGCCTTCCTTTGTGTAGTCGTGGCTGTAGTAATTGTGGCTGGGGTATATTTCTTGGGAGGTGACGATAAGCCTACCAAAGGCGATTTGCGATACGCCGAAGGCCAGATACAGCGATGGAATGGCCTATATTGGGTGTGCGCCGATTACGAGATACAAGATATATCGGGCTGCACCCAACTCCGCAGGGAAATCGACTGCGAGGAGCACAGATACAGCTTCTCAGGGTATTCGTATGGCGATTGGGGTCCAGCTACCATACACCTGAAATGCACACATTGCGGTCACAAGCGAAATGTCGCTGCCAGTGATCTCCCGGACGCCGCGCTCAAAAAGATAATGACATGCGACACTGTCACGGCAGACGAGCTTGAGGAAGATGATGACCTTCTTCGGGTGGAGGAAATATTTGAGATAAACGCCGATACCCCCCGATGGACAATTGATGACGACGGCAACTTCGTTCTTGTAGAGAGGGAATCACAATGAACGAAAAGTCGCCTATGTTGCACTGGGCAGAAAGTAGATGCAGGCGATGCGCCAAGGCCGCTCGACAGGCCAACAACGCTCTCCAGACCGCACAACGCGACTTGGATTCAATTCGGGCCGGAGAGCCAACGAGCGCCTGTTTGAGTCGCTATACAGGATGGAAAAGTAGGCAACCCAAAACCGACAATAAGGAGAAATCAAAATGATAGGACAAATAAATCCAGGCGCAGCGGAAAAACCGGAAGATTATTGGCCGATATGCCCGGCCTGCGGAGAACGAGCGAAAAAACTCGAATACTGTGAGTGGGGCGGTTGCTATAACAAACGATGCAAAAACTGCCTCACCGAGTACTTCGATCCCGTGATGGGTGTGCGCGACCACGTCTCGACGTTTATGTGCTGCGAAGAGTGTGGCGAGGCCATACAGGGCTTTTTCGCGAATGAGCAGGAAATCAAACGGCTCAAAAACGAAATAGCACTATTGAAAAGTCAGTTGGCGGTTAGAAGATCAGCCTAAAGAAACCGAGGCATGAATATGAAAATCATTGACTGTGAACAGCGGTCAACGGAGTGGTATCAAGTCCGCATGGGCAAGGTAACAGCAAGTCACTTCAACGATGTAATGAACAAGAAGTCTGGACGGGAAACCTACATGATGCGAGTGCTTGCCGAGAGGCTTACCGGGATAAGAGAGGAAACATATCAGAATCAGGACATGCTAAATGGTATCGAGTTGGAGCCGGAGGCGCGGGAATTTTACGAATGGGTCACAAATACGCCTGTGTGCCAGGTCGGCTTTGTGGAGCTTGATACAGATGTTGGCTGTAGTCCCGATGGGCTTGTCATGGACGACGGGCTTATCGAGATCAAGTGTCCGCGCGTAACTACACATATTAGCTATATCCTGAAAGACAGCTTGCCATCTACGTACAAATGGCAGGTGCAGGGCCAGCTTATGATTTGCAAAAGACAATGGACTGACTTCGTATCGTTTTGTCCTGAATATTTGAAGCAGCCTATGTGGGTAAAAAGAGTAGAGTCGGATCCGGCTCTGCAAACTCAATTGGCCGGCGGTATCGCCGACTTTGTGACAGAACTAATTCATAAGGAGAAATTGCTATGATAAATCACAGCGAGCAAATAAGTAATTTGGCGGCGGCATTATTGAAAGCCCAAAAGGACATTCATACGGCCGTAAAATCAAACAAGAATCCATTTTTCAAAAGCTCATACGCCCCCTTGGAAGCCGTAATCGATGCCATCAAGGGGCCTTTGAATCAGCAGGGGATTGTATTCTTGCAGGCTGTAGACGCTAACGGCAACGGCCCGATGATCGACACAATCTTACTGCATGAGTCGGGCCAGTTTATGAGTTCGCGGACTCCGGTGTTTTGTAACAAGCCGAACGATCCTCAAGCCTTTGGTTCGGGGGTTACGTATTCCAAGCGGTACGCATTGCAAGCGATACTTGGCCTGCCAACCGCAGACGACGACGGCGAGGGGGCGATGGGCCGGAACGCAACGAATAGCGGTAGCACAAAAGCCGGGACTCTTAAAGAACTAACGGTAGAAGCCTACACGGAGTTTGTTGCCCAACACGCAGACGATATAGGCGAGAACCTACTGTGTGATATGGGGTTGTTTAAGACCGAGCTTTGGACGGAAATCAAGAGAAAGCATAAGACCCAAAAAGCAGCCTTAGCCTTTGCGTGGACAAAAGAAAGCCTCAAGCCCTTTGTGGACCAAGTCAAATTTGAAAAAACCCTGAGAGATAAAGATGCGGACGCATGAAGTCATAGACATCATAGACGACAAGCCGACCTTTGATGTGCCGATAATGCAGATATGGTCTGAATTGAAGGCTGGCGGCGCGATTAAGACTTTAAGCCCATTGGAGTACATTACCGAGCGGCAAAGGGCTTGGTGGAAGGGGATTCTTTTGCCTGCGTTAGCTGAGCATTCAGGGGATTCTATAGAATATTGGGAGACCCGGTTGAAACTCAAGGTATTACCAGATGACTTTCAGCCAGACAGGGTAGTGTATGGCAAAAAGGTTATAGATGTTGTGCCCTCAATCACAATATTGGGCAAAAAGAAAATGAGTAGATTGATTGAGGGATCAGTGAATCACTTGCGAGATGAAAGACTTTATGGGGACCAATATTCTTGGGTAACAGAGCCGGACCGAGAATTATCAACACAACACCATACTAACAATAAAGGAACGACCGATGGCAAATTTCAATAAAGTAATGTTAATGGGAAACCTAACCCGCGATCCCCAGATGTCATACACACCCAACCAACGGGCGGTTGTGGACTTTGGCATAGCCGTTAATCGCAAGTGGAAGGGTCAGGACGGCAATGAGGTGAACGAAGTGTGTTTTGTCGATTGTCGCGCGTTTGGCAAGCGGGCCGAAGCCCTGAACCAATATCTTAGCAAGGGCGACCCACTGTTCGTCGAGGGCCGGTTGACGTTCGATAGCTGGGAGGCCCAAGACGGCGCGAAGCGCAGCAAGCACAGAGTTGCAGTAGAGAATTTTCAGTTCATACGGGGCGGGGATAATACGGGCGGCAACAGTGGAAACGCGAGCGTCAAAATGAATAATCAAGATCGGCGGTCCGCCCCTCCCGCGAGAGATGAGATAGACGATTTTTTTGGTGACTGACCCCGACCCAAACTGGAACAACAAGGGGTAGAGATATGCCAAAAGAAGAAGAGTTGCGAATTACGGTATGCAGTGGCACATACACCTTCATTATCTATAAGAATGAGTGGCGCGTACATTGTCTCCGTTATGACGAACCCTGGATGCTTTTCGAGCACGGGCACAAGGCGCTTATCGCGATAATGTACACATTGCACGATGCCGAGGAATACGCGAAACAACTCGAAGCCGAGAACGCCAATCTCAAGGAAGCACTTGATAAGGAGTAACTCAATGGCATGGGGAAATCTACAGCAGGATAAATACAGAACCGAATACCTTGAGCGCGTTGTGCAAAGGCTTGGCGCCGAGAACGCCAAGCTCAAGGAAGCACTTAGAGAATGTACGCGCGTGTTGGAAACAATTGGTCTGACATCTACCCAAGACGAGCGCGACCAAGCAGCAAGAGCATTAGTATATGGGGCAGAGGCACATAAGGAGTAGAGACATGAACATAGGCGAAATACAAAAGAAGCTAAAACCCCCTGAATGTACTCATTTCGATTGTGGCAAATTCTTTATTGACACGGGTGTGTTTTTTCTTTGCCCGGATTGTTTGGGGGCATTGTTGGCCGAGAACGCCAAGCTCAAGGAAGAATTATCTGAAGGCACTTGGGATCGGGACCACCCTCATGTCCTGCGTTGCCGAGGCAAGACTAAGGCAGAATTTTACGAGCGGCTTTTGGCTTTATTGCCTGACGACTTCCCACTCAAGGCTGAAAATTACCGACTGAGGCATGTTTTAACGCGGATACAGAGCATATTAGACGACGATACACATTTTAACAAAGCAAATATATGAAAGGAATCGAGCAATGTCAAAAGGAAAAGACTCCATCAAGACGACCCACGAAACACGATCCCTCAAGTGCGAACTAACCGAAGAGGAACTAAAGGAAGCTTCCGAGTCGTTGGCGAGAAATCTCGACGCTTTAGAACTTCTTGAAGATGAGAAGAAAAAGGTCACGTCAGATTTCAAGGCGCGAATTGAGGCCAAAGAGGCCGAGGTGCGCGTGCAGAAGAACCGCGTGAGGGACAAATACGAATACCGCCCGACCAGATGCACCATGACGATGAATTACAGCGAAGGGACTGTAGTGGTAACGCGCGACGATACAGAGGCCATTGTAAACGAACGGCCAATGAGTTTTGAAGAGAAACAGATGGATCTGGGCTTTGATGATGACGGAGAGTAACAAGGCCGAAATCAAGGATGATTTAGAATGGCAAAAAAGCTAAGCGCACCAAAGACCGATGCTTGGGACTGGTTCAGCAAATGGGTACGTGTTAAAGATTGTCTCGAAACGACGGGATTCCCGTTTGTTGGTGAATGCGTAACGTGTGGGCGTCGTTTTCACATCAGTTTTTTACAAGCCGGTCATTGTTTCCCCGGGCGCAAGAATGCGCGGTTATTCCAAGAAGAATTGGTTCACGCCCAATGCCGTTTCTGTAATGAAGGCAAGCATGGATGTCCCACGAAATACCGCAAAATCATGGAAAAACGGTACACGCCAAAGGAAGTCGAGAAATGGGAAATCGAGGGCAAGCGGTTTATCCATGACAGGGATATGGATTTCGAGGGAATCGCCAAAAAATACAAAGACAAACTTGATAAGCTGCTTCGTGGGTGCGGCTATTACTCTTACGAAGAGCTTTTGGGAAACCGATAATGAGCAAAAAACAGGTTAAATATTTATTGTGGGCGACGTGCATCAAGCATGACGACAAGATTTTTGTCGTAGGCATTGACGCCGAAGACAGGTTAGAGGCCCACACCAGAATACAGGAGTTTCTTGGCGGTTCCGGCCTTGACCCGGACGTGTATCAGCAAACACTGTTGATCCAACCGCCGGGGCCGCCAAGCGTCGAACAAATGCCGATGAAAAAACTGACGCCGGCAACGTTTGACGAAGTACAGGAGAAACACAATGAAGCCACTAATTTTCATAGTTCTAAAGATAGTTGAGATCGCAGTATTTGTTTTCGTTCCTTATGGCTTTGGACGGTTAGCCATATATCTGGGCGTATTCCGGATGATCGGTGTTGTGGACACATGGATGTGCGGATGTCTTGCGGTCCTTGCGCCGATAGTGGCAGTGGTGTTTGCCATGGCCCTTGTGGCAGGCAATTGGAAACTAACGAAGTGTATATACAAGCGAATTAAGGAGAAATGAAATGTCTGAACAAAATGGAGCGACTCTAACAATCGTAATAACATTGGTGCTATTGATTTTGGCAATTACATCGTGCCAGGTGTTAGGCGCCGAGCCGAACGTGCCGTTTGAATACGACCCGAATTTGTGCGCGCCGATTATGGACTGGGCTTACGCTGAGCCGAATATTCCCGTCATTTACACGGTCAGCCTGTATTTTCCTGTGGCTGATCCAAACGTCATTGATGTGAACGAGATGACCATGACGGTTGCCGAGCCGAACGACGCTAACGACTTGGACTTTCTCAGTCAATACCACGGCGTAAGCCCGGTAATTCCCGTTGGCTACATCCATAGCTGGACAGTTAGTTTCACGCCGACGGTGGAGACGGTGTACTACATCCATCTAATTGCAGACTACAGCTACGATCTGGCGTCTCATACTCAGGCATGGAGTACTCGTACCATCGTCGGCCACGACGAACGCACCATCCTATTGAATTGCACGCCGCACCGGCCATACCTGCAACCGGGACCGTCGCCGGAGGCATTGGCGATGGCCCAACGGCACGTTCAATACGCCAAGAAGCACGGCAAAAAAATCGGATACGCACAGGTGTTAGGGAGTCGATAATGACCGACCATCCACTGTTATTCAACGGCGATATGGTGAACGCCTTGCTCGCCGGGCGCAAGACACAAACGCGGCGAGTGATTAAGCCGCAACCGATATTACAGCCGAACCATCCACCTTTTAAGGATCGTGGGTATGACGTGTGGTGGCACCCGAAGACGGCGTGCCAAACAGTACATGCGTTACGGCAATCACTGCGAGACTATTGTCCCTACGGCGACATCGGCGATAGGATTTGGGTTAAGGAAACGTTCGCCATCGAAAACACCTGCGAATATGACGAGCACATTGATATTCCCACCGACAGGCCCGTGAAAACGATAGAGGACGGATATCACTTAATCCCTCACTACCGAGCCACCGAGCCTGAGCCGCACATCACCGATGGAGGCCCGGACGGCGACGACGATACGACGAAATGGAGTCCGTCCATATTCATGCCGAAATGGGCAGCGCGAATATGGCTTGAGATTACAGGCATTCGGATTGAACGGGTGCAGGATATTGACGCAGGCGACATTACCAAAGAGGGATTGATAGCATCGAGCACTATGGACCTGATTGCAGTATGGATAGATCTGTGGGATTCGATCAACGCCGAACGAGGCTACGGCTGGCATGTCAATCCGTGGGTTTGGGCTATATCGTTTAGGAGACTGAGAGGCAAGGAATAATGACAAACGCAGAACTCCAAAAAGAAATAGACCAATTGAAAACACTACTCGCGGCCAAGAACATGGAGATAGACCTATTGCGCGCAGACATTTTTGCTATGAACGATAAAACCGTCGCCTTTCGCCGCAATTTAGAAGCTCGAATCAAAGACTGCCAGCGAGAGCTCGCATCAGAAAGGAGTCAATGATGACCGACACCGACGAAACACACAAAATGGAAAAGGCGTGTGAGATACAGCCCAGCCTATTGGAATTGATGTGCAACACTTGCCAGAAGTATGTGCCCGGTTGTGCGTGGCCGGGCTTCGTTGGTGATTGTGCGATCAATAAAGCGTTGTTGGATCTGTATAAACAAAACGCTGAACAGCTCAAAACCAAAGATGCCGAGATAGCCAAGTGCAATTGTTTCTTGTGCAACAGAGTACAAGCGCGCCGCCGATATATCGTTTGTTCGGAATGCTATTTAGAGCGAGTTCGGCAACTGCGAGAACTTGAAGAGCAAATCACGGCCAAAGATGCCGAGATAGAGCGTTTGAAAGGTAAGGGCTAACCTTAAAACGATGAAGATTAACACTATCATAAACAAGGACTGGATTGCAGCGGCAAAGGAATTGCCGGACGGATGCGTACATACAATTATTACGTCGCCACCGTATTGGAACCAAAGGGATTACGGCGCCGACGGCCAGTTGGGACTCGAAGCCACATTTGAAGAGCACATCCAAAACCTCGTAGTCGGTTTCCGGGAAATGAGGCGGATACTCAGAGACGACGGAACGATATGGGTGAATTACGGCGATAAATTCATAGGTGGTGGTAATGGCGGCGGAAACAAGAACGATACGAATGTAGGCTCGCTGTCCGCCAGAACGGCAACGGGCTTATCCCAGGGCAACGTCATCGGCCTTGCATGGCGTCTGGCGTTTGCGTTACAAGCCGACGGTTGGATTTTACGCGATGACGTTATTTGGGCAAAGGCGATATCGAGCTTCGGTATGCACGTCTGCCCTCACTGTGGCAAGGAATTGTATCAGCGCATTGCCGGCGACGAGAACCTTTTCGGCGAGCAGGAAGCCGACGAAGTCGTCAACCACAAGAAAAGCGGCTCGACCATGCCCGAAAGCATGGCCGGCACACGATGGGAACGTTGCCGGGTAAAGGTGAAAGATAGTCCGATGGAAGTTAAGGACTATGGCGTGCCAGGAAGCAGGCGAAACCCTGTTGTATCTGGTGGTTTCGCTAATTTTGTCGGCCCGGCATACAAACCCTGTCCCGGTTGCGATAAATGCCGGGCCAACGGCGGCTACGTACTCAGGCGGGGGTCGTGGCGGTGTACCCGGGCGCATGAATACGTATTCCAATTCGTGAAGCAAATTCCTTATTTCTCAGATATGGAGGCGGTGAAGGAAGAATATGCAGAAAGTTCGATTGCTGATAAAAGAGACAACACACACGGCCAACGTCGGAACCGTAATTTTATTGGGCAAGCACAACAAGGGGGAACAAATTTAGGTGGAAATCGCAATGGTGGCCGCAACCTGCGCGATGTTTGGACGATAAATCCCCAGCCCAACGGCGACCAAATGTGCTTAAACTGCAACTACATTTTCTCCGGCAGGTCCAAGAAGCGGATAAAGAAGGTGGACGGCAAGCAGCAATGCCCGGAATGTGGAGCTATTGACAAATGGTCAGGGCATTACGCGACATTTCCCGAAGCACTTGTCGAGCCATGTATTAAGGTGTCAACATCGGAGAAGGGCGTATGCCCGAAATGTGGTTCACAGTGGGCCAGGGTGATAGAGTCAAAGCAAATCAAGCGCAAAAGGCCGGAAGAGACAGCAATTACGAAGCCAAGCAAGGACAGAAGACCGTCCGGCAATGCCGTAGCAGCGATTGAGACCACAACCCTCGGCTGGAAGCCCACATGCGATTGTAACGCGGGCGATCCCGTGCCTGCGGTTGTGTGGGATCCTTTCTCCGGCACGTCCACGGTAGCCGTCGTGGCGGCCAAGCTGGGTCGTAATTACGGTGGCTCGGAAATAAGCAAGGCGTATTTGAAATTCGCAGAGGCTAAGATATTACAAGCCGAAACCGGCATATCAATAGCCGACGCCCAATCCGGGCAGATGGCGATGGAGTTTTAAAATGAAGACAACAGCAACAAAGACTTTCTGGGCCTGGATATATATAGGGTTTAAGGATACGCATTTCCCTGTAAGGTGGCTAAGATGGTATCGAGGTTCTATGCGAAAGACACGTAAAATTTGCCAGCAATTTTGTAATGACGTTTCTTATTGCGTTACGGTCGAATCGTGTACATATCTATATTTCAAAGGCCGAGAGCGGGGAGCGCGAATAGGGTTAATCAATTATCCGCGATTCCCGGAACTGCCTTTTCAAACTCGCATATACGCTATACAGTTAGCAGAGAGGCTCCATACGGCTTTTAAGCAACAAAAAGTGACCATAGTTATGCCAACGGAAACCCTAATGTTGGAAGCACTCTGATGAACGTAGTTAGTTTTTCTGGCGGAAAGGACTCTACAGCGATGCTGCTGATGATGGTTGAGCGGCAAGAGCGAATTCATTCTATTGTTTACTTCGATACCGAATGGGAATTCCCTGAGATACAGGAACATATCCGCAAAATAGAAAGGGACATTGACATTCCTTTTGTGCGAGTGAGGCATTGGGCTGGATTTGAGTTTTTGCTCAAACGATATGGCCCACCCCATCCATCAGGCGGATGGTGTACGGCTGCAAAACGAGACGTGCTGGTCAAATATCAGCGGATGGTGCGCAAACGCAACCCCGACATTGTGCCGTGTATTGGGTTTACAGTAGACGAAAAACACAGAGCCAAGAGAATGCAAGAAAAATGGCCTGTTCGATACCCACTGATTGAGTACGGCGAAACAGAAGAATCATGTCTTCAGTATTGCTATGATCGCGGCTATGACTTTGGCGGCATTTACGACTGGATGCCATCCAAGCGAGTGAGTTGCTATTGCTGTCCAAAGCAATCGAACGCTGACCGGGCAGCTATCAGAAAACACCATCCAGAATTAGTATCAATAGCCGACGCCCAATCCGGGCAGATGGCGATGGAGTTTTGAAATGAAAGAGCAAAAAGACGACTTCGAGATGACGCCTCACATAAGCCGCTTACTTGCCGAACACGCTGAGTTAACAGGCGATCCGAGGCAATTGAAAGATTGGAATATCAGGGCGCAGACATGCCTGGTGTTCGCAGCCGCCGAGCGATTGGTGAAGGAGTCTTAGCAATGGCTACGGTAATAACTAAAAGCTTTCGCCCGTCTTTGAGGATTGATCCGGCGAAACGGACTTGACTGTTGGAGGATCTACGCGACTGTGGCTATAACATGGACCCTATAGACTGGCCGGAGGGCGCAGTCTCTGCTTATCGCGAAACGCCGTTTAGTCGGTGGGAATTCGTGTTGCGAAGCGATGTCTTAAAGCGCAAGCGCGAAAAAATGGAGCGATGCCTGTGGTGGAAGCGAGAGTACGGAACCACCAAGATCAGGGCCTTATACGTATGGGTTTTCTGGTGTCCCGGCGTGAGTGGCTTTTATAAAGGATGGTGGTCGTATCTCGTAGGGATCGGGCGTGACTATCACGGCGGGGGGCTAAAGCGGCAATTAAGTGAAAAATTATTCCGCCGGGCAATGGAACTGTATCCCATCGACGGCCAGCACGATATCTGGCCCGACCGGAGTAAATGGATGCGGTGGTTTGCGCGGCGATACCAACAAGGAGTGTGGTGCGGCAAGGCACAGGGCAAGGCTGCTGTGTGGTGTGAGGTACGCGGCGATCATGTGAATCGCATAATCAGTCGGGCCGAATGGCCGTGTGGAAAAGAAGGGGCGCGACAGTGGCAAAAACGAAACTACTGAAATTTAAAAAACTGACCTGCAAGCGGTGTGGCGCGCGAGTCGAGGCCGATCCTGTTGTTGGATCGCAGGCAAAATACCTGCGCCGGGCGGTCGGGCCGGAGGGTCTGTGTATCCACTGTGCTGTCCATGACATGCTGCGTCACTTGTATCCGGCGAACATGATGCTTGCCAGAAGTGGGGCGCAATCTCTTCTCGTGCCCGAAATACAGAAGAGGTTCGATGAACTGCTACAAGCCGCCGGAACCGATGCCAGGCCGGGCGAAATTGACTGGCCGACAGTGGTTCACAACTGGGATTTGCCCTTCGCCATGCCGGTTAAGCGCTCTGCGCAAAACCCGGTCGATCAATGCGATTTAGACGCTGAGGAGGCGTACGCCATTCATCAACGACGGCCGGACTGTAATATTTGGGACGAACGAAGGCGGTGCAAGAAGGAGCTTATCGTAGATAGGAGCGAACAATGAAAAAAGATGGTCCGAAGCAACGCTGGATATGTACCGACTGTGCTTTTCTCTATTTGGATGGGCCATATCCCAACGGGGATTATTACTATCGCTGCACCGAGACGCCGAGGGGGCGGAAGATACGCATTCACAAATACGGCCTCGGGCGCGAAGTGATGACGCCGAAATGGTGTCCGGTGCTAAAAAGGGGTAAGAAATGAAAACATGGATAGCTGTAAGAATTTTAATCGTCGTCGCCCTGGTGCTGATGGCAACGTGGTTTGGCATAATGTCGGCGAGGGCGTTTGATTGACCGAAAGTGAGTTTAAGATGAATGCAAACATGAGACGGTCAAGGCATAGCATCGAGACCGTACTTCGGGTCAAGGCCATGCTTGCCATTATGGGTCCGAAAGAGGCGTCGGAAAACAGCCCGATGTCGATGAGTAATACGTCGGCAATCAATACCGGGCGGACATGGGCGGATGTTGACGCGAGTAAGGCGGCGGCGGCGCGGTGTATAGGTTGCGGCAGGATATTGGTAGATCCCTTAGACGAGTGCATTTATATCGTTGCCACCGACGAATACGCTTGCAACCAGGCGTGTATTGATAGGAGCCAACGTCCGAGAAATACTCGGTAGTTG
>DUZQ01000058.1 GCA_013349435.1 Planctomycetota bacterium | reverse complement strand
AATACGCCGACATCTTTCAGATATTTGAATCCCATCTTACTGATTATGCTTCCGGTATGGGCGGGCTGACATTCGAGAGGCAAAGAAATGGCGAAGTTATCTACGAGATGCTCCATCAGGACGATGGCCAAACGCTGCTTTTCCCCGTCTCTTTCATAAGAGAAGAAGACGGCTATTGGCGGCTATTCAATTTTTAGCGCCGCCGGGATGAATAAACTTAAGGAACACAATAAATGCAGAAAAAGAAACGAAAATTTCCTTTGATTATTTGTGAAGTTGTTCTGTCAGTAATTTTGATTCCGATTATATTTTACTATTCTGGAAAGTTACTATGGATGATTGGGGAATCAGAGACTCCTTCATGGTTTCCATATTGGTTTGCGAGTTGGTTTACAAATATCTGGGGATTATTAACTGTTTTAGTATTCGACTGCTTGTGGATAATAGCGATGATATTTTGGCCGCTAAAAAATTTACGTATCAAAATATACTTCACATTGCTTATCTTAACCATTTCGGTGGCAATTTTAATTTTTTGGCTACAGGTAAGAGCTTTTAGTGGTAGCATGCATTGAAAAATATTGCAAGATTATTTTTGGAGACATACAAAATGAACAAATTAACATGCTTAATCCATCTGATTATATTGCTTGGTTTACAGTCTGAACTGTATGGATGGGACAACAAGTTAACCCATCCAGCAATAACAGAACGAGGGATTGCGGTATCCACAGTAGATGCTTACCTGAAAACACAGGTGGGACTGGCTGACGGCGTATCAACCCAGTTGTATTGGGACTTTCCACCGGATATAAAGAAGCGAATAAGTGATGGAGATGCATATCCAAATACAACAACGAGAAGCATATCGGAATGGCTACGGGTTGGGAGTATAATCGAAGATCAGGACAATCGTTTTTTTCCTCCTCCATGGAGGCCGCGTCACCATTTTCATGACCCGATTCGTAACTCAGGTTTAGATAACCACGCCGACCATCCCGACTGGGATGCGCCTGGTACATCAAGCTGGCTGCCATTGGGTCAATCTGCAATTGATTGGGCTATATCGGGAACCGCTGTACAGGAGCCGTTCACTAACAATGAAAATTGGTCAGCCGCAAGGACGATGTTCTATGATTCATTAACAAGTGCATTAGAAAGTGAGCGCCAGGCGCAGTTGGCAGAGGCATTTCTAAAATTAGGCTGTGTCTTGCATATGATTGAAGACATGGGAGTGCCTGCGCATACGAGAAACGACTTTCTCTTCGGCCATTATAGGTCTGTCTTTTATTGGGGCAATCCTTTAGAGGATTGGGTTGAAAAGCAGATTGAAGGTAACAGTGGACAAAGTCCGTGGGCGGGTACAGCACCTGTTGTTTTTGACACGCTGGCCGGGTATTTCGATGCAGACATTTATGCAGGCGGATATCTCGGTGATGGTATCTTACCGCCGGCAGAAGTGTGGGGGCTTTCCGAATGCACCAATTATCAGTTCCTGTCTTTAAGCACCGTCTTCGGCTGCAGCGGCAGCCTGTACCAGTTCCCACACCCAGCTATAGGAAAGACGACGCCGTTTCTTGAACCTGTACCGGAAGGCCTTAAGGGCTACTTCGACGGCTCGAACTACGGGGTAAACCACCTTGCAAGAGACTCATATACCCGCTACAGAGGTGTACGTTATCTCCTTTTCGGCCCTTCACTCGACAGCACCACCACTACCGATGACATAAAAGTATTTGAAGATTATGCAGATATTACGCTGCCGCGGACGATTGATTACGCCGCAGGGCTTATCAATTACTTTTTCCGGGGCAGTATAGATGTTGCAATCGGGTGTCCGCAGGGCTGCGACCCGGCCACAAACACCGCGACATATACAATGACTATCACCAATACATCAATGAATACCAATAGAGAGCAGGTATTAAAGGGAGGCACATTCGAGTTCTACTGGGAGGACTGGTCGGGCGACAGGGCACAGGCAACCGCTCTTACCGTATATACGTACGACCCGTGCGACCCGTGCACCACACAGTTGTGGAACGGAAACAGCATATTGCCTTACGGTGAGCATATAAGGGCACAGGTTACATTCGATGTTTTGGATTGTACGGATATAAAGGATTATGCAGTAATCTATAAAGGCGCGATAAACGATTTTGAACATCCGGACGACACCGACCCTGACGATGCCGAGGCCCTGGCCTGCTGGACAAAGAGTGCAAGTTACTCGGCGCCGCCCCAGTCATACACGCTTTTTGTAACCGAGTCCGGCGGGACCGATGAATACTCCGAGTGTGCGGCATATCTTGAGAGTATATTTAATTCGGAAAATCCAGACGGCTATACCCTGAACAAGACGCCCGACAGCTCCTGTCTTGACTGCCGCTGGTATGAAATGGATTATCACACCTGTCCATACGGCTCACCTTATTGTTACCCCGGCTGCAATATAGCTCAAATAATGATATTAAGGTCGCCCTCGTCCAATTCATTTTGTGTCATAATAACGCCGTTTCCGGTGGCTTATTGCGGCTTCGGCCCTTCGTGTAACGGTTCATACAAGAGATGCTTCTATAAACAGGCCGAGGAAAGTTATGCAGATTTTTGGGACAGGATATTTAACGGCGGAGTATTCGGCGACGGAAGCGAGACCGACTGCACCGAAGACGGCTGTATAATTCCTGCATTGTTTGGCTGGACGGATAGCTGGGTTCGTGTAATGTGGATTCCGACAGCGGGCATGGCAGGCGGCGAAGGTGGCATGGCCGAAATGGATGGTGGTGAAAGTATTTCTGCCCTGCCTGGAGTCGAAGGGTTATTGGCCGAGACTTCTGCACAGGCAAGCGAGATACCTTCTGAGCCGACAGTTGAAGAACAGATTGAGCAGATCAAAGAACTTTTAGACTGGCTGGACGAAATCAAAGACGAGATTGATGAAGATATATGGCTGAATCTTACCGGCAGCCTCGAAGAAATGCTAAAAGAGTTAGAAGATAGCCAATAAGACTAATTTGCGGTCGATTCCGGCGAACCGGGTACAAAAGAAAGAGGAATAAATAGTTTTGAGTTTTGAGTTGCCAAATCGCTGTGCGATGGCGTCAGAGTTCCCATCTGTCGGAGTGTTTGATGAGTTTGTTCTGTGTTATTATTCCGATGACGGTGGGAAGTATTAGTACCGCTGGGAGGAACCATTGATTATCGAAGATAAGGTCGTGAATGTTTGTTGTAGGCGGCTCTACCATTTTTGTTTCATAGTGATGCAGCAATGACAGGATACCTACCAGTGTTATTGCCCCCCCGCCGAGGCTGGTAAAGAGCATCACGGCGATTTTAAACACGATGAAGCTTATCATGCCGCCTGCGACGACGCCTATTACCCCGCCGGCCCACATATATACCTGCGGCAGGCCGAATGCGTACCATAAGCCGCTGGTGAGGATTCCGCCGGCGACGGCCCCGAGGGCGCAGACGCACCATCTCATCAGCGGCACGGAAACAAAGGCAAAAAGTGCCAGCCCGATTACCCCGGCCCATACTTCATTGTTAACGTTTACCTGGTCTCCGCTGAGTTGTTTGCCGATGTTTATTCCGAGATAAAGCCCCAACAAGGCAAAGCTGATTACGACGAGAATCTTGAAGATTCTCCAGCCGTACAGCAGCCATACCACGCCGAACGATATTGCGATAACGGCATGCAGCCAGCTAAGCGAGGTAATTTGTTCCCAGATAAAGTCTATGGGTACAATATCAATTTCTTCGATTCGAATCGCTTTTGTCGGCTTCGAGGCCTCGGCGGCCAGAGCCAGAAAACCAATGCAGTCCATTACCTTTCTCCATAAGCTTGTTTTCTTGCGGCCAGCTTTTTATCTCTCGCCGAACAAAGCAGAAGTTGTACGGCGCTCCCAAATACTATCATCGCCAAAGTTACGATACCAAAGACGCCGGCGTTGGCATAAATTTGTGTAATCGGACGGGCACCTTTGAAGAACAGCAGCAATATCATTCCCAAAAATATGATAGAGACTCCCCAGGCCGAGCAGGTAATAGCGAGGATGAGTTGCGGCATAAAATAACCTGCTGTAGCGAAGATTACAGCAATCGCGGCTGAAATCAGAAGTTTTTCGAACGGCACAAGGTTAATGGCACGACCTAAAAGGTCGCCGAGAAAGACCAGATGTGTTTTTGCCGCTTCGAGGCTCTCGGCGATGGGCATATTGTCTTGAGAATCTCCTTCGGCGACGGTGGACAATTTTTGCGAGGGGTACTGTATATTTTTAGGTTTGCCCAGGTATGGAGCGGCAAAAATAAACAAGCTTATGATGAGGGTTGTCGCGGCGCCTGCAACCACCAGTGCAGCTCTGTTAAAAAATAGCGCAAAAGCCCCGACAACGACAGCCATACTCACGAAGGCGGCGACTTGCCGGTCTGTCAGGAAAAAAGCCCAAAACAAACCTGCAAGGGTACCTAATATGGTGGCGGTGGGTCTGCTCCATCGCATCCCTCCCAGCCAAAAACAAATTCCAAGCAAAACACAAAGCACGCCGGGCACGACAAGGACTTCGGGTGCAAAGGTTAGTGCATTTTTTTCGAGATTTTGAAAGGCTTCGAGCATAATCGTCTTAAATAAAAGATATTAATTTACGCAAGGTATCATATTAGTTATCGGCCTGTAAGTCCAGTTTTCGTTAATATTGAGTTTTGCCCCTTCTGGAAGTAATTTTGGCGACGACGGGAAACCTGAGATGACATAAAACAAATTCTGCGTTTATGGCGATAGAGCCACACACCAATCTTTGGATGCGGCTTGTTTTTCTCTGAAGTTTTGTAAAAATTCCGATTTATCTTAAAGGGCACCGGCAGGTTACAGAGTTTTGGCCGAGTATGCCGCGCCATACGGCGTTCGCGATGCTCCTATCGACCACGTTGATGTCGGTGTCACAGTTGAGGTTGCAATCAGTGAAAGAGAATGGACCTGCGGAGCCTAATCGCCAGAAGGAGTTAACGATACTGCGATCAATAACATTTACCGCTTTATCATTGTTGACATCACCCAACAAAGCTATTCCAAACGGTACCTGGACCTGTTTTGAATTGCCGAAATCAGTGCCTGTAACCGTTACCCGGACAGCAAGAGCCTGACCGGAGTCGGACAGACCCGCCGGCTGGTCGCAGGAAGGTGCGGCAAAAGTGCAGAACGAGTTACCGGTTCCGCCTTGTGTTACCACCGGTGCAATGCTTACATCATCGGGCAGGATGAATTCCCATTGGTATGTGTAGCCGGTATTTTCAAACGGGTCGGCCAAAATTGAAACCGTTGCGTTCAGCTCAGAATTAGTCTGGTCCGGCAGACCCTGATACATCCAGGTCTTGTTTATATCAAGGCTGACGGCTAAAGGACCCTGCCATACAAATTCGGGGTAGCCGACTCCTTCAAGCCCAGCCCATATATCTTCGGTACCATTGGCGGTTTCTCCGAGGAAGTCCCAGCCCGCCGAGGTATATGTGCTTTCAGCTTGCATTTGAGCCGTTGTTTTGGCTGTTACATCAGGGTCGGTACCGTTACCAATACCGGGAAGTGAAGGATTTGCTTCGCTGTCCCAGAAACACGCCGTATATTGCTCTGAGCTGCCACCTATTCTGCCTATAAGCCCTCCGACACCGTCGGTTCCCAAAGGCCCGGTAACCACAGAGCCTGAATAACAATAGTTGGCAGTTCCAGCGTGGCTTCTTCCGATAAGTCCTCCAATATAATTCTCCGTCCCTGTAACCGTGCCCTGAGAATAGCAATTTGTAAGTATACTGGATACTATATTCGTACCCACTACCCCCCCCACACAATCGTCGCCATAGACGTTGCATTTTGCGAAACTGCTTTCGATTTCAGACCAGAGACTATTTTCCCCTACCAAACCACCGACGGCAGAAAAAATAACCGGGTAAACCAGGCTCTCGGAAACATTTCCCGAGGCCGAACAGCCGGATATCCTGCCATACCATAAATTGGCCCCTACAAGACCCCCGACGCCCGCAAAACCTCTAATGTTCGCATTAACGGCGTGGCAGTTGGTTATGGCGCCACCTTCATTTATACCAACCAAAGACCCTACGCCCCAGCCCCAGTCAGAGACAATATTTGGATCAGTGAGTGTAAGATTAGATATTTCGGCTTCGGTGCCATCAAGATTGTCTATTAATCCGATTGAAGAAACAATATTAATGGATGGTTTAATAAAAATATCGCTGATCACGTAACCTGCACCGTCAAATGTTCCGCTGAATTCGTAAGGCTCAGTAGCAATTCTATGAAACTGGATTCCGCCCATATCAAGGTCGCTGATAAGCCTGAAGTGCTTATCCATCAGCCTCGGATTATGTCCGATGCTGTTAAGCTGGGTTTCAGTGGCTATAAGGTAAGGGGCAGCAACGGTGCCGGAGCCGCCCGCAAAAGCCGGCAAAGGCGGTTCAAAGGGCAGCTCGTGCCACAAAACCGGATAGCCGCCCCCCGAAAGCATCACCCAGTCGTCACTTCCTCCGTTGGCCGTCTCAACCAAGAAATCCCAACCGGCGTCTATAAAAGAGTCCATATTCTGCATCTCGGCTGTTGTCAGACCGGTGCCTGCGGCACTGTTGGGATCCCCGCTTGACTCGACATCCCAGAAACAACCGATTACATTATCCTCAACTGGGAATCCAGCTGAATTGTAACCCGAAAAACCTCCCGTATTGCTCACTCCGCTTACCGAACCGGTACTGTAGCAGTTCACAATTAACACATCATGGCTATCCCCCATAAAGCCTCCAACATAATCGTTACCGGAAACATCTCCCCGTGCATAACAATCTGTGATTACGCCGGCACCGAACATATAACCGTCTCCAGCAAGACCACCAATACCGCGATCGCCGGAAACCACAGCAGATGAACTGCTATTGGCAATATTGCCTCCTTTAATACACCCGACAAGACCACCAACCCAATTGTCACCTTCAACGGTGCCGCCAATAACAGAGCAGCCTATGATTTTCGCTCCCTCAATATAGCCAGCTATCGGCCCAATATAATTACTATGGGGGGTGTAAGGAGTTGTGATAACTGGATTTATTAACTTAATGTTCTTAACAGTACCTTCGACAGACCCAAAGAGCCCTAAATAATCGCGGGCATTACTTGAAACAGAAAAATCAGCAATCGAGTGAAAATTTCCATCAAAAACGCCCGTAAAAGTCCCATCACCATAGATAACTTCAGGATCAGAGCCAATGTGGTTATAAGAAGGGCCTGTGTAGTCGGCTAAAGAGATATCGTCCATGAGCTTATAATGTTTGTTCCAGCGGTTAGGATACAGGCCGATAGTGTTGAACTGCTGGCCTGTCCATATCTGGTACGGGTCGCCTCGTTCACCTGTTCCGCCGCCGAAGATGGGCATGTATTCAATTTCCAAAGTCGGGGCTTCGGGTGGCCAACCTAAGTCCTTACTCCAGAAGCCGGCCATTTGCAGCACATTTTCAGTTGGGCTTACGATTTTCAGGCTGTAAAGACCATCATTGGCATAATCGTCATCCACATCCTCGGTAACATCCCACGTCGTATAATCACCGCTTACCATGCTTCTATTGATTGCAATAATTCCACCAATATCGACCGGCTGGTCGTTCCATGTAACCGTTAATTCGTCCCAACGATCGGAGATGGGATACACATCGAGTTCCGGTGCCGGGATACTGATAAAGTTATTATTGAGGCGTAAGGTTGCCAAGGTTACAACATTTCCGGGTGGAATAATCGAAAGGTCAAATTTCAGAAATGTGCGATATACGGCGCTGCCGTCGTATCCGCTGCTCAGGCTATTACTATTGCCATAATTTGCGCACGGGTCGCTGCTGTTTACATACGTATCCTCTATTGCCAGGATGGAAACAGCCGTTGCGCCGGTGTCATAATTGCCGAAATTTACATTTTCGACAACTTCATTGGGGTCGATAACTATTTCATGCGTACCCACCGGGCCCGGAAAGGTTTGCCGCCAGCAGGCCCGGTCAATCTCGGCAACAATATACGCACCCGGAGCGATATCCGTAAACTCATAGTATCCATCAACATCTGTTATCACGTTCGGCTCAGTTGTGTCGTATTGGCCGTTATCGTTGAGGTCGAGGTATATCTCCCAGCCTCCGATGCCGTCTTCAGCCCCGTCCCAGTTGCCGTCGGAATCCAAGTCGTTGAATTTGCTTCCTGTTATCCCGCCCGGCAGATATTGCGCTTCGATAACCTCAATCGAATAATCCTCGACCTCTCCATAGTCTGCGGGGCCGCAGGGACTGAGTGTGTCGCCGGAGCCGGGATCTACTATTCGTACTCTCATGCGTGTTTCGCCCAGGGTGGCATATCCGGGCGGCGTTATCGTCGCAGTGTAAGGGCCAACACTCGGATTGCCGGAGACGGAAATTGTTTCGCCTGCGTCTGTAAAGTCTTCATCCTGATTCCAGTCCACCCAGATACCACATACGTCCGTGGACCAACCGTTAGTGTTGGTAACGGTTATCCCGTAACCCTGACCAACTTGCATCTGGGTCGAGTAGGCGGTATAGTCGGCATAACCCGAAGAGCCGCTTGTTTTGTCGATATCTCCGACCTGAACTCGGGAAATATATTCATAGTTAGTGTAAGTCGTCGAAGCGATGCAATAACCGCCGCCCCCACCACCGTCTTCATAATATACCTTAATCCACCACTCATCGATAGATCCTGGACCTACTACATACATTCCGTTTGCCCAGAGTATCCATGTCTGATTCACCGGTTCTCCATCAAAAGATGACGATGCGGAATAATCCCCTATCAAATCACCCTCGAGGTAATCCGCGAAAGTTACTTCGCGATCCTGTTCCCAGTCGGTCAGATCGACGCGCGTTAAACCAGACCAAGGACCTGTTATTTCATAGTGGACCTCCACGCATGTTACCGTAGCCCCTGCCGGTGCCTCCGAAATGGTAATGAGGCTATAGGCCCAGGAGCCGTCATCTGGAATGGTATAATTGTTGTTGTTTGCGCCGTACTGGTAAGTGCCTGAGCAGGCAGCCCGGAGTGCGGGGCAGGAAAACTGCATCAGAAATATCAGGAAAATTAAAAAGGCCAAAATATTGCTGTTATTCGAACGTGATTTCATTTTCCTTCTCCTTCAGTAAATAGTCTTGTTTGAGGTTAGTGCTACTCAAATCTGTATCTACAGTGAAAAATACTATCAATATCACTGCGAATCTGCTCACCATAAAGACTTTATTATATGTAAACATTATAGCAATTCTGCCTGCCGGTGCAAGTAAAACTTAAAATATTTAGAAAAAACCTTTTTTTTATTTAATACGGGATTTTTGGCAAAAAAACTGGAAAAACGCAGACGAATCGTTACAATCCCAAGCATGAAGTTTGTACTTATCGACAAGGTTATTCGGATAGGACCGGGCAGCGAGATTGAAGCTGTCAAGAGCGTTTCTTTGGCTGAGGAGTACCTGGCGGACCATTTTCCGACGTTTCCGGTGCTGCCGGGGGTGCTGCTTCTTGAAGGTCTTATCGAGTCAGCAGCCTGGCTGGTGCGGCTGACACAGGATTTTTCAAAAAGTATGGTCTTGCTTGAACACGCCGGAAATGTTAAATATAAAAGCTTCGCGGCGCCCGGCTCGCAATTGAAGTATTTTGTAAAGGCCCGTACGATAGAGGAAAACGTTAGCGGTTTCAACGGGAAGGGCACTTGCGGCGCCGACACTATTGTCGAGGCGAGGTTCAGCCTCCGGCATTTTAATCTCGCTGACGAAGATGCCAAGATGGCGGCGGTGGATGACAGAATTGTTCAGAGTTTAAAGCAGAGATGGAAGCTGCTTCGGCCTTGAGTACCGTGTACGGTAAATTGGGTATTGACATTGAAATGTACAAAAGAATCTTCGCTCTGTGTAAAACCGGGATTACATATGTGGCGGGGGTGAATTCGGAATCGATATTAAACCTAAGATTTAAAATGGCAGAACATTGGAGATTTTAAACAATGGCAATGAATCGTGATGAGATTTACGGGGAGGTTAAGGAAGTACTGATTGATGCGCTCGGGCTTGACGATGAGGAAGTTACCGAATCTGCAACCTTGATGGGAGATCTCGGCGCAGAAAGCATAGATTTCCTTGATATAGTATTCAGGCTGGAAAAGTCGTTCGGGATAAAGATTCCCAGAGAGGAATTATTTCCCGCCGAGAGCCTGATGAATAATCCCGAATACGTCAGTAACGGCAAACTTACGGACAAGGGCATGACGGAGCTTAAGGCCAAGATGCCCCACACGGACATATCAACGTTTCAGGAAGACCCCGACGTTAACAAGATGGCGGATTTGTTTACGGTCGCCGCGGTGGTAAATTTTGTCGAAGGCAAACTCAAAGCCGCCTGATGAATAATCGGACATATCAGAAAAGACGGGAGTTGTCGGCAGGAGCGGCTCGGGCGGCCCTGCCGATAGTTTTAATTTGAGCTTTTAAGATGCGGTGGATTTGGATAGACAAGTTCCTGGAGTTTAACAGCGGCAAAAGCGCTGTGGCCCTGAAGAACGTTACCTTGGCCGAGGAGCATCTGCACGACCATTTTCCCGGCTTTCCGATTATGCCGGAGTGTCTGATGATTGAAGCTATGGCGCAGACGGCGGGCATATTGGTTGGCGAGGCGAGAAATTTCGAGGAAAAGGTGATACTGGCAAAGATTCAAAAGTGTGTTTTCCATCATTACGTAAGGCCGGGCGATGCGATAACACTGCATGCGGTTATCGAATCGATAGCGCCCGAGGCGGCGGGTGTATCCGGCAGGATTCTCCGGGGCCAAGAGCTTATTGCCGAGATAAGTCTGATGTTCAGTCATATCGACAAAAATCTTGCGGGCAAGGAGTTTCCCGAAGAAAATTTTGTCTTCACCGATATGTTCAAGTCGCTTTTGACGGGACTGACTTGATGAAGGGGCGTCGTGTTGTCATAACGGGCCTTGGTGCGATAAGTCCGTTGGGGCTGACGGCGGATGACTTGTGGTCCGGCCTGATGAGCGCCCGTTGCGGTATCGATTTTATCAAGGCGTTTGACCCTGCCGGTTTTAGCTGCAAGCTGGCAGGCGAGGCGCCGGAGTTTAAGGTTCAAAAGTACGTGCCGAAGAGCTACCGCAAGGCCGTCAAGCTGATGAGCAGGGATATCGAGCTTTCCGTAGTCGCGGCGGACGAGGCCGTCAGAAGCAGTGGTCTTGTTACAAAGGCGACTGAACAGGCCGGTGTCAATATCAGCCCCTGGCGGATGGCGATAAATCTGGGTGCGGGAGTTATTTCCTGCGACCTGGTCGAGCTGGCTTTCGCGGTGGCAAAGAGCATTACGGACGGTCGCTTTGATATTCACAAGTGGGGCAGCGACGGCCTTGAGAACCTTACACCGATATGGCTCTTGAAGTACCTACCCAATATGCCGGCGTGCCATGTAGGAATCATCCACGATATCCAGGGGCCGAGCAATACTCTGACCTGCGGCGAGGCGAGCGGGCACCTTGCGATAAGTGAAGCTGCAGAGATTATATCCAGGGGCGATGCCGATGCTGCGCTGGCGGGGGGCTGTGAGGCGAAGGTCAACCCTATAATCATGCTCAGGCAGTGTCTGTTAAAACGTGCCACAAGCCCAAGCAACGATAATCCCGATGCCGCCTGCCGTCCCTTTGATGCAAATGCCCAAGGGTGTGTTTTCGGCGAGGGGGCCGGCGTGGTAGTTTTGGAGGAGCTTGATAGTGCGGTCGGCCGTGGTGCGAAGATTTATGCGGAGGTCGTCGGCACCGGTTCAAGCAATAATTTAAGCGGGGCTTATGAGCATCAGGAGGCAAGCGGGGCAGGTATTCAAATTGCGATAGAAACGGCTTTGGCAGATGCCGGTATTTCACCCGCCCAACTGGATTTGATTATACCCCACGGGACGGGTATTTTGGCGGATGATTTGGCCGAGGCGACGGCTATCCAAAAAGTTTTGGGGCCGGCAATACGGGATGTGCCGGTCTGGCCGACAAAGAGCATGCTCAGTAACACCGGCGCCGCAAGTGGTGCGTTGGATTTGATAGCAGCGGCACGGGCGGTTGATGAAGGGAAAATCGGGGCTGCAAAAAATTGTGATAATAAAGCACCCGGTTGTGAGCTGAATATCACCGAACAAATACTCGAAAAGGATATTCGCTTTGCATTATGCTGTAGTTATACGTTCGGCGGACAGACGGCGGCCGTGGTGCTGAAGAGCTTCGACGGTTTCGCTCCGAATAATCAGAAAGTAAACATGCTATATTAAATATCGAATAACGAACATCGAATTTCGAATGATAAAGTGCAACAATGAAGTATTGAACTTGGGATAATGAATGATGAAAGATAAAAGCAAAGACAGAAAGTATGACCTTGAAGATCGTTTAGTGGACTTCTCCGTTAGGATTATTAACGTTGTTGAGACTTTACCCAACACACGCGCAGGGAATCATATTGCAGGGCAGTTGGTAAGAAGTGGCACAGCGGCAGCGCCCAATTACGGAGAGGCACAAAGCGCAGAGTCACGGAAGGACTTTATTCATAAAATGAAAGTGGCGCTGAAAGAATTGCGTGAGACATAAATATGGCTTAAGATTGTCCAACGCAAAATTTTGGCAAAGCATAAGAAAAAATTAGGGCCAGTGATGGATGAATGTGATGAGCTTGTTTCGATTTTTGTTGCGAGTATAAGAACAGCCCAAAATAATAAAGGGTCAGAAAAAGGAAAATAGCCGGTTTTACTTTTTTTACTTTGACTTTCGGCGTTCGATGTTCGGTGTTCGATATTTTCTGTTTTGGTTGATAAGAGACAAGATAAATGACTAATCGTGTTGTAATAACCGGAATGGGAATCGTTTGTCCCGTAGGCAATGACGTTGAAAGCACGTGGCGGGCGCTGCTTGCCGGAACCGGCGGAATGGCTGAAACGACCATTTTTGATGCAGCAACGTTTCCTTCGAAATTCGGTGCCGAGGTTAAGGATTATGATTTTGCGAATTATACGAAGTATCCAAACCTGCATTCTTTCGCCAACCGCGGCGCGTGTTTTGCCATCGGAGCAACCGCCCAGGCGTGCAGGCAGGCGGGTATAGAAATCGAAACGGATAATCCCGCAGACGGCATAGACCGCAGGCGGATGGGCATATATCTGGGTGCCGGGGAGGGTTCGGTGGATAATGATAATTTCTTCGGCGCTATAGTAAATGGGTGGGACGATGACAAGCAGCAAATGGACTGGTCGGCGTGGGCCGAGGTTGCGTTCGGAAAAATGCATCCGATGGTCGAACTTGAACAGGAGCCGAACATGCCTGCAAGCCACCTGGCGCTTCTTACAGGTGCTCTGGGAGTAACAAGGAGTTGCCTGACGGCGTGTGCGGCGAGCACACAGGCGGTTGGTGAAGCGACTATGCTGGTTCGTTCCGGCAAAGCCGATATAATGATAGCAGGTGGCGCCCACTCGATGATTCATCCGTTGGGGGTTACCGGATTTAATCGCCTGACGGCTCTATCGACCAGAAACGACAGCCCGCAGACCGCGTCGAGGCCGTTTTCTGCAAGCAGAGACGGCTTTGTTCTCGGAGAAGGAGCTGCTATTGTGATTTTGGAGTCTCTGGACTCAGCCAGGAAGCGGGGTGTTGAAATTTTAGCCGAGATAATCGGTTTCGGCAGCAGCAGCGACGCTTTCAGGGTAACTGATATGCACGAAGAGGCAAGGGGTGCGGTGCAGGCGATGGAGAAGGCTTTGGCCGATGCGAACATAACTTACAAGGATATCGATTATATCAGCACGCACGGCACGGCCACCTCGGAGAACGACTCTATTGAGACGGTAGCTATTAAGAAGGTTTTTAAGGAGCGGGCCAAAAGTGTACCTGCAAGCAGCCCCAAGAGTATGTTCGGGCACTTGATTGGAGCGGCCGGTTGCGCCGAGCTTATAACCTGCGTGCTGGCGATACGGGACAATATCCTGCCCCCAACGATGAACCTGACCGACCCCGACCCTCAACTGGACCTTGATTATGTACCGAACAAGGCCCGAAAAGCAAAGGTCGATACCGCAATGAACGAGTCGTTCGGATTCGGGGGTCAAAATAATGTGCTTGTAATCAGAAGATACCGGGAATAATTATGATTGATATTAAACTGATTCGGGAAAATCCCAAAAGATATAAAGACGCAGCCGCGGCGAAAGGCTTCAAGGTTGACATCGATAAACTGCTCCGAATCGATTCCGAACTTCGTAAAAACAGAAACCGCTTACAGGAAATAGCCACCGAAAAAAACAGAATCGGAAAATCGATTCCGAAACTGGACGGTGAGAACAGGAAGTCGGCTCTTTCCGAACTTGGTGAATTAAAGAAAGAGGAAGGCAAACTTAACGAGCAAATAAGATCGCTCGATCCCGGCTTCGAGAAAATTATGCAGCAGGTTGCCCAGCCTGCAGATGATGATGTCCCTTTCGGCAAAGACGATACTGAGAACGTAGAGATTAGAAAGTGGGGCGGGATTCGCCGGTTTGACTTTGAGCCGAAAGACCACGTTCAACTTGGTCTTGACCTGGATATTATCGACATCGAGCGGGGGGTTAAGTTGGCCGGCACGAGAAATTATTTTCTAAAGGGTGACGGGGCGCTGCTGCACTGGGCGGTTTTGCGTTTTGCGATGGACGGTATAATTGCAAAGGGCTACGTTCCGCTCGCCGTGCCGATGCTTATGCGTGATGAGGTGATGATGGGTACGGGTTTTTTCCCCGGCGCAGAAGACCAGACCTATCAAATGGAAAAAGATAATCTTAATCTTGCAGGGACCGCCGAGGTGCCGTTGACCGCCTATCATAAGGGCGAGCTATTAACTCAGGACCGGCTCCCACTGAAATATGTCGCACTTAGCACATGCTTTCGGCGTGAAGCGGGGGCGGCGGGGAAGGATACACACGGGCTTTACCGAATACATCAGTTCGACAAGGTCGAACAGGTGGTTATCGGCGAAAACGACGAGGAACAAAGCAAACAATATCATACAGAGATATTAGCCAACGCCGAGGAGATTATGCAGGCCCTGGAGCTGCCTTACCGTGTGGTGAATGTCTGCACGGGCGATTTGGGCAGGGGCCAGGTCCAGAAATACGACATTGAGGCGTGGATGCCATCGAGAAACAGCTACGGTGAGACACACTCAGCAAGCCGATTTTACGAATTCCAGGCCCGCAGAATGAACCTTCGCTACAAGACGGCAAAAAAGAAAAATGTCTTTTGTCATACACTCAACAACACCGTCATCGCTTCACCGAGAATCCTGATACCCATTCTCGAACTAAACCAGAACGCCGACGGCTCAGTTAATATACCCGTGGCCCTGCAGCGGTATATGAACGGGAAAAGGAAGATCGCCGCCGTGTTATAATAATTCCAGTTAAAAAGAGCCGATATGCGGTTTGCTAAAAATATCTTGAGCTTTCTGGATGCCGGATTCCTCCTTCGCACAAGGCTACGGAGGACAAGCAAGTCCGGCATGACAGGGGGGATAACCGTATCGAATTAACTGAATTTGATATAATAAATTCATTAATAATCCGTACCTGTTGTAATAAACCTTATAGAAGTTGTTCATGGTACTTTGCCTGGTGACAGGCTCGGCGAAGATTCTCAATCCTTCGTGCGCCCCGGATATTTCAGGATGACAATTTTACAGCTTTTGCTGCAGAGCAAGATACATCAATCGGATTTTGGTTTTTGTGTCTTTTTCTTTCTTTTCGTTTCTTGGCGTTTTTGCTCGATTGACGCATCTTTGGGCGCAGGGGCGTCGGGCGCAGGCTCCGGCCCATCCTCTTCGGTTACGAGTCTTTCTGCCGCGACGAGTTTGTCGTCGGCTTTTAGCTTTATCATTCGCACCCCGGCGGTGTTTCTGCCGATGGTGCGGACTTCGTCCAGCCCGGTGCGAATAATCATCCCCTTGGCGGTAATCATCATAAGCTCATCGTCGTCATCGACGGCTTTTAGCGCGACAACCTTACCGTTGCGTGCGGTCGTCTTTATATTGATAAGCCCGAGTCCGCCCCTCTTTTGCAGCCGGTAATCGTCGAGCTTGGTCCGCTTGCCGTAACCCTTCTCGCAAACCGTAAGCAGCGTGGGGCTTTTTCGTGGGATAACCATATCCACGACCTTGTCGCCGGAGCGAAGCTTTATACCCTTAACTCCCATGCTCACCCGCCCCATCGAGCGGACCTGGTCCTCGCCGAATCTAATCGCCATACCGTTTCGCGTACCTAAGATAATCTCGTCTTCGCCGGTTGTAACGGCGACCCCTATCAGGTCGTCGTTCAAATCGAGTTTAATCGCAATGACGCCGGTTGCGCGGGGATGCCCGTAGGCGCTCAGGACGGTCTTTTTGACAATACCGTTTTGTGTTGCCATAACCAGTTGTCTGTTGTCAAAATCCCGGACGTTGATTATCGAGGTGATTTTCTCATCGCGCAGCCGGAGCAGGTTGATGATATTTCTGCCCTTGCTCTGACGGGACATGCTTGGTACGTCATAGACCCTGAGCCAGTGGCAGATACCGCGACTTGTAAAGACCAGAAGGTAGTCGTGTGTCGAGGCGGTGAACATGTGCTCGATGAAGTCGTCCTCTTTGGTGGCTGAACCGATGATTCCCCTGCCGCCCCTGCCCTGCTTGCGGTAAGTGTCAATAGGCATTCGTTTGATGTACCCGCTGTGGCTTATCATCACCAGGACTTCTTCCTCGGCGACCAGGTCCACGGCGTCGAACTGGTCGATGTCGGTATCCGTGATAACCGTTCGCCTCTTGTCGGCGTACTTTTCCTTTATTTCGTAAATGTCCTCTCGAATAACGTCCAAAAGCAGGGCGTCGTTGCTCAGCAGGGCTTCATAGCCTGCTATCTGTTCCATAAGCTCGGCGTATTCTTTTGCCAGCTTCTCGATCTCCAGGCCGGTGAGCCTTTGCAACTGCATTATCAAAATCGCATTGGCTTGCGGGCCGGTGAGGAAGTGGTCCTCACCGGTCTTTTGGGAAACAAAGTTTTTTGGAAGTATCTTTTTAAGTGTCGCAGTCTCGGCGAGCCTGAGCGGCTTTTTCATCAGGTTAAGCTTTGCCGTCGGTACATCCGGCGATTTTTTTATAATGGAGATAATCTCATCGATGTCGCTGACAGCCAGAATGAGTCCCTCGAGGATATGTGCACGGTTTCTGCATCTCTTCAGAAGGAATCTGCTCCTGCGCCGAACAACCGTTCGGCGGTGCTGAATGAAGAGCCTGAGCATCTGCTTGATGTTCAAAATCTCGGGTCGATTGTTGACAAGCGCCACGTTGTTTATTGCAAAAGTGCTCTGCAGGGGTGTGAACCGAAAAAGCTTGTTAAGGGCGACCTGTTCATCGGCATCTTTTTTCAGTTCGACCACAATTCGCATCCCTTTTCGGTCCGACTCGTCGCGAACGTCGGCAATCTCTCCAATCTGGCCGTTGTGAACGCAATCGGCAATCTTCGAGACGATGTTTGTCTTGACCACCATGAAGGGAATTTCGGTAATAACTATTCTGGTTTTGCCTCTGGCCCCGGCCTTTTTTTCAATATCTGTTTTTGCGCGGACTTTCAGGTGCCCTCTGCCGGTAACATAGGCTTCCATGATTCCCTTTCGGCCGCAGATGATACCGCCTGTTGGAAAGTCCGGCCCGGGCAGCTTTTTCAGGATGTCCTTGAAACCGCATTGGGGGTCTTCAATTATCAGCACGAGGGCATCGCAGATTTCTCCGACATTATGGGGCGGGATATTTGTCGCCATCCCGACTGCGATGCCGCTTGCACCGTTGACTAACAAATTCGGGAACTTCGCGGGTAAAACAACCGGCTCTGTCCGTGTCTCGTCATAGTTGGGTACGAAATCAACGGTATCGCGTTTGAGGTCCTCTAACATCTCGGTTGCCGCCTCGGTCATGCGTGCTTCGGTATATCGCATGGCGGCGGGCGGGTCGGCGTCGATGCTGCCGAAGTTACCCTGCGGGTCAACAAGCGTTCGCCGCATATTCCAGTCCTGTCCCATTCGGACCAAGGTGCCGTAAGTCGCCTGGTCGCCGTGCGGGTGGTAATTACCGCTGGTATCACCGACAATTTTGGCGCATTTGCGGTGCTTGCTGCGCGGCCCGAGATTCAAATCATTCATAGCCACTAATATCCGCCGCTGCGAGGGCTTCAGCCCGTCCCGAACGTCTGGCAGTGCCCGCGAGACGATGACACTCATGGCGTAATTCAGGTAAGAATTCTTGAGCTCGTCAAGAATCTTCTTGTCCTCAAATTGCTCTGTTTTCCGCTCCTCGACATCCATAGTCTTTGCATTTCCCTAAACATTTTTCCGCATCGGCATCGGCAACGCGCCTGCTGCGCCGGTCGCAGCTATAGAGGCCTTTAGTGTATCGCCGACCCGCCCGGAAGTCAACGTTTTTCAAGTATCCTGAATGAATAACAGGAGGTTTTTAAGTTGTCCCCGACTCCTTTGCCTGCGCCGGATTTTTGCTTGACCTGTCATTTGTTTTTTGGGATACTTTTTTCTAATGCTTTGTTGCTAATCAATTGATTGGTATAGTTTTTTCAATTTTATCCTGGCGTCTTCTGTCGTAAAACGCCAATCTATATTGTTGGCTTGCCTGTTGCGATTTTTAAGCCAAGCCTTAATCTCGTTTTTTTTAAGTGTACGATGCACAGTATCTTTGCCGCAGGAATCGACTATTTTAAGCTCAACCATCTTGTCCGCGAGTAACCTGAGTGTCCAGCGATCATATCCATCAGGAACCTCGCTGCATGTCAGTGCGATTAGACGAGCCTCTGCTTTGCCATCAATCTTACGACGGTAATTAGTGCGGTTCTTACGGCCCAACGCCGCATCGAACCCCTCCAGAACAAAACGCTTGCGAATACGTTCTACAGTTGCCTGGCCACAGGCCAGAGCCTGTGCAATTGCCGAATCGCTCATCTTTTTGCCGCCATGAGGGCCTTGATCTGCCAGCAGTAGAATTCTTCCATGCCGTTGCTTGTAAGCCGCAGCTTTACCTTTGCTGAGCATTTGCTTAATCTGGCTTCTCTCTCCACTTGTCAATTCAACAACATATTTTGCTTCATTTGCCATAATAGCCTCCTTGTCAAAATACTGTTTTTAGATATATCGACAAAAAAGCCTATACGGCATCATATTATATGCGACAAAGCACTAGTGCACTGTAAAGATTAAATGTTCGGGTACAGTGAACGCAATTTTCGTCGGGCATCTTCTACTTTGAACTGCCAGTTTACGCCTCTTT
>DUZQ01000057.1 GCA_013349435.1 Planctomycetota bacterium | reverse complement strand
TGGAATCCACGACCTTTGGTGAGATAATGGATTCCAAATCAAGTTTGGAATGACAGTAGACGAACGGTTGAGATTCTTCGGTTTCGGCTCAGAATGACAGATGTGCGGAGGGTTGAGATTCTTCGGGGAGCCTGTCCTTGAGCGAAGCGAAGGGCTCAGAATGACAAAGGCTGCGCCTCAGAATGACCCCGCGTCAAACGCGGGGCTAAATGAACTGGATGCCGGATTCCTCCTTCGCACGAGGCTACGGAGGACAGGCAAATCCGGCATGACAATAGTCTGCGTTCGGGATGACGGTGCGCAATGTTGAGAGCCCCCGCAAGCAGACTGTATTCGGCCGCTTGCGCGGTACGGCTTCTGTTTTGGTTCGGCCGCTTGTGCGGTACGGCTTCTGTTTTGGTTCGGCCGCTTGTGCGGTACGGCTTCTGTTTTGGTTCGGCTGCTTCAGCCGCGGCGAGACCGCGTCTCGACGGGTGCGCGGCACGGCTTCTGTTGATATTATCAGGCTTTCATTAAGGTTGTTCGTTTAGGTGCCAATCGTATAACTGAAATTCGACCTTATAATTGTCCAGGCCGAAGAAACCGGCCTTTTCGGGCGAAACATAATCAACTATGAAATTCAGGTAGGCCTGGATATGAGGTTCGCGATTTCTGAACTTCTTTATGGAGCCGTAATTTGCTACAAAGACCTTTTTGTACCAATTGAATATATCCGAAAGAAAGATAATCTTTCCTGCGCGGTCGATTTTTAGACCTCGGGGACTTGAGAGGAATTTTTCAACCTGCTCGTCCAGTTGCCGGTCGAGTTTGTCGGGATAGTACGGCTCATTTCTCAGGTACGCCCCTCCCATGCTCGCATAAGACAGGGCGAAGCATATCTTGGGGTTGTCGAACCGTGCCATGAGTATTTCCTTTTCGATTTCGCGGAGCGTGTATTCCATGCCGATGATTCTGAAGAAGGTTTTATCTCGCCCGCCGACAATCTGCATTATACTGCTGTCAGGATAGTTAATCAGATACCAGCGAGGCTCTATAGGGTAGTTGTCGATAATCAGCTTGAGGGTGAATATGTTGTGGGCATTTATCCAGAAGGAGATCTTTTCATTATCAGACCATGACATAAGCTGGGCGGGATGAACTTGATCGAATTTTCTGGCGGCATCAATTAATTGGGCTCTTTTTCGCCTGAGTGTTTTGTAATCGACCAAACCCTGTTCATCAACATAGGTTTTGAAAATCAGCTCGCATGCATCGTAAAAGGCCGGCCTTTCTGAGGAGATTTGTGAATCAAGTCCCCATTCATCTTCCGCTTCCTGCTGATCCTGCTCATCGCTTGTCGGGGTATTAGGTTCTAAGAGTTCTATTTGTTCGGGAGCCGTCTGCTCACTGTCTATTTCTTCCGGTTCGGCCTGTTGAGTTTCAGGCTCGGGCTCCAGGGATTCTATTTGTTCGGGAGCTATCTGCTCACTGTCTATTTCTTCCGGTTCGGCCTGTTGAGTCTGGAGCTGTTGAGGTTCAGGTTCAGGCTCCTGCGGCACAGGCTCCTGCAATTCGGGTTCGGGTTGCTGGCTATTTGGTACGATATCCTGCCGGGGGACAACATCATTTTGTTCGTTCTCAGGCTGACAGCCCCCCACGAACGCTAACATCGCCGTCAAGGTAATAATCATCCCAAGTGATTTTGTCATAGCACCATCTGTCTGTAATATATTAAATTTAAGCAAGGTATAACGCGTATTTTATGATTAAAGATTTAGGTTAATTTTTTCAATTACAATAAATCTCAACGCCCGAATGCCGAATTTTACATTCCGGAGAGGCTTTTGGCAAGGTAATTTTGGAAGAACCTTTTCGCGAACTGTTAATATAGCTGGGAGTGTCAAAAAATCAAAGAAATTCCTTTGCGCGACCTTTTAGAATCTCGAAAGACCGAATTTGCTTGACACAGGGTGGTATCTCAGTTATTTTTACTAATTGTTGTTTACAAAAGGTTTACAGGCCTCTTCATAGAAGGAAAAGAGCGATATGACGCGAAAGAAGCGATGTGTCATCGTGTTTCTTGCAGGAATTTTCAGTTTGAGCACCGTAGCTGGGGCGGTTTCGACCCGGGAAATCGACGCTGTTCGGCAAAAGGCTCTTCTCAACAAGGAAGTGCTTGAAAGTGCCGATTTAGCGGTTATAGACGCTTTTTGGGAAGAGGCATTAACTGAGATGCTTTATGAGGTAAATCTCTCGAATATAGTCAGTGTCAGGAGTCAGATATTTGCGCGGCGAGGTAATCCCGAGCCGAGTCAGTACTCCGAAGCTTTCATTGATTCTGGAAAAAAGCATCTAACGGCAGCGTTTGACGAATTGCAAAAGTGGCAGAGCGATGAGCGAAAGGTTCTGGTCGAGCAAAATCTTATCATTCTGGCAGCCCAGCTTGAAAGCAGCAAACTGCTCGAACTTGGCATGCGGCTGATAGGACACGAGAACTCGACCGTCCGCTACTGGGCCGTAAAGGCCGTTACCAATCAGAGTGTGGTGAGGCAATTGAATTCTGATACATCTTTACTTAAAGAACCTGCGGCACGAATCATCGAGCAGCTTAAAGTTACCGCCGAGAAGGAAACCAACCCCGAAATTCTCAGTTTGATAGCAACTTTTGCGGGGCGGGTAAACGGGGCTGAGGCAAAGGAACTGCTGACCAAGATTGTCGATTTACGCACAATTGCTTACGAGAACTGGACGGTTAAGTATGAGTTGATGGATGCAAAGCTGCTGGTGTTGCTGGGAAATGAAATCCTCTCACAATCATCGAAGCAGGCAAAATCCGAGTTGGGGCGCAAGTTCGCCCAGTTGTATTCTTATGCGATGCAAAGGTATATCCTCGGAGAGAATATTCTGAGTGAGGTTTGTCAGCAGCAGTTGGCTTCGGTTCTGATTGAAGTTGAGCAATCCGTGCTTGACAGACTTTTAGGCAGGCCCCAGTCAAGTATAAGGAAGGCCGTTGAGAGGATTTTGATAGGCAGGACGGATGAACCCAAAGACTATACGGCATTGCAGGCAGAGCACGATGCGCTTCTGGGTTCTTCAGCCGGTAAAGGGGAGCTTGGTGCCGCCCTTAATTTTGACTACGGCAAGGACCCGGACGGCAGTGCGATAACCAGCCCGAAGAAGCTCGCACCGCCGGTAGAACGGGATGAAACTGAAGATACGGACTCTACAGAAACTACTGATGAAGGTACAGAAGCCGAAGAAGCCGGCTGGTCCGAGGCAGAAGATATCGAGTCTGAACCTGCCGGGACAAAGGAGTAACCAAATCCGCTTGTTTTGCAGAAAAGGTCGAAGGACAGAGATTTTTTCCCGGCGCACCTTTGATATATGGGGGAGCGCAGGACCCGGAACGAGAACTGTAAGGAATTTTACAGAGCGAATATGTTTTGTTTATCCGTTGTGATATGAATGCAATCGGACATTGGAGGTTTGATTGAATGATAAACAGATACGGCAGCATCGCACTATTGCTTTTTGTTTTAGTGATTATCACCGGTTGCGGCAAATCCCCTTCAGAGACGGACAAAAACGAAATGGTGCTGCGTCATATCATGCCGACCAAGGTAAGGGGTCTGGATCCCGGCGATATGAGGGACCGTTATTCTTTCACGATCGGCTCTCAGATATTTGAAACTCTTTATCAGTATCATTTTCTGAAACGTCCTTATGAAATCGTTCCCCTCCTTGCCGAAGAGATGCCACTGGTCAGTGATGATTTGCTCACCTACACAATAAAGATTCAAAAGGGTATTTTTTATCAGGACGACGAGTGTTTTGCGGGCGGCAAAGGAAGGGAGGTACAGGCCGATGATTTTGTTTATTCACTCAAGAGGATAGCAAACATAAAATATCTCAGCCAAAACTGGTCGTTGTTTGACGACAAAATTGTGGGTCTTGACGAATTTCGTGAATATACAAAAGGATGCGAAAGTGAACAAGGCATCGATTATTCCCGGGCTGTTGAGGGCTTACAGACTCCTGACGATTATACTTTGGTTATCCGTCTTAAGAAGCCCTGGCCGCAAATGGTCAGCACCGCGTTAGCGGATCTTTCGACCGCTCCTGTCGCCAGAGAAGCGGTGGATTTTTACGGTAAGGATATTATAAGCAATCCTGTGGGAACCGGGCCTTTTATGTTGGAGCAATGGCGCCGTGGCAGTTACTTTGAGCTTGTAAGGAATCCGAATTTCAGAGGAGAGGCTTATCCTTTGGAGGGCGAACCCGGCGACGCCGAGAGAGGTTATCTTGATGATGCGGGCAGGATAATGCCTTTTGCCGACAAAATTATCTGGACGGTTATACTGGAATCTCAACCTGCCTGGTTTTTGTTTCTGGAGGGTAAGGTTGACTCCTCCGGCATCCCCAAGGACAATTTCGGCGAGGCAATTACCCAGAACATGCAACTGACAGAGTCGATGCATCAGCGGAATATTCATCTTAAAACATTTCTGGACCCATCAACATTCTGGGTGGGCTTTAACATGCTCGATTCAGTTCTGGGCAAGAACAAGGCGCTGCGGCTTGCAATCAGCCGCTCTATCGCCCGTGAGAAGTTCATCGAGTTATTCAGCAACAACCGGGATATGGTGGCTCATGGTATGGTGGTTCCGTTAATGGATTCATACAATCCGGATATCAGGGATGAGGGTTACTCGAAATATGCCCCACAGGAGGCGAAGGAACTTCTTAAAGAAGCCGAGAAGGTTCACGGCGGCAAGCTGCCGGTTTTGAAGCTGGCGGTTCCGGGGACCGACACGTTTGCCCGTCAATACGGTCAGTTTCTGGTGAGGCAAATGACTAATATCGGTCTGGAAGTGGAGGCTCAGTACATGGACTGGCCCACATATCTGGAAAAGATGAACGGCAGGAGTCTTCAGATGTTCACCTCAGGCGCCCATGCAAGCATAACAGACGCCCAGGATTTCCTTCAGTCCTTTTACAGCAGGAACTGGGCTCCGGGGGCCAATAACTTCAATTATTCCAATCCCGAGTTTGACCGTTTATATGAGAAGGCGGTGGTGATGCTTGACGGCCCTGAAAGGCGCCGCCTCTACAGAAAGATGGAAAAAATTGCCCTGGATGACTGTCCCGCCGCATTTTTGAACCATCGGGTGGCCTATGTTCTGCATCACGACTGGTATAAGAATTATAAACCACATGCGTTCGCATACGGCTTGTCAAAATATCGGAGAATAGACCTGGAAAAACGCCAAGCATACAAGGACCTTCTTAAGAAACTCAAATGACCACCTATATCATAAGGCGATTGTTATATACCATACCTATAGTATTCGGAGTGCTCCTGCTGACCTTCATTCTTTTTAACCTTGTGGGAGGGGATCCGGCCATTGAGATGGCCGGCAAAAATGCCACGGCGGAAACTATCGCCGAAATCCGCGCCGAGTACGGTCTTGACAAGCCGTTGTTTTTTTCATGGGACAGTCAGTTTATAAATCATTTCAAAAACGCCCTGACCTTTCATTTCGGCAGGGCGCGTGACCGTGAGCTTATAGCCGACAAGATATTACGAGGTGCCGGCCCCTCTCTGTCGCTTACGGTTCCTATGTTTTTCGGTACGGTTGCTATTTCGGTAAGCCTGTCATTAGTGGTGGCGTTTCTTCGAGGTTCGAGATGGGATACTCTGATTGTGATTTTGTGTGTGGCGGGGATGAGTTTGCCGTATTTAAGTTTTATTCTTTTCGGGCAGTACTTTCTGGCATACAAATTCGGGTGGTTCCCGGTGTTTTTCTCCCCGGACCTTGTTACCGCCGAATACATTGCGTTGCCCGTCATCATCGGTATTGTTGCGGGTCTGGGGGGCAATCTCCGCTTTTACAGGACGGTCATGCTTGACGAAATGAAAAGCGACTACGTTCGGACGGCGTTTGCAAAGGGTCTGAGCACAAAGAGGGTGTTATTTAAACATGTTCTGAAAAATGCAATGGTTCCGATAATTACTCAGGTGGTTCTTGCGATACCGTTTCTGTTTTTAGGTTCGCTGCTACTCGAGCGGTTTTTTGGAATACCGGGTCTCGGCTATCTTATGGTTGAGGCGATAGGTTCGCGGGATTACTTTGTTATTAATGCGATGACTTATATCAGCGCCGTTCTCTTTGTCGTTTTCAACCTGGTAACGGATATATGCTATGTGCTTGTCGATCCGAGGGTTTCTTTTGACTGATACCGCAACAGTACCGTCCTTGCAAGCACAGAAAGGTCGCAGCCTTTGGACGGACGGTGTGCGGCGACTTCGCAGGCATCGGCTTGCAATGTTGTGCTTTTTAATAATAGTTCTGTATCTGTCTCTGGCGGGTTTCACATATCTTGCTGAGATATTCGATTGGGACGTTAATGTGGTAAAATGGTCCGAGGAGGTAGGCGAGTCGTATCAGCGCCCGACAATGAAACACCCGTTTGGAACGGACAT
Organism: Planctomycetota bacterium; assembly: GCA_013349435.1. Taxonomy (GTDB): domain Bacteria; phylum Planctomycetota; class Phycisphaerae; order Sedimentisphaerales; family Anaerohalosphaeraceae; genus QNBT01. The sequence continues at coordinate 13,165 of DUZQ01000057.1, read as the reverse complement.
ATTCGGCCAATCGGTGCTTAGAAAAACGCTTTACGGCGCAAAAACCTCAATCACAGTTGCACTTTGTGCGTCGTTGATAAGTCTTGCTATCGGTGTTCCTTTGGGGGCGGTAGCCGGCTATTTCGGCGGAATTATCGATGAAGTTGTCGTCTGGGTATATTCAACTCTAAGCTCAATCCCTTATATTCTTTTGATTTTGGCCTTCGCAGTGGTGCTTCAGGATAAAACTTTTCTGGGCGTTAAAATCACGGGGATAAGCACGGTTTATCTGGCAATCGGACTGACCAGTTGGGTAGGTATCTGCCGACTGATACGAGGCGAAGTAATAAAGCGGAAACAGGGCGACTATGTCCTTGCCGCCCGTTCCTACGGCTGTTCGGCACCTGCAATAATATTCAGACACCTTTTGCCGAATGTATTTCACATTGTGATTATCAATTTTTCACTTCGGTTCGTCGGTTTTATTCACGCCGAGGTGATATTGAGCTTTCTTGGTCTTGGTGAGGCCGACCGTCCGAGCTGGGGGGCAATGATTAACGATGCAAGGATTGAACTTTCGAGGGGTGTCTGGTGGCAGATGACAGCGGCGACGATTGCGATATTTTTCCTTTCACTGGCGTTGAATATCTTCGGCGATGCTCTGAGAGATTCGCTCGACCCGAAATTAAGAACGCGATAGCTCCTTAATGATATACAAATGTTGCGGGTTACTACTACTGGTTCTTTGTCATAGTCATTTCGGTTACAGCGGTCATATTTATTTTTGTCGCCGCCGGTTATCGTGAAAAAACCTGTATCCAGGACGAATCTGATGAGCAGAGAATGGATTGAGGAAAAATAGATTTGAGGGTTTGACGAAGATTGAATTTGTGGTATTATAAATGGTGGTGTTTTTTATGAACCTGAGGGGCTATGAGCGAATGGACGAAAAACAGATTATGCAGATAGATACCTACGGCGATGTTTCTGTTGTCTCCTTCGGCCAGGATATCGTAACCGGTCTTTTGGGGCTTGAACAGATAAATGAGCGGTTGCGGGTGTACATAAGCGACCGAAAGCCGGGCAAATTGATAGTGGATTTTGACGGGGTCAAGTTTTTCTCGTCGCAGGTACTCGGGATGCTCGTTGATATATGGCGAAGGCTCAGAGACTACGGCGGGATTATGCTGATAAGCGGCGTAAATCCCCAGCTCAACAGGGTTTTTAAGATTACCAATCTGGATAAGATATTTGAGTTTTATCCCGACAGGGCACATGCCGTTGAGGCGATGCGAAAGAAGAAATGAGGACTTTTCAGATTAAGGCGTCAGCAAATGCATATTCAAACACAGTTTTCCGTTTTCATGGTTAACAAACCCGGCGTCCTGGCTCAGGTTCTTAATGAAATTGCCAGGGCCAAGGTAAACCTCATCGCTATCACGATGATGGATTCTGTTGAGCACGGAGTTATGCGTCTTGTAGGGCGTTCTCCCGAAAGGATTCGCAACGTTCTTAAAGGATTAAATATGCCATTCAGTGAAACCGAAGTTTTGTGTGTTACCCTGTCCAACCGTGCGGGTGCTTTGGCGGATATTACACAAAAGCTCGCTCAGGCGCACATAAACATCTCTTATGCATACTGTACAGCCGGTGCCAAAGGGGGAAAGACCACCGGTGTCCTGAAGGTCGCAGACGTCAAAAAGACAATGAAGATTCTCTCAAGCCACGCCGACAGGGCCGGTAAATCCAAACCCACTGTAAGGCGTTCGCCGGCCTCGCGAAAATAAATAACCGGCTGCGAAAAGGCAACAACAATACAGCCTGAGGCAGCAACTTGGGGAGCAAATTCGGGTAATCAACAAATACTTGACCGGGCGATTTATTTTTGTTCCAATATCGCTGTAGAATGTTTGAGTGTGATAAATTTTTTATTTTTCAGAAGGGAATCCAATGAAAGTCAGCAGGAAAGCCCAGGCTGTGCCGCCGTCGGCGACGATGGCTGTTACTTCGCGGGCAAAGGAAATGAAGGCCGATGGCGTGGATGTTGTCAGCTTCGCTGCGGGTGAACCTGATTTCGACACCCCCGAATTTATCAAGGCCGCCGCCGTTGAAGCCTTAAAAGGTGGACAAACAAAGTACACTCCTGCAGCGGGTATCAAGGAGCTGAAAAGCGCCGTCGCCGAGAAGCTCAAGAAGGACAACAACCTGACGTATTCGCCGGAGCAGATTATCATCAACATCGGCGCCAAGCATTCGGTGTATGAGTCAATCCAGGCAACACTCGACGAGGGGGACGAAGTTATTCTGCCGACTCCCTACTGGGTTACCTATCCTGAGGCAATAAAGCTGGCGGGCGCAGTTCCCAAGATCGTCCAGACAAGCCGAGATAACGGCTACAAAATCACACCGGGCCAACTAAAGGCCTCAATCAATGATAAGACAGCGATGCTTTTGCTTAACTCTCCGAACAATCCGGGGGGATTCTGCTATACTCCGCAGGAACTGGCCTCGCTTGCTGAGGTGCTGGAAGGGACGGATATAACAGTCCTTTCGGATGAAATCTATGAGAAGCTCGTGTACGGCAAGACCAGGTTTGTCAGCTTCGCCTCGTTAAGCGAAGATGCCTATAACCGCACGCTGACCATAAACGGTCTGAGCAAGGCCTTTGCTATGACAGGCTGGAGACTGGGGTATACCGCCGGGCCTGTCGAGGCCATAAAGGCTATGGGCCGACTGCAGTCGCACATGACACAGGGCGCGGTTACCTTTGCCCAGGTTGCCGCAGTTGTCGCCCTTAGAAAGGGCGATGAGGCCATTGAAAAAATGCGTCTGGAGTTCGAGAAGCGGGGTTCTTACATGTGCGAGCGGCTTAACAGCATCGAAGGGGTAATATGCGATGAACCCACGGGTGCTTTTTATTGTTTTCCTGATGTTTCAGCTCATATTGGCCGAACTATTGGTGGAGCCAAAGTCGATACGAGTTTGGATTTTGCACAGGCCCTTTTGGAACAGGCAAACGTAGCTGTCGTACCTGGGGCACCCTTTGGCTGTCCCAACAACGTCCGGCTCAGCTTTGCCTGTTCGCTCGAGCAGATAACCAAAGGTCTCGATAGAATCGAAAAATGGCTGAAAACTTAAATCCACACAAAAAATACGCTTTTTCGGGCTGGCCCATGATAATTTTATGGGCGGGCATCTTTGTATTCAGCTTTCATGCGTGCACTCACATGGTCGCTGCCGGTGATACGTGGGTCGCTTTGGCCTGCGGGCGTCACTTTTCCAACCACGGTGTCGATACGGTCGAGCCTTTCAGTGCAAACTCCCACAAGCCCGGGCCAACTGAAGACGAACTTGCAAAATATCCCGAGTGGCTTCACGGTGCGATTAAATACTGGCACCCTACGGGGTGGATTAATCAGAACTGGGGGACGCATTATCTTTTCTTTTGGCTGGCCAGGACTTTCGGCTCGGAGGGAAATTATAATTACGATGCACTTATTTATTGGAAGTTTATAGTTACGTTAATCGGGGCTATCGCCACATATTATATTGCCCGGGTTATCGGTGTCTGCCCGTTGCTGTCGGCGATTGGCGCCTGTTTTGCACCATTTGTGGGAAGAACATTCATAGACGTGCGCCCGGCAGTTTTTTCCAATATTCTTACGCCGATATTAATTCTGGTATTTGTTTTGGCCACCTATAAAGACATCCGGTATATATGGCTTGTCGTTCCGGTAACGGTCTTTTGGTGCAACGTCCACGGGGGATACCTATATGTCTTTATGGTAGGTGTGCTGTTTGTGGGCATGCACTTTATTACAATTCCTTTCGGCAGACGGTTTGTTACCATTGGGAAAAGGGGGGTGGTTCACACCATTGCAGCCGGTTTTGCAGCCTTTATCGCAATGATTATATTCAATCCTTTCCACCTGACCAATCTTACACATACCTTTGTCATAACCATCAGCGAGAATGCCAAGTCGTGGCGAACCGTCAACGAGTGGCATCGGGCCTTTGAGTGGAAAAATCCGGTAGGCGAGGAAACTGCCTTTCTGGTAATGTATATAATCGCCTGGGTTGTTCTGGTTTTGTGGCTGCTGGCCGGATTTTTCAAAACAAGCCCCACATCCAGACGTGCAAGACAAATTGAAAAAGCCGACTCCGCCCCATACCAACGGTCTAAAATCGACCTGCCTCTCATAACAATCGCCGCGTTTACCGTCTATATGGCCCTGCGATCAAGACGATTTATACCGATTGCCGCTTCTGTTGCGTGCCCCGTTATGGCAGTATTCTTACAGGAGACCATTTGCATAATCGCCGCCAGAATCCAGGCGGGGCGAAATCAGAAGCACAGCGTCCCTGCAATGTCTAAAATTTTCCAAAGAGCGCTTTGGGTCATAGCAACTGTAACCGTTCTGTTTTTCGGATGCTTCTGGGGCGCCAAATTCAAGCGGGTATATCTTGACCCGTGGCCGGTTGACGGCAAATACGATTCGTTATTTATGCGAATGACCGCTTCCTATCTGAAACCCACCGATGTGGGCAGGTTCATCAGAGAAAACAAGCTGTCGGGAAAAATGTTTAATTACTGGACCGAAGGCGGCGCCATAGCCTTTGCCCAGGAGCCGGATCCGGAAACGGGGAAAACACCTTTACAGCTCTTTATGGACGGCAGGGCGCAGGCTGCATACGACCATAGAACATTTTTGTTGTGGAACCATATCAAAAGCGGCGGACCCGTTGTACAAAATGCACGCATGGCGAGGAGGAAACTCACTAATGCCGATTATAGAAAAATGGGGAAATGGATTGACCAGGAAATGAAAAAGCGTGATGTGTGGGTTATCCTTATGCCCGCCAACGAGCTTAATTCAACGTTTGTAAAAGGTCTGGGCAAAAGCCTGAACTGGGCCACAGTTTATGCCGACACATATCAGCGTATGTGGGTGGATACCGATACGCAAAAGGGAAAGAAGCTTTTAACCGATGTTCTGGCCCAGAAGGCCAGTTTCCCAAACGAATTTGCCAGGAACCTGACTTTGGCCGCGATACTTTTGAGAGCTGTTGACCCACAGGCTGCACAGGTAGGATACCAGCACGCCGCCAAAGCCTTCCGGATTCGCCCTTCACAACTGTCATTATTTGAACTGGTTTACGCGGCCGGGCGAAAAGAACTGAAAAAAACGGTTTTTGCCGATATTAAAAGTTACCTTGACAACTTCACAAATAACAAAGACGACCTGTCGGCCAAAGATGATTATGAAAGGAGACTTCTGGCAGCAGCCAGGTCCGGTGAATACCTGGCCTCTCATTTTCGCAGGACCAAACCCGAACTTTCGAAGAAATATGCTCAATTGGTAAAGAAATACACGAGCGAACGTGTAACAATATCAACCCGGTCAAGATGGTAAATAGCAATGCACGAATTCGATAATTCAACCGCGCAACAGGGTCGAGAGAAAGCTCTTGGTGCAATTCCATCTATAAGTGTATTTTTTCCCTGCCACAACGAGGCCGCAAATATAGAGCCGCTGGTCTGCAAAGCCGTTGATGTTCTGTCCGGTGTTACCGGCGATTTTGAAATCATCATAGTTGACGACGGCAGCACCGATGGCACCGATAAAATTGCAGATACTCTCGCCGCCGAGCACCACACTGTTAAGGTCATCCGCCACGAAAGTAACCTCGGCTACGGTGCGGCTTTGCAGTCGGGCTTCAGGTCTTCCGCCAAAGAGTTGGTTTTTTACACTGACGGCGACGGACAGTTCGACATAGCCGAGCTGCCCGGACTTTTGCCGATGATAAAGCGGTACGATATAGTTTCGTGCTATCGACTCAGACGCAGGGAGGGCATAGTCAGGAAAATCAACGGCTGGGCCTGGACGAAACTTGTCTGCTTTTTATTCAGGATGAACGTCAGGGACATCGACTGCGCATTTAAGCTGTATAAACGCAGTATCTTTGACGATATTAAAATAAAAAGCACCGGTGCACTCATCGACGCCGAAATTCTTGCCCGAGCCACACACAAAGGATACACAATAACGCAGAGAGGTGTTCATCACTATCCGCGAAAGTCCGGCACCCAGTCCGGAGCGAGCTTAGCCGTTATCTTTCGCGCATTTAAGGAGCTTTTCAGACTCCGAAAAGAAATTATGAACGAACCGTAGTATATGAAAATATACCGCCAACAAAGCCTCATAAGACCCGACCTTCAGGCCCACATATATTCACAGGCGCTGCTAAATAATGTTCACAATTTAAAAATTCTCTGTCCGGCGGACACGAAATTCTGCGGTGTCGTCAAGGCCAACGCTTACGGGCACGGAATTTCTGAGGTCGTCAACATCCTTAAAAAGACAGACGTTGATTTTTTTGCGGTTGCCAGCATATACGAAGCAATACATATTTCACAAATGGTCGATAAGCAGTCCATTCTTATCCTCGAACCGGTTTCGGCAAATGCACCGCCCGACCACATACTGCTGTGCGCAAAAAACCGATGGCATTGTGTTATCTCTTCGACGGAGGCCCTTGATTTTGTCGCAAAACTTTTATCAGGACAAAAACACAAACTGAATCTCCATGTCAACGTGGAAACAGGAATGGGCCGATGCGGTATCGAGCCGGCACAAGCCGCTATTCTTATCGCTCAGATAGACCGATGCCCGAATACAAATCTGGCGGGAGTATATACACATTTCGCCACCGCCGATGAGCAAGACCTTTCCTACGCATACCGGCAGCTCGACGCATTCAATGATTTCCTCAGGAAAAACAGGCTCGTCGGCAGGAAAGATACTATTATTCACGCCGCCAACAGTGCAGCTACCATAAAAATACCGGAGTCTCATTTCGACATGGTTCGCTGCGGCATCAGTATGTACGGCTATTACTCCCGTCCGATGAACAATCCTGCCGTCAAGCTGACTCCGGTTATGAAGTTGCAGGCGCCGATAGTGGGCGTTAAGACACTCCCCGCCGGCCATTCGGTCAGCTACGGCCGCTCATTCACCACCACCCGCAACACGACCGCCGCCATTATCCCCCTCGGATATGCCGACGGTTATTGGCGATGCTTTGCCAACAAGGCGAAAATGCTGCTTGGTAATAACGTGGTGAACGTTATCGGTCGAGTCTCAATGGACCAGCTATTGATAGACGTAACCGACATCGAAGAACCCACAATCGGACAAATGGTTACTATTATCGACAACAATCACGAATCACCGTGTGGTGTCTATGCCCTTGCAGACCTTGCCGAGACGATCTGCTACGAAATTCTCACCTGCGTCCACGCTCACGTAAACCGTATCGTACACTAAGTAAAGCCGAAGCTCTGCTATGCCGGTTTTAGCCCGCATTTCTCACGAAGTCATTGTAAAAAAACTCCAGAATTCATCAACTAATATCAACTTAAGTTGATTCGGGCCGGTTGCTCTCTGCGTCATTGCGAACCCGTTCGGTTATGCTCCTTCGGCAAAGCGAAGGAAAGGTCGGGGCGGGCTTTTACTCTGCCATGTCATGCCGGACTTGCTTGTCTTCGGTAGCCTTGTGCGCAGGAGGGATCCGGCGTCCAAAAAACCGCCTCTGTCATGCCGGACTTGCTTGTCTTCGGTAGCCTTGTGCGAAGGCCGGTTCCGGCAACCAGAAGGACTGGATACCGGCTCGAAGGCCGGAGGAAGGTGAACGGTGGACAAAAGCCTGCCGGCGCAAGCCGGCGGACATAGAACAGAATACAAATATCGAAGGCCGGTATAACAAAAGCGTCGAGCACAGGAGCCGAGCCGCGCAATAATACTAACAGAAGGCGAGCCGCGCACCCGTCGAGACGCGGTCTCGCCGCGGCTGAAGCGGCCGAATCAGGCCTTAGACATCACGCAATACGAGATACGAGACAAGAGAACCGAGCGACGAATATGTTCTGAGTGCCCCACAGTCATCCTGTGGGTAGTGTTAAAAACTCTCAAAATCACGAGCTGTGAGAAATGCGGGTTAGTCCCTGTGGTTGGTTTGGTAGCATTCTACGGAGTGAAAAGTTGAGTGCGGAATGTTCTTTGTTCCACAGGCAGTAATTTGTTATATACATAGCCGGCCGGCGTTTCTACAAGCAGCAGCCCGTCATCACTGACTATATAAATATCGTTGCTTCCGGGAAACTGGAAAAGCCCTTCCGGAGTGATTATTTCGAAGTCCTTCAGCCTTGTCAGGGTATCGGTCGTCATGTTGTATCTATAGAGTATCTGGAGCGGCGATTCGGAGCCCGCCTTGTGAGAACCGGCGATGATAAGGTATTCGCCCAACGTCGGCGAGTATTCCATACTTCGAATGCCTAATCCTCCCAGGTCCAGCAGAATCGGCTCGCCGAAGTCGGGCGTTGAGCCGTTTATAACCACCTGCTCGGGATTGTAAAGCGGAATAATCAGCGCCTGATTTGGTTCGGCCACCGACGGCTGGGGATTTCTAAAGCCTATGAGTACCGAGTTATAATCGGCTGCGGCACACAGGCCCTCGATGTTTAATCCCTGCTCTTTGGGCGCAAGCGGTGGGATTTGACTTTCATCAATATGGCCGTCGGCTACCCCTATCGCATCAGCCAGGCCCAGTTCATAAACCGAATCGTATGCGATGAGGTCGTCAACCAGATTGCTGTAGTTGCCGTCAACCGTAACCGTTACCTCTTCTTCACCCTGTATAATCGTGGTGGCGAAGAAGTTATATCTGCTGAGCCAGTAGTCGCCGCAGGCACTTCTGCCGTGCGATGTTATCCAGAAGATTCTGCCTCCCAGCCAGGTTGCGCCTTCAATGTCCGCTTCCGGGTGAGCAGGGTCGATGTTGATAAAATCTGAGATGTTCGGGTCGGCAACAGGCCTTGAGCCGGGGTATAGCCGGTTATATATCCGAAGCCTGTTATTTTCATCGTCTGCCACAATAAAAAAGTTCGGGTCAATAGCCACGGCAGCGGATGCATCCGCCACCTCCCGGTACATCTCGAACGTCCTGGCCGTTACCTCGTCAGACCACTGGGTCTGGTTGTTCCGGCTTGAAGTATCACGGGCAACAGCCCTGTAACCGTATCGTGCGCCGCAGTCCAGTTCGTTCGGTTCAAAAACATTGCCATATTGCCACCCGCTGTCCGGTCCATGACCGGAAATGCACTGAAAGTAGTACTGGACGCCGTTTTCCAGGTCGTATGCCTGCGTTGCAGCCATATAAACCGAGTGGGTTGAGAGCGTCATCGGCTCAGTTTTCCAGGTCATAACATTAGGCTCCGGGGGTATTAAATCCACGCCTGCCAGCCAACCGGCTGCGACTATTGTCAGGTCCGCAAGGTCCACCCGGCCAGAGGCGTCGGCGTCGGCGCCGGAGCAATTGTCCGAAGTTGAACAGTTGGGTTCCTGCCACGAGCCTGAAAGGAGTGAGAAATCCTCGAAATCAACATCCCAGTCATTATCCAGGTCTCCTTCAGGTCGGGGTACCGGCAGCAAGGAGACAATCGCGTTGGCAAGCATGATTTTGGCGTCTTCGGTGCCGAGGTCGAAATAATCGGATATTTTGTCGGGCGTTGCAAAATAAAGCCGGCCGGCTCCCGCCGGTCCATAGTCTGAGCCGTCATAGTAAAAGTCTTCATCACCGAGCCACCTTGTGATTACCACGTTGCCGCCGCTTGTTGCTATGAGTCGCCCGTTACCAGCCGAGCTTTGGTCGGAATGGTCCACATCTTTGCCTGTAGAAAGAACCTGAACCGAACCGGCCGAGGTGTCAACACCTGAAAAAATCACATCGTTGTGATCTGCAACGTTAAAGTGGGTACATGGATTCGTGTCGCTCTTGTTGCCGCTGAGCCAGTCCCAGTATTTGTGGTTGTCGCTTCGGACAAGATTGATGCAATGGTTTAGTATGGGCACGTCCAGCAATGCCCAAAAGTCCGCGTCTGCGTTATAGTCCGGGCCGCTGTTGTCTTCGGAGACAATTATCAAATCAGCCTCCTGAAGCTCCGCCTTTAGGGGGGCGGTGAGGTGCTCTTTGTATCTGTCCGGCTGTATCTGCACATCGACATTCCCTCTGTAGATATCCTGCAGGAACCGGGTGTAACCCTGCTCGGAGTCAATGTCGCTGGTTACGATGATAATGGTAAACGGCCGCGCCCTGGCTAAGCCCGCAACGGCAAAAACCACCAACATACATATAAGGCACCTGACCTTCATTCACAACTCCCCGAATCGTCTTATGCTGAAAACCGATATCCGCCCCTTACCCATTATGCCCACTATCATTTCCTGCACCTGCTTAATTCACCTGTTCTTATAACACCTTCGACTTCGAATACAAGCGCAGAAAGGCCTCACCGCCCGCCTTTCTGTCGAGCTTACATTATACCACAAATGCCCCCAAAAAACAAACGCATACTGAGCTTATATGCTTATTTAGGCTGGTACATCTTTTCTGTCGAGTAGATTTTTTTGTGGCTTTTTCAACCAGGTCCCGGTAAAGTCATCTGCGTTTGGATAAGGCGATATAATTACGGTTGCAAAATGGTTGGTAACGAGCCAGGCGTCATTATATTCGTCGATGACAGTGAAATATAAATCCAAAAACTACAGACCCCAGGCCTTTGCAAATGCTCTAAAACTCCGGTCGTAAGTCTTTTCGACATCATCGGGAAAACAGCAGGCGGGCAATTCCCTGCTGGCTAAGTGTTGTCTTATGCAGTCACAACATACACCTTTTTTTCCACAAGGGTAGGTGCAGTTACAATTTTGCAGGTTCTGCTCTTTTTTACACTCCACCTTAAAAACCTCCGTCTAAACATCTAATCGTCTAAATTATCCAACTATCTATCCTTTATGGGTCGGCTTGTGCCGACGCGCTTATGTCTCCCCATCCCGGACGTTTTTATTGAAAATGTAATTCAATAATATCCCTGTCAGCAAGCTCATAGGTCCTGTGCACGTTTTGGCCGTCGTGGACATTTTTGCCCCAGGCCCGAGCGCTTTTTAGCTTCTCGGCAAGCTCACGGTGAATAGACACGGCCAAGTCCGCTACAGTCGAACCACGAGGCAACGTGAACGGGTCCTTCATATCCGCTTTTTTGCCCGGCTTTTTTGCATATACTCGAACGATATCCAACAAACTAAACATTTTCTGCGCCAATTCGTCCACGCCCTGTCCGGTCTCCAACGAAACCTCTACTAGCTCAAATCTTCCCTTACAGAAGTTCTTCAGCTTCTCCATCTCGCCGTCTTTGGCTACATCAGCCTTGGTGCAAATCACAAATGCCTTCCTCCCCAAGATATTACCGGTCTGGTCGGTTTCTTCGTTTTGTTCATCAATAAGCAGCCGATGCGATTGTAGGAAATCAAGACAAGTGTTCATCTGTTCACTCGCTTCGCCGCTAAGGTCGATTACTATCCCAATCAAATCACTGCCGCGATAGGTACCGACCGCGCCCGGCGGCGCGTAATCCGCTGTAACGGGAGGCATATCCACAATCTGCATCGAAACGTCTTCGTATCGGGCCATTCCCGGTGTCGGCAGGTCCGTAGCAAAGGGATAATCTGCGATATTCACCTTGGCATTTGTAAGCACCCCGACAATTGAGCTTTTTCCGCAGTTGGGCATACCAAGCAGCACAACCTGCCCGGCACCAGTGGTGGGGACATGAAAGACGTCCACTCGCTTACCGCCGTGCTTTTTTGGGCCTGCAAGCGTTTCTTTCAGCTTGCTGAGCCTGCGCCTCAGGTCCGCCCTCATGTGGTCGGTGCCCTTGTGCCTGGGGATTGTCCGCAGCATTTCTTCGAGCGCGAGCAGACGTTCATCATCGGTATCAGCGTTTCTGAACCACTCCTCGGCCTTTCTGTATTCAGGTGTCAAGTTAGCTGGCACTACACAACCGAATAAAAACAATTCAAACAAACTCTGTATTTAGCCCCCGGTCTGAACCTAATCGGCCACCAATTCGGCCACCATATCACCGACCTGGCTCGTTGAATAGCCCATCTTGCCTGCACCCATTCCTTTAAGTTTTTTGCCTGTGACAAATTTCACCGAATCTTCAACCTTTTGGGCTGCTTCATTTTCTCCGAGGGTTTCCAACATCATCTGTGTCGAGCAGATTGCCGCCAGGGGATTTATCACCCCTTTGCCAGTATATTTCGGCGCACTTCCTCCGATAGGCTCAAACATGCTTACGCCTTGGGGGTTGATATTTCCGCCGGCTGCGATTCCCATACCGCCCTGGGTGATAGCGCCGAGGTCGGTAATGATATCGCCGAACATATTGCCGGTAACAATCACATCGAACCACTCCGGGTTCTTGACCATCCACATGCACGTGGCGTCCACATGATAGTATTCTCTTTTAATATCGGGATATTCTTCGTCGCCCATTTCATGAAACGCCCTTTCCCACAAATCATATATGTACGTCAGCACGTTGGTCTTGCCGCAAAGGGCCAAGGTATTGTCCTTGCCTTTGCCGCGAGCCTTTTTGCCGTACTTTCCGGCATACTCAAATGCATATTTCAAGCAGCGGTCAACCAGAAAACGGTTATATACAGCCGACTGCACGGCGACTTCATGCGGCGAGCCCTTCATGGTAAAACCGCCCGTACCGGTATAAAGGTCTCCGGTATTCTCTCGTACCACGACATAATCAATATCTTCCGGGCCTTTGTCCTTCAGGGGACAATCCACCCCCGGATAGAGTTTAACCGGTCGAAGATTGATATACTGGTCCAGTTTGAAGCGGGCCTTTAGTAAAATCCCCTTTTCTAAAATCCCCGGCGCAACATCCGGATGGCCTATTGCACCTAATAGAATTGAGTCAAACTGACGCAATTCTTCTACGGCACTATCCGGCAGCGTCTCCCCGGTCCTTTTGTATCTTTCTCCACCGAAGTCGAACTCGGTTAGGGTTACCTTAAAATCGAACCTGGCCGCAGCCGAAGTTAAGACCTTAACCGCTTCGGTTGCCACTTCCGGCCCGGTTCCGTCACCCGGAATCACCGCGATTTTATACGTTGACATAAAATTCCTTTCTTTTTCTTATACAGATAAGCTCACTACTGTCCCATTATAAGTCAAATAATAACAATTGGTTATGAAATCGAACAGTTTCGTTTTGCAAGGCATTTTTCGTAAGTACTTGTGTAATAGAGACTTTCTCGAAAAGTACAATGCT
>DUZQ01000056.1 GCA_013349435.1 Planctomycetota bacterium | reverse complement strand
GCGAAAATCAGATGCCGGCAGTTCTCAAGGCCGTAGCCTGAACCTACTGGTAGCGCTGCGCGGACACAGCGGGCTGGTCGCAAAGGGAAAAAGGACAAAAGGCTTTTTCAGCAAGCCCTATTTCAAGCTTCTTCTTAAGTGTTCTTGTGCAGCCTGTAGTTTTTGCAGGAAATTGTCTTTCTTAAACTCCAGAGTCCACTTCCTGATAGTAACCCACCCCACAAAGCGGATCAGGTGGTTGCGCCAGCCTCGATACCACCTTTGCCACCCTGCCTTAATATTGTGGAAAAAAAATATTAAACCAGGAAATGAGAATATCTTCAGAGCGACAAAGAACAGATATCTGAACCGATAGAATCTACCCATAACTTTCCTCGCCCCAGCTTGCATCTGCTCAGCGGTCATCGGCGGATCAGGCTCGAACAAAGGAAAGTTGCCGTCATAGTACTCCCAACCGACATCCTGCAACGGATAAATCCTACCCTGCTCTCCAAGTCTTCGCCTCAATTCCGTTCCAGGCAAAGGTACTGCTAACAATATCTGGACCGTGTCGATTTTAGCTTTCCTGATAAAATTCCGGAAACGACCTACCCGTTCAGTAGCAGACATGGTGAAATTCCCTTCCTTGAGCGGATAGCCGAAGATAAACATGCCGTGAACCAGAAACCCGAATTTGCGAAATGTTTTTGCGAGGGATAACATATCGCCGGCGCTTACGCGTTTTTTCATGGCGTTTAGTTCTTCTTCAATGGGTGATTCAAAACCAATCGCTACCGTCTGAACACCCGCTTGGAGCATAGCCGAAAGCAGCTCTCGGTCTTTTGCCTTATCCAGTCTTATCTGAACAGTTATGTCGAGTCTTCTGCCTATTCTTTTTTGATAATTGCTCAGCATATTGCAAAATCTTATTGTTTCATCTCGTTGCTGCCCGAAAAGGTCATCGACCACAAAGAAATGCTTGGCGTTGTGCGTCTCAATTAGAGAACTTATCTGCTCCAGCAGCCTTTCAGGCTTGGCGCATCTCGGCCTGCCCTTAACAGTGCAAAACTCACAATTCATCCCGCAGCCCCGTATCCTTTCGACAGGGAAAATGTTAATCATGGCATGCCGGACTAATGAGAAATCGGGTACGGGCAGCTTCTCAAAATCCGTTACCGGCTCTCTTTCTGCTGTGCGGACAAGCTCGCCGTTGTGCAGATAAGCAATGCCCTTGACAATGCTTGGGGGCAGTTTGCCCTCGATTGCACGCAAAAGCTCCCTAATTGTCTCTTCGGCCTCTCCAATAACCACATAGTCAATGCCCGAAGACAACGCCTCTGCTATATTATCTTCGACAAAATGCTGCCCGCCCGCGATAGTAACAGCTCCCTTGTCCTTATAGAATTGTGCCACCTCATAGAGTCTCGGTATGGTACTCGTCAAGCCTCCGTAAAATCCGACGACATCTGCGGGTCTTTGACGCTGCATGAATTCGTGGTTTGCTCGCCCTGATTCGTTTTTGGGACCGAATCTTCGAAGGTTATTTTCGTCGATAACCTCAACATCCCATTTTTCCATTTTATTGGCGGCACCGGCCACACAAACCGGCCCCAAAGCCGTAGTCCTTTTAGCAATATGAGAGTATACGTTAAAGGCAGGGTAGGCTGGAACGATAATTCTCAGCCTGTATCTTTTTTTGGAAGAATCAAGCACAATCATGGAATCACCAACGGCATTTGCCGGGCTAATTCAAAACAGCAAAATAAAACAATACCTAATATCACAACAGATTACAGATTTGTGCCGTGAATATCAAGATCTTTCAATCGGGGCATCATAATTATATGGTTAACCCCAAAATGCCCTCGAAGCGTTTATGTGAACCACTGCAGTATCAGCATAAAAGATGACAGCAAACGCCGATTCGGGTTATTGTGGCAGAGCGAAAGATAGACAAACACGATATGGCTTATCGGCCGCGGAATAGCCATAAGAGTCAGATTGCAGCTATGGAACCAAAGGGAGAAACTTGAAAAATTCCCATCGATGAATTTTCTTCCATAGTCGGCGAGGGGGGGGCATCGGTAGTTTCTTGTCCACGTCGAATTTGCGGCTGTTTATTTCATCCCCTGAGATTTTGCAATCCTGCGACTTGGGCATAAGAACCAAAACAGTTCTTCAGCAAAAATCTAACCGTCTGTATGACTAAATAACTCTCGACTTTGCTCGAATCATCGAAATGTTTATAAATACAAATGTTTTATCACCGCACGAATTGACTTTTCGGCCAAATCGGCTTGTTTACAACGAACCCGGCTGAACGGATATTGTTATTACCTATAGTTATTTCGGACTCTGGGCTTTCGAAAATTTCCGGCAGGGACGTCCTGGATTCTGAACCTGTGCCTTTTGCCGGTTCGCCTGGGTGCTGAGGGCTTGTGCTTCTTCCTGCCCAACAGTCCGATTGCACGTTCGCATGCATCGCGGACATTTCTGCTCTGATGCTCGAGTCCTTGCTGAAGACATTCCCGTGCCAACTTTTTCATTCTCCCGCGCATATTTCTGAGGCCGTATGAGGCTGCGGTCTTGGTTACGCGGCCGGTATTTGAATACAACGCTTCTTTCAATATCTCCAGTCCGTCTTCCTGCAACCATGACAAATTGTAAGCGGCCCGGCGAGCAACTGAAACGTTTTCATGGTGTAGTCTAACCCGGAGCTTTTCGAGAAGTTCAGCTGCTTCGGCGTCTTTTTCTCTACCTGAAAGTGGTCTCCTTTCCAAATCCATACTACCACCCCTTCATAGATTCATCGGTAAGCATAACCCAAGTTCAATTTGGATTTGCGATACCTTAAACTTTTTACACCGTCTTTATAAATACAAACCCAGACGGCCATTCCCCGCTTCTTATCGCCGGCCCCTGTTATCAGGGCGGCACTCATCCTTGGGCAGCGCGCCCGAATCCTCCAACTAAAGAACAGATTATACAATGCCACAGTCGGAGTGTAAAGCAAAATGTTCTATTTTTTTCAATATCAGGCCACCGGGCCGAGCGGCAGGAACAACAGATAAACCAAGTTGGCGCCAATCAGGTGTCATGCGACATCAAAGTATGCCGGGCGATTAATTGGCGACAGTTTCGGGCTCGATTCTCAAGTTCGGCAAGCTCGGCTTTTTCTGCGGGGTCATTGGTGTGAAACCGTTCCTGAATAAGCTCACCGATTATCTTGTGCAAATGAAGCAGCTCTTTCTGCATACTGCCCGCGTCAAAACCCCATTCTGTTACCAGGTTGGTCGTGTCCCTGACAAATTCACTGATTTGTCTTTTTTGCTTGTCCTCCATATTCCCCGTCTCCCATCACAATTTATGCCCTTTTGAATAAGTTAATTATACATTTTATAAAAACTTAGTCAAGGGCTTTCCGAGAAAATTTGCCAAAAACGTCAATTTTTTGGGACTATACAAGCAATATAACTTATTATAATGAGGATATAACCGAGCTTCAGTGAGTCAAAGACAGATATTCTCCGCGAGTAGTATGGGTGGGCCGCCGAAGAATTCAAAACAGGTTTCTTGCTTTCAAATAGTTCAAACAAACCAGGAAGCAATTGTTAGCAGAAGTCTTTGCGCCAAGGGCCTTGCGCCGGCGGTGGCTCGCATAATCTCCCTTACAGCCCTTCGGGCTTGCTGTCGGTTTCCCACAGGCCAGAGTGTGTTTGCGATGTTCCTGGTGTCTGAACGGCAATACTTGTAACCGCGGACTACAACAGCGGGGATCCCGGCATCAATCTGGCCGAAGTGCAGCGCAGCGGCTGCAACCAGTTGGTGAGCGGTCAGGTCCATGCCGCCGAATTTCGGCCTGCCGAACTTGTCCGCCCTGCCGAATTCCCTGCTGCGAGGCTCTATCCCGGACGAACCTACGGCAAAATCCATAGTACCGAACGGCATCAGTTCGGTATCGGCCAGTATAACAGCCACATCTTTACCTGTAGCGGCTGTTATCTCCTCGCGAACAGCCTCGGCAACTTCATCGGGGTCGGGAGGCATAAAGCTCACCACACCTTCGGGGTGATTTGACCCGTCGATACCGGCGTCGCAGGTGTGAAGGATGCCTCTGGGAGAGAGTGTGACTAAAATACATTGCTCGTAATCGCACAAACCGGTACTACACCGGATGTCCTCGGAGGCGTCCATGACATGCTCTCTGAAGATTCCATTTAGTGGTATGACAGTGATGATTTCGTGCCCTTCGTCCATCACCATCTGCACCCAAACGGGGTCTTTTCCGGTGCGTCCGGAGACGGCAAGAGCGTCTTTTGTAACCTTGACATCGCTTTTTTTCTTAACCAGCCCCATCGATTTGGAAATGATTTTGCTGGTAAGGATAAGAATATCTCCGGCCTCAAGGGCGCCTATTTCCTCCTCGGCTGAGTCGATAATCATTTTCGGCAGGTTATCGCCGGGCCGAATCTCCGGAAGGCTTTGCAATCCAAATACTTCAAATTTCTTCATGACTGCTCCCTGACTTTTAGGCACTATAACAAAACGGGTAAATTCTGTGATTTCAATACTGAAATCGCATTTTAAAATAGGTTTTGATAGAGCCTCTTACTTTTTTACTAAAACCGATATCATTTTTCTCGTCAGAACCCTACGTAAAACGCTGGGTTGAATATTATGTTGTTTTTGTAAGAGAATATCTAAGCCTTGAATTTCTTCAACATTCCCGTAATGCAGACATCACCCTCGAATTCATCGATACCGGCATGATGTAAAGGCAATTCATTTACCAACCGAGCGAACGAATCGGAGATGCTGATTGTGCCGGCCCGGCCCAATATCTTTGGGGCAAGATAGATTCTTACCGCGTCAGCTAAGCCGCCTGCCAGAAACGAGGTTATTACGCCGGCCCCACCTTCCACGAGGAGCTGCGCGACGCCGCGGTCGCCAAGCTCGGCAAGAGTCGCTTTGAGGTCGCAATTTCCATCGAAAGTGGGAACAACAACAAGTTCCGCTCCCTTATTTTCGATTTTAGCGGCCTTTGTCGAATTCGTCCGGACTGATTCGGCGCCGGTTACGACAATTACGCCGAAGCTCTTAGCGGTTCTGAGCAACCTGGAAGTAAGAGGTATTTTCAGGTTGGCGTCAAGAACAACCCGTACGGGTTTTTTGCCTTTTGGCGGTCGGGGCGTCAGCATGGGGTCATCGGCTATGACGGTGTTTATGCCAACCAATATGCCCTGAACGCTCCGCCTTAATGTGTGAACGTCTTTTCTGCTAAGCTCGTTGGATATCCATTTGTCGCCCTTGCCGCCGCCGGTTGCAGGGGCAAGTTTTCCGTCGAGACTTTGTGCCCATTTGAGTATGACCCAGGGACGTTTTGTCTCGGCGAATTTCAAAAAGCCGGCGTTCAGAAGCCTTGCCTGTCGCCCGCAAATACCCACATCAACCTTTATGCCTACATTTCGCATCAGGCCGATACCCCTGCCCCTAGCATGCTCCGATGGGTCAATTACGGCAACAACCACCCTTGCCGGAGCGGCCTGGATGATGGCATCGGTACAGGGCGGCGTCTTTCCGTGATGAGAGCAAGGCTCAAGTGTTATATACATCGTTGCACCGGCGGGCTTTGCGCCGAGGTTTTTGCAGTCGGCGACAGCGTTTATCTCGGCATGAGGCGCGCCGAATTTTTTGTGGAATCCCTTGCCGATTATCTGGTTGGATTTAACGATAACACAGCCGACCATCGGATTCGGCTCCACGGCGCCGAATCCACGGGCGGCGAGACTAAGCGCCATCTTCATATACCTTTCGTCTTCATTCATAATCAATTTTTCCCAAGATTCTATTTGCTCTGTAGAAAGTATATACAGATGTCATTCTGAGCGCAGCGAAGAATCTCAATCCTTTGACTTTTGTCATTCCAAACTCGATTTGGAATCCATTCTCTCGCCGAAGGTCGTGGATTCCAGCTTTCGCTGGAATGACATAATGTCGTTCCGTTCAGAATGACAATTTTCAGACCTTTTCTACAGAACAGTTTCTATTTTGAAATAAATTCCATATCTTATTTCATTTTTTTAAAATTGCCTTTTCAATAGCTTTCTTAGCTTTTTTTGCATTCTTCTGTGCATTTTCTAATAGAATTTCAGATTTATTCAATTCAGATAAAAGAGAAGGGATATTTGTTCCTTTTAAGTGTGAAATGATTTTCGCAAAAACCTTTTGCTGGTGACTGTCGTAAAGAATGGAATCATCGCCGGTTATAATCCGCATCACATGCTTACATAATTTTCGATTGTCTCCCGCTGGGCATGAATAGAAAGCTGATATTTTATTTTCTTCAAGATAAAATCTAACTGTGTACGAACCACCAGACGAGCTTTTGGCTAGTATCTCAATACTATTTCCGTTAATCATGAATTACCTTCTTACTTAAACTTCAGACCATTCTGAACAAGCTTAATAAATTTACTTTCATCAATAACTTCAATACCAAGTTCTTTAGCTTTTTTAAGTTTGCTCCCTGGATTTTTACCAGCCAAAACGAAATCTGTTTTCTTGCTGACACTGGATGAGGTCTTGGCGCCATTTTCCTTTATTGCCTGCTCGATTTGCGTCCTTGTGAAGTTTTCGAGAGTTCCCGTAACCACAACGGTCTTACCTGCCAGCTTTTCTGAGACCGGCACGCTCTTTGGACTTTCCGGTCTTACTTTGAGTTCTATTAGCTCCTCCATCGTTGCTTTATTCTCAGGTTTTGCCATATAATCACAAAGACTATCTATAATCTCAGTACCTATATCTTTCAATCTTTCACTTTTTCGTAGATCTTCACGTTGTTTGTAATATTCCTTCTTACTGATTCCCTGTTTATCATATTTTTTCCTCAGCAATTTCTTTTTTAATTCTTCCTCTTTCTTTATTTTTTTCAATTCCTCTTTATTAACAGCCAACACTTTCTCAAAGGTCCCAAAATATTTGGCGAAAGTTTGTGCTGTTTGTCCACCAATATTAAAGATACCCAAGGCCGCAATTAACCGCCATAGTGGAGGGTGTTTACTTTTTTCTATGGCTTCGATGATATTTGTGGCACTCTTGTCAGCAATTCCTTCAAATTCAAGCAGGTCTTCTTTTTTGAGTTTATACAGGTCGGCGAAATTTTCTACCAGGTGCGTTTCTACTAACTGGTCGATAAGGGCCGGTCCGAGATGTTCAATATCCATCTGGCCTCTGCCGGCGAAGTATTTGAGCTTTTCCCTGAGTTGTGCGGTACAGTTCGGATTTCTGCATCTGATATAAACACCGTTTTGGTCCTTTTTAACCGTACCGCTGCAAGCGGGGCATTTTGTCGGCGGTTTAACGGGACCGGTATCCGGAGGTCGGTTGTCTTTTGATTTTACCTCGATCACCTGTGGTATTATCTCGCCTGCCTTTTCAATTACCACGGTATCACCCTGTCGAACGTCCAGCCGGCGGACTTCATCGAAATTGTGCAGGCTTGCCCGCTTGACTGTTGTCCCGGCCAGGAGAACAGGTGCAAGGTTCGCCACGGGAGTCAGTATGCCGGTCTTTCCCACCTGGACATCGATTGATTTGACGGTTGTCTGGGCCTGCTCAGCGGCAAATTTGTAGGATATACACCAGCGAGGTGCTCTGCCTGTAGCACCGAGAATTTCACGCTGACCGAAGCTGTTGAGCTTAATCACCATTCCGTCAATCTGATAATCAAGCTTTGTTTTTTTGTCGCTCCAACCGAGGCAAATGCCGATTGCCTCATCGATATCTTTTGCCTTTTTAATGTTCGGGTTTACCGGCAGACCGAGCTTTTTAAGCTCCTGCAGTATCTGATAGTGGTTGTCTGCTAAAGGCTCGCTAAGTTCACCGGACGCATAAGCAAAGAAGGCAAGATTTCGCGTAGCGGTGATTTTTGCATCGAGCAGTTTTAGTGAGCCAGCGGTTGCATTTCTCGGATTGGCGAAAAGAGGCTCACCAGCGGATGCCTTTTGCTCGTTTAACTTTGCAAACGTAGTTTTCGGCATGTAAATCTCACCTCGAACCTCGACCACATCCGGTATATTTCGGGAGTCCTGCAACTCAAGAGGCACGGACTTTATCGTTCGCACATTTGCGGTAACATCATCACCGGTAAGTCCGTCGCCTCTGGTGGCCGCACGCACTAAAATCCCGTCTTCGTATCTCAGGCTTACGGCCACCCCGTCGATTTTCAGCTCCACGACGTAATCGTAATCCCTGCTGCCCAGCCCCCTGGCCACCCGCTCGTCAAAAGCTCGAAGTTCTTCGGCATTATAGGTATTATCGATACTGAGCATCGCAACGGCGTGGCGAACAGTCGCAAAACCGGCCAACGGCTCGCCGGCCACACGCTGGGTGGGCGACTGCGGTGTTACAAGGTGAGGGTGCCGGGCCTCCAGGCTCTTTAATTCTGCAAAAAGCCTGTCATATTCGCGGTCGCTTATCTCGGGCCGGTTAAGCACATAGTAGAGCCGGTCGTGCCTGCGAATTTCGCTTAGCAACCACTGTATTCGGTTTTCCGGAACCTGGGCCATACTGCCAACTTATACGTGTTTTGGTTTGAATTTGCAAGGACACAATACAGATAGAATCAGCCCGCATATTTCACCGCCGAGAGTGCTGAGAACGCAGATTTGATTCATATTAAAAAACTCAAACCGACCGAGCCGGACCGGGCATTGACTATAAACGCCCTATTTGCAGGAATATAAGTTGGCCTGTCATTCTGAATCCGGCATCCGGAACGACTGGATACCGGGTCGGTGGCCGGTTGACGGTAGGGTGCGATGTATCGCACCAGTTTGTAGTTCGTGGTTCGTAAACAGCTCCCTGCCGGCGCAAGCCGGAGGACGGTAAATGGTGGACGGACGAGCCGGCGGAGAGATATTTTATCCTGCCTATCAATTCGGCCGCTTGCGCGGCTCGGCTTCTGTTGATACTATTGCGCGGCCCGGTTTCTGTAAAATGTTATCGAATTATCAAAACAGAAGCGCGGCGGCGCGAGCCGTCCGATATATTACCAAAACAGAAGCGCGGCGGCGCGAGCCGCCCGAAACTGGATATAAGCCGGAGAACAGAAGCCTGCCGGCGCAAGCCGGCGGACATAGGACAGAAGACAGAGCTCGGAGGCCGGTATGATAAAACGAGATTCTTCGTCCGGCATATCCCGATGCTGTTATGTATCGGGATATATGACGGACTCAGCATGACAACAAAGAATGGTCGGTTTGAGTAAGTTATTATAATATATAAATCTCTGCGCCCCGGGCGGTCTCAGCGGTCAGAAATACAGATTAGAGGTTTGCGGATATGATTCAGAAAAGATTCTAACAGTCAGGATTTGGGCGACATGCGCTCCATCAGAATCGCTACGTCATTAATGTCAATAACACCGTCCATATTTATATCGCCGAGCAAATAACCGGCATCGGAATCTGCGGGTCTGTCGAGGTTTTTAAAAAGTATAGTGAAGTCCAGAGCGTCAACACTACCGTCGTAATTCAGGTCATACCACAGGGTACTATCTCGATTATCGGCTGTGTGAACGTTCCAGGCAAGGCCGTAACGCTGTGATAAATCGCTACCGCTGTTTATGGCCGAGCTGCTGAAAGTTACGACAATTTCATAGGTCGTGTAGTTCGGGTCAACCCGGCAGTGTATATGCTCTACGTTGTCGTTTATACTGTCGCTGTAATCCATCAAATAGCCGGCATAGAAGCCATTGGGATCCACCGCCCACAACTCCAGCCTCATATCATCAGCGGGTTGCGAGAGCGACTCAAAGGGATATTTGCCTTCGTATCGTCTGTTCCAGACGAGTGTCGCCGTAATAAAGTTACCGGCAGTATCCGACACATCCATACGATAAACATTCTCGGTACTGTCTTTGATTTCGAGTGTGTTGTTGTCCCAGCCGACAGGCGGCACCCGCAGGGGCCGGGCCGGACCTGCAATAAGCAGCTCATAAGCACGCTTTGCATTCAGCAATCCCGCTCCCTGGGTGTAATCGAGACATACGTAAGGGTCATCTGCCTTGTCGGCGGCGCCTTTATGCCAGTACGGAAGCTTAGTCGCCGAGTTCATAAGGATAGCCTTCATTACACAATTACCGCCATCCTGTGCGACGGCGGAATTCAGGTCGGGTTCGGACTTTGCTTTTTGAACCAGCAAAGCGCAGGTCCCGGCAACGACCGGCGCGGCAAAGCTTGACCAGTCGCCTGTAATATCATACCGGCTGGTGCTGTTTGCATCCGGAGCAATACAGTTACCGGGTGCTACTATGTCGGGTTTACACCGTGAGTCCGATGTTGGTCCCGCACTGGAATGCTCGTAATGAGGCAGGGAAAATTCCGTTAGTCTTCTTGAAAGGTCGCCGGTTTCGATTGAATCTACCACGCCTACCCCTATCACATTTGCACCGGCACCGGGGTATAAGGGCGGGTCGAAAACATCGCTGCCGTTGCCGATACTGGCTATGACAATCAGGCCGTTAGCATCCGCTATATGGTTTATACCTCGTGTCCACCAGTCGTCGAAGGTTGAGCCTATGCTCATGGTAAGAACGTCGGCTTCAAGAGACTTGTTACCGAAAACATAATTGACGATGAACCGCCAGAACTCGTAAACATCAAGTTGCGCCTCCGGTGCCGCTCCGGCATACTGAAAACGGCCCAATTGCGGGTGATAGGCGTTGGGGTCTGTGCCGACTAATATTGCTCCAATTGCCGTGGAATGTTCCGAAATTTCCGGTTCAAAGCCTAACCCATCAACAAAGCTCACACTACCCGCCGAGAAACATTTATGCTGCATGTTAAGCCGATAATCATTAAGCGGAATATTCTGAAGGTAGGTGAAACTGCGACAGACCGAAGCAATCGTAACACCTTTTCCTGTCAGAGCGGGGTCGATATCCCGCATTTCAAAAGTTCCGGTATAATCGAGTGCTGCCGGCTGTAGGCCCAGCCGATAGAGTTCGTCCCCGCCGTCTGCAGTTGCAGTGCACAGCATTATGGACATCAAGATTGCCGGGACGACAAACACTCTCAAGGATATTGTTCTTCTATATACTATAACCGGCTGACTCATTAAAAATATCTCATAAAATCTGTCTGGACAATGCCTTGACGCACATCCCCCGTGCGCTATTAAAATTATACCAAAAATCCCATATCTTTTGCAAGTAAATCCTTTAAGACATTTAATTTACGGCTCTAAAAGTCCTATAACAAACCTTTTAAGCTTTTTTACTGCTTTATACCATCCAGAGCTTCTTTTGCCCGTTTGTTCTGCGGGTCTATTGCCAGTGCCTTATTAAACGCTTCTATAGCTTCGTCAATTCGTCCCTGCTGTTTGAGACAAATACCGAGATTACAGTATATTCCCGCGTCATCAGGTTCGCCTTTGAGGGCCTGGTAGTACTTTTCAGTTGCCTGGGCGAACCTTTTAAGGGTCGCAAGGGCATTGGCTGTGTTATTCAGGGTTTCAGAGTCGTTCGGCTTTAGATTCAAGGATATCTCATAATGTTCAAGAGCCTTTTCAGGTCGGCCCTGGATTGCATAAATGTTGCCGATATTATTATGCGGAACGGGATCATCGGGTTTTAGCTCAATTGCCCTTGAATAATGCTCGACAGCCTCGCTCATTCGTCCGAGCCTGTAAAAAGCGGTACCGAGATTGTCGTGTGCACTGTAGCTTTTAGGATTAATTCTGATTGCCTGCTGAAAGTGCCTAATTGCTTCTTCAACTTTGCCCATTTTAGATAGTGCCGACCCAAGGTCATCATGAACGCCGGAATTTTCAGGGTCGGTCTTCAATGCCGTGTTGTAGTGGGTTATAGCCTCTTCGATTTTACCCTCATCAACCAACAACAGCCCTAAATTATGATGTGCCTCTACGTAATCAGGCCTTAGACTTATCGCTCTGGTGTATGCCTGGATGGCATCGGTAGTGCGGTCGCGTTTGTCCAAAGAATCACCGAGGCAATAGTACAACTCCGGCTCAAAATTAAGCTGCTCGGCATAGAACGGGCCGGGAATGCTGCTTAGAAGAACCGTACCAACAAAAATTACAGTTACAACCGCCAATCCTCGCCGGCGGCGCTCTTTGAGAAGCCGGTAAATTGAGAGGCATCCGGCCGAGGCTAATATGCTCATCACCGGTACAATCGGCACACGATACCGCGCCGTTACAAACACGAGTATCACCGCAGCCGGGTATAGAAGCATAAACAGCCAAACAGGTGCGGCTGTCTCGCGGCGCCTGTAAAAGGCACCTGTAACCGCTAACGGCAACAGAAGGCCGAACGGAAAACCGAAACCGTCGATTTTCCAGACGCCGATGCCGAGCAGTCCGGACCACTTTCTGAACAGATATATATCTACGTTTCGCGGCATCTCCCTGGAACTGACAAACTGCGCGGTTTTGTAAACAAGTCCCTTCAAATAGCTTAAAGGTCGAGAAACGATGTACTCTTTTGTCCTGTCAAAAAAGAACTGCTGTGTATCGAATCTGTCCGTAATTCCCGCCTCAACGGGAAGCTCGGTTAATTTGCGCCATGCTATCCCCGGCCTTGTTGTAATAGTCTGTTTGTAGTCGGGATTGTTGCCGATATAAAAATTGATTCCCCCGGAATAGGGCGTAATAGTTGCTTTACCTACTACTTTCCGGCTCATATAGAGTTGGGGTCCGGCGACAACGAAAAAGCCCGCCGCAGTTCCAAAAACCACCGGAAGAAGTCTTCGTCTCCTAACGGGGCACCGAAACAAGACAAAGACCAGCCAAACCCATGCCGCAGCTACAAAAGGCAGAAAAACAGAGCGGGTTATAATACCAAATGCACAGGTAAGTCCCAATATAAACCCACGTGCAACAGTAGGTTTTTCTCTTGCGCCAAACAGGGTAAGGAGCATCGCGACCGCCCAAAAAGCCGCCCAGCCCGCCGCCAGCAGCTCACCTTCGAAAAAAACGAGGGGCATATAAAGTGCGCAGATAGCGCCCGCTAAAAAACCGGCCGGTTTGCCGAACACCTTGCCGCCCAACAGATATACCAGCACACACGTCAGGCCGCCTAACAGAACCTGGACGAACTTCACACACAAAATAGATGAATTGCTGAACCAGTAAACAACCGACAAAAACAAAGGATAGAATGTGGGTTGCCAGAAAAACTCACTCGTTAGCCCCTCCCCACCGACAAACTTGCGCGCCATCTGGTCATAAGTCATCGCATCGACGACAGGAGCGGAAAATGTGGGATTTTCGCGACTTTGATAAAGATAAAGACCCCTGACCAACACAGCAAGGCAAAATATTGTAACCACTGGCCACAACCTGCCTTTTGTGGATGCTCGTTCAATCTTTTTGCCCTTACGGGCATGTTTTTTATCCTTTTGTCTCATCGTCTTTCAAAAGTTGAAGAACCCCGACCACAGGTGTTGGGGCTGAAGAACCCCGACCACAGGTGTCGGGGCTAAATGTCCCGTTGACAGATACTTAAAATCACCGTCTGTATTTGAAAATCAGGCTCTTGCAATGAAGCCCCAAACCTGTTATATTCGGCTTTGTATGCATATAATATCGGGTAAGACGAACGTTACACACAAAAAAATGGGTTAAATACCCGTAAAGCGGGCTAAAAAGTGTGGTTTGGGGCTATGGCCTTATGAAGGTTATTCTTGATGCAAAGCAAATCGAGGCTGCACTTAGCGACCTGGCGGACCGTATTGCCCGGCAAATTTCCGAAAATGTCGATATTGCCGTTATCGGCATCCGCAGCAGGGGTGAAATTTTAGCTAATCGCCTTTCAGAAAAGCTCTCCAACAAACTCGGCAAGACCGTTCCGTGCGGCACACTTGATATTACACTTTACCGCGATGACCTGAACAACCCACAGAGCGATACCCAGCCGACGGTCCGAAGTACGGTGATTTCATTTGACATCAATGAAAAAATCATAATCCTCGTTGATGATGTGCTCCATACAGGCAGGTCAACACGGGCCGCTATGGATGCACTGGTTGACTTTGGCAGACCAAAGGCCATAAGATTGGCTGTTCTCGTTGACAGAGGCCGGCGTGAGTTTCCAATACAGGCGGACTATATCGGCTGTAAGGTAGATATCGGGCCGGGTCAAACGGTCGAGGTGAACCTTGTGGATACCGATGATAAAGACCAGGTTATAATAAAGTAAGGGTCTGTGTGGCAAGAAAAACAGACAAAAAGTTCCGATGGCGACTAAAACACCTCCTGGGTCTCAGGGAGCTTGACCGAAAAGAAATTGAATTCATTCTCGACACAGCTAAAGCGTTTGAGCAGGTAGGTAGGCGACCAATCAAAAAGACTCCTCCTCTTCGAGGCAGGGTAGTGGCCAACATGTTTTTTGAGGACAGTACCCGGACAAGGAACAGCTTCGCCCTTGCCGCGGGGCGATTAAGCGCAGATGTTATCGAGTTCACAAAAAAATCAAGCTCGGTCAGCAAAGGCGAAACCCTTCTTGATACCGCCAGGAACCTCGAGGCGATGGGTGTTGACATAGTCGTAGTCCGTCACGGCGCCGGGGGTGCGCCGAAGTTTTTGAGCAGAAACATAAACGCCTGTGTGGTAAACGCCGGGGACGGTTACAATGAGCACCCGACACAGGCGCTGCTCGATGTATATACAATCAGGCAGATGAGGGGTTCTCTTGACGGCTTGAAAATCGGCATAGTGGGCGATATTGCACACTCCCGTGTCGCTCGAAGCGGCATCTGGGCGATGTCCAAACTCGGCGCCGAAGTTACACTCATCGGTCCTCCGACCCTTATGCCGGCCCAGGCTCACCTGCTGCCCGTCAAAATCAGTTACAGCCTCGACGAAGTCCTTGAGCAGTTGGATGTAATAAACATGCTGCGAATCCAGTTTGAGCGTCTGGGCAAGAATCCCTTTCCCTCGGTCAGGGAGTATTCGCACTTTTTCGGTCTGACCGTTGAAAGAATGAAAAGAGCCAAGCCGGATATAATAGTGATGCATCCGGGGCCTATAAACAGGGGTCTTGAACTGGAATCGGAAGTGGCCGACGGCCCGAACAGTGTGATCTTAAAACAGGTGGCGAACGGGTTGCCGGTAAGGATGGCGGTGCTGTTTTTGGTGAACCAGGCCGCAGCAGCAGAGTCCAAAAGCAAATAGAAATGAATACAGATAAATCAATACTGATAAAGAACGGTCGAATAATCGATCCAGCCAATAAGGTGGACACACAAGCGGACCTGCTTGTAGTCGGTGATAAGGTCGCCCAAATCGGCTCTATAAAGTCCGACTGTGAAAATGTAATCGATGCGAAGGGAAAAATTGTTACGCCGGGATTGATTGATATTCACGTGCATTTTCGCGAGCCGGGCGATGAGGAGGAAGAGACGATTGCAAGCGGCTCGGCGGCGGCGGTGGCGGGGGGGTTCACGTCGGTAGTATGTATGCCGAACACCAAACCTGCCATCGACGACCAGACCAGTGTCGAATACGTACACCGAATGGGCCGTCAGGCGAGAAAGACCTTTATATACGTTATGGGAGCGGTCACAAAGGGGCGCGAGGGTAATGAGCTTGCCGAGATGGGCCTTATGGCACAAGCGGGGGCGATAGGCTTTACCGACGACGGCTGTGGTGTGCAGGATGCAGCGATGATGCTCAGGGCCCTTAAATATGCGGGCATGTTAAATGTTGTGTTCGCCCAGCACTGCCAAGATGATTCTCTTGCCGCGGGTGGTGTGATGAACGCGGGGTATAACTCCACAATTCTCGGACTTCCCGGAATCGACCCGTTGGCCGAGGAAATGATGCTCTGGCGCGATATACAATTAGTCAAAAAAACCAAAGTCCGCTATCATGCACAGCACATTTCAACCGCGGGTTCGGTTGAACTGGTAAGAGAGGCAAAGGCCGAAGGTTTGCCAGTTACATGTGAGGTAACACCGCACCATCTGTTGTTCACTGATGACGCCATAATAGATTACGACACCAACTACAAAGTCAACCCACCGCTTCGGACTATAAAGGATGTCGAAGCGCTCAAACGGGCGATACGGGAAGGTCTGATAGATGCATTGGTAACCGACCACGCACCTCATCTACAAAGTGAAAAGGAGCTTGAGTTCCTGGCCGCACCTTTCGGAATCGCCGGTTTGGAATGCGCCCTTTCGCTTTATATAAAAGCACTGATTGAACCGGGTATATGCGACTGGCCCGACCTTATTTCGCTTATGACCCATCGCCCGGCCCGGGTAATCGCGGCTGACAGAGGCACCATCGCCCGGGGCGACCGCGCGGATATCACGATTATCGACCCCGGTGCCGAATACACCATCGACTCGTCCAGGTTTCAATCGAAAAGCAGAAACTGTCCCTATAACGGCTGGCGGGTCAAAGGCAGGGTTGAAAAGACAATAGTAGCCGGCGAGATAAGATATTCGGCGGACTGAAACAATGCCTTACCTCATCGATGGTTACAACCTGCAAAAGCAAATACAAAAGGCCGACCCTGAATCTGATATGCCTTCCGATGTTTTGCTCTGCAGGATATTGAGCCGCTATTTGAAGCGTATCCGTCAGTTCGGGGAGGTTATTTTTGACGGTATCGGGCCGCCGGATAAGACCGAGTTTGAGAATCTGGACAATATTGAGGTGATATTTGTCGGGCGAAATACAGACGCAGACACCGTAATCGAGCGAAAAGTAAAAGCCAATACCGCACCGAAAAACCTTGTTGTTGTAAGCAGCGACAGACGACTTCGCGTTTCCGCCGCTAAGAGAAAAGCCGTCGGGATAAAAAGTGAGGACTTCTGGCCTGTTTTAATAAGGCAGCTCGAGCGCCGGGGAAAACCACGCGTGGAGCCGAGGTCAAAACACAACGGACTTACACAAAGTGAAACCGACTACTGGTGCGATTTCTTCGGCCTTGAATAAAAAACACACTGCAATTGTCAAGTTATCGCCGGCAAATAATCTGTATGCAAAACCTCACACGACAAAACCGTCTCAGCGGTATTGTACGCCCAAGAATAAACTTTCCATTTGACTCAATAACCCCCAGACGTTAAGCTATTACTAAATCTGTGTTTGTTTTTTGGTTCTATATCCTGTTTGTGATGGTGCAATAAAATGAAAGTATCGTTGGATTGGCTGTCCGATTATGTGGACATCGATAAATCCCCGGACGAGATTGCCCAGATACTTAGCGACTTAGGCTTTCCCACTGAGGGCATTGAGAGAGTGAACGGAGACACCGTGATAGATATCGAGGTCTCCAGCAATCGGGGCGATTGCCTCAGCCATATTGGGGTGGCACGTGAATTAGCCGCGGCGACCGGAAAAGAGCTTCGGCTTCCGGATGTTGATTTGTCCGAATCTGATAATGAAGTCGCTCAGTTCGTCGATGTTAAGATTGAAAAGCCCGATATTTGTGGACGATATACCGCCCGGGTAATAACCGGCGTAAAGGTCGGCCCCTCGCCCGACTGGATGCTCAAGCGGTTGGAGGCTGTCGGTGTTCGCAGCGTCAATAACATAGTCGATGCGACAAATTATGCTATGATGGAGACGGGCCAGCCTCCCCACGCCTTCGATTACGATAAACTCGGCGGCGGCAAAATATCCGTCCGCACCGCAACGGCCGGCGAGCAAATAATCAGCATAGACCAGACAAAGTGCGACCTTAATACCGATATGCTTATCATCTCCGACGCCGAAAAGCCGGTTGCTGTCGCAGGGGTAATGGGCGGCCTCGAAAGTGAGATAAACGACTCCACCACCACAATACTCTTGGAAGATGCGCACTTCGACCCGGTAACCGTCCGAACCACCAGCCGAAGACTCGGTATAAGCTCCGAGTCCTCTTTCAGGTTCGAAAGGCATGTCGATAAGGAGATGATTGACTGGGCCTCGAAACGGACCGCCCGGCTCATCACACAGGTCGCAGGCGGAAAGGTCGCTAAAGGAGTGGCCGACGCTTACCCGGACAAATGGCAAACACAGACAGTTACCATGCGCGTTTCACGCTTGAATAAACTGTTAGGCATCGATATCGCAAAAGACGAAGCGGTAAAGATTCTCGCCGGGCTCGGTTTTGAGCCGAAGTTAAGGGACGCCGACAGTATCGAGTGTACCACACCCACCTGGCGCCATGACGTTTATCGTGAGGCGGATTTGATAGAGGAGGTCGCCCGCTCATACGGTTACGACAGGATTCGAGTCGAGCGTAAGATTAATATCGAGGTGGCGCCGGTGGACAAGCACGAAAGTGTCGCTTCAAAACTGCGTTCATTCCTGAACGGCTGCGGCTTTTATGAAACCATAAACGTTTCATTCCTCGCCGAAGATGCAGCAGCTCTTTTCTTTGAAGGCTCGCAAGCCGAACATCTTACCGTAAAGGACGAATCGGCCCGGAGTGCAAATCTGCTTAGACAAACTTTGCTGCCTTCGTTGCTCGGCGTGCTCAAGTCGAACTACAACGCCGGCAACATACCCTGCAGCATATTCGAGCTTGCAAATACCTTCAACATACCGCCGGGCCATAAAAAAGGCAGCCTGCCCATCGAGCGGAGCAAACTGGCCCTGGTCTCGGACGGTGATTTCAGAAGACTCCGCGGCGTCCTTGAAGGCATCATAGGTACTATAAGCAAAGACACGGATATCAAGCTCATACCGGTCGAGCTGCCCTGGACGAAAGCAGGCGCTGAAATTACCGCCGACAATAGGGATATAGGCATCTGTGGAATCATATCCGACAAAGTAGCGGATAAGTTTGATTTGACCGACATTCAAGCGTGCTGCGCCGAGCTGGATTTTAACACACTATTAGATATGTCCGGAAAGGAGCGACTGGCAAAGCCTGTTCCGAGATTTCCGGCGATCAGGCGAGACCTTTCGTTGATAGTTGACGAGAAAATCACCTGGGCGCATATTGCCGGGGCAATCGACAAAAAGGCTCCGGGTGAGCTTGAGGATATTCAATTTGCCGGCATCTATCGAGGCAGCCCCATCGAAGCAGGCAAAAAAAGCGTAACCGTTTCGTTGCGATTTCGGGACGAAAACGGTACACTCAAGCACGAAATTGTTGACGATTTTGAAAAACGCATACTCGACGAACTAACAACCTCGCTCCCAGCAGAAGTGAGAACGGTCTAAACCGCTGAAAACTCACGTACCGACTGCATAAAAACTGAAAATGTTGTGCCGCCGCCTATCTCGCTGGTCGCCTCAATCCTGCCTCCGTGCAATTCGACAAGTTCTTTGGAAATAGCCAGACCCAGACCGGTGCCGTGTGAGCCGGGGCCGACGTGTTTTTCTACCTGGACAAAGCGGTTGAATACCTTCTCTATATCATCAGGCTCGATACCTAATCCATTGTCTTCGACCGCGATACAAACTTCATCACCAAGCTCCTTTGCCCGCACTGTTATGCGTCCGCCGACATCAGGTACGAATTTGATTGCATTGTTTATCAGATTTGCAATAACCTGGATCATCCTGTCGCGATCGACATTGATAAACAGGTCGGCCCCGTACATCGAGGTGCTAAGTGCCACCTTTTTTTGATCCGCCAATGGTGTAAGAAGTTCCACAACATCATTAATAAGCGACTGAACCAGCACGTTCTCGCGATTGAGCAGTATGCCGGCCTCGATGCGCGAAATATCCAGAAAATCGTTGATTATCCTCGAAAGTCGGCCTACCTCTTTGTTGGCAATCTCGAGGCTCTCACGCTGTTTTTCGTTTATCCTGCCGGCCACACCCGACAAGAGGTTTGAAACTAT
Organism: Planctomycetota bacterium; assembly: GCA_013349435.1. Lineage (GTDB taxonomy): Bacteria > Planctomycetota > Phycisphaerae > Sedimentisphaerales > Anaerohalosphaeraceae > QNBT01. The sequence continues at coordinate 57 of DUZQ01000056.1, read as the reverse complement.
GTTCTTAAAAATCGTAAGCGGCGTCCGCAGTTCGTGCGACACGTTCACAACAAATTC
>DUZQ01000055.1 GCA_013349435.1 Planctomycetota bacterium | reverse complement strand
GGTTTACTCCGGGGCCATACAAGATCCTAACTGGGTAGGCCAGAAGGTTGTTACCGTTAATGTAATGGACGACGACCAGGCCAACATCTTGTTCACTTACACCCCTGCGGAGAAAGATACCCCGAAGTACCCCGTAACAGGCCCCGTTCAGATATGGGAAGAGCCCAGATGGTTCTTCGGCAACCCGTATGAAAGATGGCGGAAAATCGGCATTACACTGCAGGTTCCGCCGCTGGTCGATGGGGATCCGTGCCAGCCTACTTCCGTCAAGCTCCAGGCGGTGGTGGAAGGCGACATCGAAGGTGACAATTTTCCTTTGACGACTCCGACTTTGCCTTATGAAGAGACCGACGACCCGAACGGTATAATATTCACCGCGGCTAACTATAATGTAACGCAGTCCATCAAGGTATGGGGCAACGACGATAATTTGCTGCAAGCCATAGATGCCACTGCTGCCGGCGATGAGGATTATCAAGCCACTCTCGTAGTTACCGTTATAGACGACGGCGGCGACACCCGTTACACGGATTTAGAACAAACAGTTATTTTAGACATCGAGGACAATGAATGCGGCGCCTACGGTATCTCGTATCTTGACATCGGCAATCCTAATGCCTTGACTGACCCAAATTATCTTGACGAAGAAGGTAATCCGTTGCCGGACTGTCATGTGGATATCTATGACATCATTGAGTTTGCCAGCCGATGGCTCGAATGCTCATATCCGCAGGACCCGTCCTGTGAGTCTTACCTGTAAGGGGTATTTGGAACGGCTAATGAGTTTATGAATATAAAGTGTAACCATGAAGAATGGAGGATTTAATTATGAAAAAATTGATAATGTTTGTAATGGTATTAGCGATTGCAACCCCGGCTGTGGCACTGGTTTACGAGCCTCACTCACCCGGATTTGCCGGTTGTGCAAACAGCGGCCAGGTCATCTGGGAGTTCATCGAGGACGGCTGCGAGCCGACGAGTGATCAGGCCGACCCGCCTTATTATTTCGACCCGGACCTGGTGAACCCTGTATTCGGCACTCGCTACGCAGAAGGCGGCCCGGTTTGGACATGGAACTCAGCCGGTGGGAGAGGTCAGTATACAGTCGAAGACACAGGTGCGGGAACCGAGGACAGCCTCAATCAACCCATACCTGATAGAGGCGAAAAGCAATATATGAGGATGTATTTTGAGGTTACTCATACTATAGTAGAGAACGACGACCCGTCTTTTATCGGTATGGGCCTGGAACTGTGGGATATGACCGAATGGTTAGGTTGCCCACAGTCATCCGAGGATGGCGACGGTGAATATCTCAACGGATATGAGTTTCCCCCGCCCACCGTGCAGTTTGACCTCGGAGACGGGTTTTATCAGAGCATCTGGGTAGCCGACTTCTCCGAGGACGGCAGCGTTTATATGGAAGGTTTTGAAGGCGCGACTTTCCCCGGCCTGTTTGATGCCACACATACGACCGCCATCATCGGCATGAGCGACTTTGGCACCGAGGATTTCCTGCTCGAGGAAGTGTACATTAACTACATTTGGTTTAATAACGCTGACGGAAGTGATATTCCTGAACAGGATTGCGTCCCAATTATCGGCGGAGGAAAAAAGGCGCTAGAAATCGACACCGTTAATATCCCGATCTATGAGCCGCAGGATGCTGGTGGTCCGGCGCCAATTGGTCCGACCAGCGGCACGCTTAGGGTCAAACTTAACTACAAGCCGGGTGAAGACCTGGGCGATCCGGACTTCAACTGCACGGTTGTAGTTGACCCGGACCCCAACCAGGAAAATGTCGGCAGCGCTGATTTTAGCTTCACCAACCCAGTACCGCCGGATCCCAATGGAAACGTCACCTTGACCTTCACACAGGACAACTGGGACACATTCCAGGACATCACCGTTGCAGCTACCGCGGACCTTCTGAGAGAAGGTAACGAGAGCTCCAATATCCTGTTTACGGTAACCATCGACATCGCCGACTGCAACTTCGGCGGACCGGGATGTGAGGATCCGGTAACGCAAACCAAGGGTATCATCGTGGTTGACAACGATATACCTTATATATCGGTTCTTCCGGCGGATCCGTGTAAGCCTCTCGAGGGCACATTGTCTGAAAATGACCCATGCGTGCCCGTGTGTGTCAATGTCAGGCTTTCGCACCTGCCGGAATATAATGTCGATGTCTTTGTTGTCCGCGAATCAGATTACGACGTTCTCCTGGATAGTATGTCCATCATGGACCCGCCTTTGGGCGTGGCCGATGAACCGAACAGGCTGACCTTCACACCGGGCAACTACAACGTGAACCAGACGATTTGCCTGACCGCCCTTGATGATGACGAATTAGTCGAAGCCTGGTTAGAGTGGATTTCCGGTGTAATCCTCTTAAACGGTCAAAGCGAGGACATCAGATACCAGTCTTCCGAAGAAGGCGGCGAACTTGAAGAGCTGGAAGTTGGCTTCAATGTTCAGGACAACGAATGCGGCGCCATTGGCTATAACCCAAGTGACTATAACGAGGACTGCAGGGTTGGACTTGTCGACTTTGCACACTACTACAACGAATGGCTGATTTGTACACAACCTTATGAGGACGGCTGTGACAAGTATTGGAACATAGTACCAGAGTAGCTCTGATTAACGATTTAAGGTTTTATAAAGTGTTGAAGTGTAAAACAGGGTTTTGAAATCACAAACCCTGTTTTACACTCTTTGATATCGATTGTCGATAATGGTGCCGTCCTTAAATTTCAGTCAAAGAAAAGGCCGAACGAATATATTGCATGCGCAAAAAAATTAGAGGAAAAATTGTATGAACAAGAGAATTTGTGGTTTCACACTGATTGAACTTTTGGTTGTCATAGCGATTATCGCTCTGCTTCTGTCGATCCTGACGCCCGCGCTGAATACGGTAAAAGAACGCGCAAAGAGGATATTGTGCGCAAACAGATTGAAACAGTGGGGCATAGCCTTAGCAGCTTATGGCGCAACCAATGATAACATTCCCACAATGGTGTGGCGTATGTGGGGAATATTCCCGGTCTTTATGTCCTGGCTCGATCCGGGTGAGTACAATAATCCGCCGCAACCCGAGATGATATCGAGCGAATGGAGTGTCTGGAAAATGAATCCATATATTGACTGTGTTGACAAGAACTTTGGAGAAAACGGCCTGGCGAGCGAGATAATGGCCTGTCCCAACTGCAACGGTGAGCTTCTGGCTGAGTTGATAGCCGTGGAATGGGAAGTGATGAGTGGCGAGCGGTGGATCCTTCCGGCCTATTCCTACTGGGGGGGCGTTGGCGAGATGATTGCTATTTCCGAAACTTCGAACTCAGAATATAGTGAAAATGTTCTCAGGGACCTGACGCTGGATACAATGAGTCCCAGGCGTCTGCTGATGAGCGAAACCCTGTTCTTTGAAAGCAACTATCAATGGCAATACAACCATGGCAGAAGGGGCTGGGCATATGCCTTTTCGTGGTTAGGTACTTCTATGGATAAGCTGGCAGAGCAACATGAGCGTTTTGACGGCGACCAGGATGCCAATGGTAGAAGTCAATTATTCGGAGACGGCCGGGTTCAATGGCGACCGATACCGCTAAAGTTCGAGGACAACCTGCCCAGCGAGATTACGGAGTTGGGTGGTGTCGGCTTACGTGAAGAGAATTGGAACGGCCCGGGCAGCGGGTATATAGTTCATGCCGATGCTATGTACTATTAGCTTTTTGCCGAGTGGGACTCTAAAACAACCATAAAACTACAACAACGGAAGATTGTTTTTTAGGCCGCACAGGAGCCTGACGCTTTTTTACAGGTTTCGCCTGACGACTGCGGCTGTTGCGAGTGTCTGAGAGAGGTTATCAACCGACACTGTCACAGAAATGCGGACATTCCTTATAGCTGACGGGTCGTCCGGGACTGTTGCTCTGTCGAAAGTTATGGCTGTAACATTATCGCACATCACATAGGTGGAACTCGTGTCGTTGTCATCGAGATACAGCGTGTTGTCGGCGCTGCTGTAGCGATATGTAACGTCGCTGCCGTCGGCGGTGTGCATGCTGCACCGGCTGTTGTCAGGGTCGCCGGCCCCGATAAGGGCGACATCCTGGGCGGTCCGTATCTCGGTTGTGATTCTCATCAGTGCCTGACGAGCGGTGTTCATTGCCTTGAACATGGCCTCGTTCTGGTTGTAGTTGACCGCCGATGCGTTAAACGCCAGCCCAACCGCCGCCATCAGCATCCCAAAAATCGCCAGCGACAACAAAACCTCAACGAGAGTAAAACCATCATTAGATTTTGCTTTTTTCAAAATCATCATACATCCTCTGTGAGTTACCGGGTCCTTATCCAGTCCGCCGAGCTGATTGCGCTGCCGTTGCGCAGAATGGTTACCGTTACACGAGCGAAATCACTGCCCGCCTGGGGGACAGTGAAATCAGATGCGCTGACGTTTTGAAAGGTTACCTGTTGTGTGAAAGCCGCAAAGGCTGCGAGTGCATTTCCCTCGACATCCTGGGGCGGACAGTAGCTGCCTGCAAAGGCTGCCACGCCGTCAAAATCCATAGAAGCCGTCCGCGCCCGCACCTCCTCGATAAGAAATTCAGCGGTGGAAGTATCCAGTCCGGCGCTATTGACCTGTGTGAAGGCCTGGCTTGAAAGCATAAGCCCCGTTATTGCAATGGCAAGAAGCAATGTAGCCACCATAGCCTCGATGAGGGTAAAGCCGTCCCGGGCGAAATGATTTACATTTTTTTCGAGCCTGTTCACAAATTAACCCCTATTTAGCTTGTAACGACCTTAGACATCTTAAATATCGGCAGAATAATACTCGAAGCGATAAAGCCCACCAAGGCCCCCATCACTACAATCATTATCGGCTCAATCATACTGGTAACCATCTTGATAACCGCCTTAAGTTCCCTCGAATAAAACTCCGCCACATCCCTCAATACATCGCTAAGGGTTCCGGAGTCCTCGCCCGCCCGAATCATTCGGACGACGCCTTTGGGCATAAGAGAGCAGTGTTCCAGACTCTCGGTGATTTTCCTGCCCTGGCGCACCGCTTCATGAACCTCGCGCCACATCCTTTCATAAAGCACATTGCCCGAAATTTGCTCGGTTATCGAAATCGTGTCGAGGATGGGTACCCCGGCTCCGGTCAGTACGCCCATCGTATGCAGACACCTGGTTATGTAAAGGCTTCTGCATAGTGTCTTGAGCAGAGGGATTTTAAGTTTTGTTTTGTCCCACCACAGTCTTCCGACATTTGTGTTGGTGAAGTACCATAACGCACAAAAGGCACCACACACGACCGGCAGAATAACGAACCAGTATCCCCGCAGAAAACCGCTTATCGCCATGATTATTTTCGTCGGGGCAGGCAATAAATGTTCCTTACCGGCAAATACCATCAGGAACTTCGGAAGAACAAACATCAGCATAAAAAGCGTTACAGATACGGCCATCACGGCGAGTATTATCGGATAAATCATCGCGCCGATGACCTGTGAGCGGGTCTGTGCTTCCTGGTCGAGATATTCAGCCAATCGCTGGAGCATCGCACTCATCGAGCCGGAAATCTCCGCCGCCGCCACCATATTAATATACAAATGTCCGAATACATCGGTGTGTTCGCCGAGCGCCTGGGAGAAGCTCTGCCCGCCTTCAATCTGTTCCTTCAAATCAAGGATTATCGCCTTGAACTTCTTTTTGTCCATCTGCTCGCCTATCGACTCCAGCGCCTCAGGCAGACCTATACCGGCCTTTATCATCACGGCAAGCTGATTCGTAAAGTTCAGTATGTCCTTTCTGCTCGGGCCGAACTCCACGCTGAAGCTTGTTATTCTCTGCATTGTGGTCTGCCGGGTATCTTCGGGGGGATATGCAGTCTGTTGCGGTTTTTTGCTTTGCGCAGTCTGCTCGGATGCCCTTGACCGCGAATCTGAAAGTGTTTGTTGAAGCAGCGGCATAACGTAAGCTCCTATTTAAGTAACTACTTTTTTCTTTGGCCTTCACCGGCGGCGACATGTCCGGCAGGCGTCAACTGCTTGTCCATCTTTCCGGGATTTGTTGAGCGCATAATCGCTTCTTCTCTGTCTATGAAGCCCCTGAAATACATATCCGCGATACTGAAGTCCATACTCTGCATACCCACTTTGCGAGATGTCTCGATAATATTGGGTATTTCATAAATCCTGTTCTCGCGAATGCAGTTTCTAACCGCCGAGGTGCAAAGCAGAATTTCCACACATGGAACCATACCGGGTTCATCAACTCGTTTAAAGAGTGTCTGCGAAATGACCGCCTGAAGAGTATTGGCAAGCATCGCCCGAATCTGGTTCTGTTGTGTGGCCGGGTAAATATCAATAATACGCTCAACCGTCTGCGAGGCGTTGACGGTATGAAGAGTCGAAAGAACAAGATGGCCGGTCTCGGCGGCGGTGATTGTTGAACTGGTCGCTTCCAAGTCCCGCATCTCACCGACAAGGATTATGTCGGGGTCCTGCCTGAGAACATGCCTGAGGCCGGATGCAAAGTCCGGGCAGTCTGAGCCGATTTCCCGCTGCTCAATCATACAATGCTTGTTCTCGAATGCATACTCGACGGGATCCTCAAGAGTTACAACACGCTTGGCGTACTTGGTGTTTATCATCTCTATCATAGAAGCAAGTGTTGTGCTCTTACCTGAACCGGTGTGTCCGGTAACCAGCACAATACCTCTGGGTAAATCAGTTAGATCGCCAACAATTTCCGGAAGATGCAGGTCCTCAATCGCAGGTATATAGTTTGAAACCACCCTGAAAGAGATGGCCGGCGTCTCCCGCTGGTAATGGGCATTTATGCGAAATCTGCTGCCGTCGTCTATCATAGCGGAGAAGTCGATGTCCCTTTTCTTTTCAAATTTGTCGAATTTTTCCTGACCAATCATACCAAGCAGCATCTGCCTGATGTCTTCGTTACTGAGAACCGGCAAATCCATGGCAATCAATTCCGTGTTGATTCGCATTATCGGCGGCATATCAGCATTGATGTGAACATCAGAGGCACCATGTTCAATTGCTCTGGCAAGCATTTCCTTGACATTTATCATATTTTTTTCCCATCAAGTTCCGACGAAGTACTATTTTTTAGCTGCACGGTGTCCCTGTTTTTCCGTTGACAAAGGAGCGTTTGCATCAACAGTCTTGCTTACGCTGTCAATAATAGTTTTGTTCTCGTTCTGTTCGCAGGCCTGTGTTACCCGCAGTACCTCCTCCATAGTGGTCAAGCCCTGCCTGACCTTCTCTATTCCATCATCAAACAGGGTATGCTGTCCGCTTTCAGCAAAGGCTCGTCTTGTGCTGTTTACCGAGGCGTCCTCATTGATGATATTCCTGAACTTGTCATCAATGATGAGCAGTTCGAAAATTCCTATCCTTCCGACATAACCGCTCTGGCGACATTTATCGCAGCCGGCGCCGTGCATCAATTGTGACGGTTTGATGCCGGAACTTTCTACATACTTCCGCATATTTTTAGGAATCTTATAAACCTCTTTGCAATCCGGACAGATACGCCTTACCAATCGCTGGGCAAGGACGGCATTTAAGGATGCCGCCACCAAATAAGGCTCAATACCGATGTTAACGAGCCTGGTAACACTGCTCGGTGCATCATTTGTGTGCAGGGTTGAGAGCACAAGATGACCGGTAAGGGCGGCCTGTACCGCAATCTTGGCGGTTTCATTGTCGCGAATCTCGCCAATCATTATGATGTCCGGGTCCTGCCGCAGCAGGCTCCTCAATGCGGCTGCGAATGTTAATCCTATTTTCTCTTTTGCCTGGACCTGATTGGCAAAATGAAGGTTGTATTCGACAGGGTCTTCCACCGTGGATACATTCAAGGTGTCGCTGTCCATCTGGCTCAGGGCCGAATAAAGTGTTGTGCTTTTACCTGAACCGGTGGGCCCTGTAACGAGCAAAATACCATGAGGCAGTGCTACCTGTTCTTTGAACGCCTTGAGGACGTCAGGCTCCATTCCGGAATCGTCGAGACCCCGCAGAATCGACTGACTGTCAAGCAGACGAACTACAACCTTTTCCCCCCGGCTGGTCGGCAGTATCGAAACACGCAAATCAATACCCCTGCCGCCCATAATAACGGAAATCTTACCGTCCTGGGGCAGACGGCGTTCCGAGATATCGAGATTCGACATGATTTTGAGTCGAGATACAATCGCCGGATGCATCTTGGCCGGAGCCTGCATTGTGTCAAAAAGAACTCCGTCTATGCGATAACGTATCTTGGTAAATTTCTCCTTCGGCTCAATGTGAATATCACTGGCATTTTCACGTAAAGCGTTTGTTAAAAGGTAATTGACGAACTTTATAACCGGGGATTCGCCTGCGCTCTTTTCCAGGTCCTCGGTATCATCCTCAGTATTTTTGAGAACCTCGATGTCGGCCATATCACTCATTATTTCATCGACATCGTACCCGAATTCGGTCTCGTCAAATTCATCGCAAACCGTGTCGATGTCAGCGGTGGTCGCCACTACCACACGGACGGGCATTTCGCACTGGCGTTTGACATCATCAATGGCAAAAACGTTAGCCGGTTCACTGGTGGCGATTACAAGAGTGTCGCCCTCAATCGCAACGGGCATAATATGACTGCTTCTTATGTAGGACAGGTCAAGTTTATCGAAAGCAACTCTGTCAACATCCGCCGGTTCGATATGGCGAAACTCAAATCCGTACAATTTTGCCTTGGCGGCGAGGATGTCGTCTTCACCGGCGACTCCGGAACGCAGAATGACCTGCTCAATATTAGTTCCGCTGCTTTTGAGGCCCTCGCTGTGCACCCTGTCCAACTGCTGGCTGTTTATCTTTCCCATCTCCAGCAGTACATCGGCGATATCGCGCACATGAGAGTCCTCAGCCGTCTCGGGTGAATAGAGATTGCTCAGTCCGCGAACCAACTGTTCATCGTCATTTTTTACACCGACTCCCACAGCTCCATCGTCGCCGGGGTCGGCTTTTTTGTCGGATCCAAAAATTCGTTTCATTCGGGCATCTTCAAAATAACCTGTGAACCGCTTGTGGAAACAAGCTCAACAAATTTGTTTGTAATTTGGACTACCTTAAGTCCGCCTATCCAGTCACCTTCATACACGATCTTGTCGTTAATCATACAGCAGTTGCCCTGCTCGGTCTGCAAAATGCCCCAGAGTTGCAAATCACCTCCGTTTAGGCTGCTCGAGTCTTCTTGATACTGGTCAAGCAAAACTTCAATTTCGGACAGATACAGCTCGTGCCTGAAAGGATTCTTCTTTAATTCGCCCACTCCGATCTGCTCGAAATCGGCAAACTGATAGAATTGGCCGAGCATCTGGTCTATGCTGTTGTGCACTTGTGTTTTGATACCCGTCAACTGTGCAAGGGCGTTTTCAATCTGCACCTCCTCGCTGCTCATTGCAGCAGTAGCAAGCCTGGGGGCGACCTTCTTGATCATAAACCAGACACACAAAGCTCCGACTGTAAACAAAACCACCAGAATTATCGTGGTGCGCTTTGAATTCTTCCCGTGCTCGGCCGGCGTGAGATAATCCTGCTCGGCGCTGCTCCGGTCCTCATTAAATTCCGCACCGGCGCCCTCAGGCTCACCGGTATTGATACGATTGTTATCCTGCATAAATGAAAGCATAGCCAAACTCCGTAAATTTCACTGGACAATTCCCGTCTTAAGAAAAGGCGCATAGAAATACAATCAACAGTAAGTAATTCAATATGTAAAAAACCTGTCAGCCAAATGCAGCCTTCTCATGCATTGGAGCCCTGAAAAAATATGCTTACTACAAATGTTGCCTCGATCTGTCCTTCGCGTTTCAATTTCTTCTTCAACGAAAGCTCGCGTATCTTGGTTATCCTGTCAAGTTGTTCCAGGTCCAGAAGAAACGAATAATACGAATTGAAATCGCCGTGCAGCTCCATTTTCAAGGGCTGTTCTATGTAACCGCTGTTTTCCTCTCTTTTAAGCGTTCGTATCGTTTTAGGAACAAGTCCCCGTTTCTGTGCAATTACAGTAACATTTTCGAGGACCGTGTAAATCTCGCTGGTTGGTGGAAGCTTGCTTTCGAAGTATTGCATTGCCTCGGCCATCTGCTTAAGCTGTTCAGAAAGGCTCTCGGCGGCGGCTGTTGCCCTTTCAAGCTCTGCAAGTTTGGCCAGCTTCTGCTCGACTCTTTCTTTTTCCTGTGCCAGATGCTGATTGGCCGGTTTTATCATGTAGGTATAGGAGACATAAGCAAGTCCCACAAGCAGAATAAAAAAAACCGTCTTTCTTAAACCACTTATCATAATCGACTCCCTTAATTCAAATCGCTCTTTAGTAAACTATTCACCGCCCACCAAAGATTTCAATTTGGTTGTTATATTGTTTTTTTGCTTTTTGCCCTTATGCTCTCAATGTCCTCTTTGGTAAGCCGTATATCCGTCCTGAGCATCGCCGTCAACTTGAACTCGCGAAACTTTGTCTCGTCCATCTTGTGCTCTTTTGACTCCACCAGTGCAACATTTGTAAGCAGAGCAGCCCCGCCAAGCTGGGCAATATAATTAGCAACTTCAATGTCGCTGGGCGCAATACCTTTGATTTCGATATGCGTTTCAAACAAATTTTCATGTGAAAAGGAATCCTGTTCGGTGTTGGCGGCAGAGGTTGCGGCCTGATACTGGCTCGCAGCGGGCTTCGGTACTGATGCCTTTGTTTTTTTGGAAGTGAAATTCAGTTCCAAAAGGGACACGCCGGAGGGTATATTATTCGTCAGGCATGCCAGCACAACACTTTTGGGTACAGGTTCAAGAAGCTCGGCCGCCATAGCCATCGTTTTCATCATCACTTTTCCCTTTGTCTGCAGTTCCTCAAGTTGAGCGATCTGCCCCTTAGCCATCATCATCTTGGCGTCAACCGCCGCAAGTGAGGACTTTACCGACTGCTCACGAAGCTTTAGGATTGAAAATGTAATACCTACGGCCGCCATAAGAATCATAAACAGCACAAGGTACATAAAGTTAGCCCTGCTTGACTGACGCTGTTGGGTATAATCATTCGGTACAAAATCTATTTTGACCATTTTCTCACCTGCATTTCTTAATCATAATCTCTCGTTCTGGTTGTCACCCCGGCACTCCGGGGCGAACGACCTTACTTTTCGGGCAGACTAAGGCCGAATGCGGTAGCCCAGTCAACCTGCCGGCCACGCCTTTCAATATCAAAACGACAGCCCTGACGCACCTGTACCGCAGCAAGAACATCACCTATCTGTGCCGGAATCTGCATCCCCTTTGCCACCTCGGCAACCCTTTCGCAAATGGTCTTGTCCACGCTCCTGCCGGACATGAGAACCAGGCGGTGGATTTTAGCGCCGTCTGATACCAATTCAAAATATCTGCAGCAGGCATTGATCTCGTCAATCAATCTTTCGAGCATCTCACTGTATTCGAGATGGCTGAAACCTGTTGGTATCATCCTTGCCAGAAGAAGATTGCTGTGCCTGCATATGACAATATTGGTGTGGCCTGCTCCGATATCAACAAGCATCGCTACTATTTTGCGGTCTTCGGCCCGCCTGCCGAAAAATTTGACGTAACTGTTGGTAATTGCCAGCGGCCAAACGCTCATCCCGCAAATTTCAAGGTTGGCTTTTTCATATATCGCAATATGCCGGTCAACCATTTGTCTTTTACCGGCCATCACGAGCACACCCAGTTCGCCATTGCCGCAATGAGCTTCCGAGACAACGTATTTGACCATTGCACCTTTCGGATCAAACGGCAGCCTGGGCTTTATTTTAACCAATACCGCATTCTCAATTTTTTCTTCGGCGGTTTTGGGAATTTTTATTTGGTCGATAAATATATCATCCGCCGACATCGCCGTTACGACCTGTCTGCCGCTGAATCCACCCTTACCAACCATTTCTTTTGCGGCCGCCGCCACCCATCTTTGCCACCGGGCGCTACCCGGTTCGATATCTTTGGGTCTTTCCTTTTGGCCTGCGGCATGAAGGAAAAACCGGTTTCCGTCAAAACCCAACTGGGCCATCTTCAGATAGCTGCTCCCGAGGTCAACTCCGGTCGGAAAAATACGCTTTTTCAAAAAATCAAACACGGTTCACTCCGCACCCATATCGCAGGTTGCTTTTCATATACCCTCTATTCAAAGCGACAAAGAAGCCGCACTAACCGTACTGTGCCCTTGCCTTATCAATAAAGTCGTCACGAAGTCAGCGGACCATTAGCAGCAAGTAAAAAGCCTCACTCCCGGCAGGTCCCTATCCTTATGTGTAAAATATAAAAAACAGTGCGAAACACGTCAATTCGGTCTTTGAAACAGCGTCTTTTCCTGCTTTTTGGCCCGATAAAACCATTGTTTGAAGCGGCTTGACTACAGCCCTGTCTGCTAAATAAAAGGTGTTATGCCTGAATTTGTTCTTGTCCGATAATTCTGTGATGATTTGCAAACAACCCTCCGCCGCCCGAGGCTAAAATTACAGCAAAGTCCGGAGCGTAATTTTGAATTGAGTTATCAATATATCCTGATGAGCGGTTTTTATTAGCCCAGATTTTTTCGCCTATCTTTGCAAAGCTGCATCCTATGTCCCATAACTACTCGTGCCGCAGGGATTCTATCGGGTCCATATTCGCCGCCCGATAGGCCGGATACAATCCAAAAGTTATACCTACCGCCGCACTTATTCCAAAGGCCAGAATCAACGAGCCGCCCGTAATTGCCGTTGGATGTTTACTGAAGTAAGTTACAAGAAACGGAATCGCTGAACCCAATAAAATGCCGAGAACACCTCCGGTTAACGTCAACAGGAGTGTTTCCGAAAGGAATTGAATAATGATATCGCGCTTCCTGGCTCCCAGAGCACGTCTGATGCCGATTTCGCGGGTCCTCTCGCTAACGGTTGCCAGCATAATATTCATTATCCCGATGCCGCCGACCAGAAGAGATATTGCAGCGATTGAGCCTAAGACTATACTAAAAATCCGTGCAGATTCCTTCGCTAAACGCAATTTCTCCAGTGGCACGACCACTTGGTAGTCGTTTTTCTTGTGAAACCGCTCCAACAATGTCTCCAGAACTCCTTGTGTTCTTAATACCTCATTGGCGGCGTTTACTTTTACGACAATTTCCTGAAGCTCGATTTTTTCTATGTTGGCACCGCTGCTGCCGCTGACCTGTATCGATATCTCACCGAATCGGTCCTTGACAGTTGTAAGAGGAATATATATTGTCCCAACATTCGCACCGGAACCAACATTTGTAGAAGAAACGTCATCCTTAATATTGCTGCCCGTTCTATCCGAATCCCGGGGGCTGACTATGCCCACCACCCGGTAATAATCGCTCGCAATTTTTATATCCTGTCCCAAGGGATCGTCAAAGGCAAACAATTCCGTTACGACCTGCTCATCAACCACGCAAATACCCTGCCTATAGTGCATATCAACGCTGCTTAAAAAACGGCCTCTCAAAATTCGAATGGGCGAAATATCAGTGTACCATGGAACCGTGCCCAAAATTTCGGTGGAAACCTTGCGGTTACGGTACCTCACCTGTTGTGAGATACGACGGCTGGGCACCACAATCCGGACATTCGGTATGCTGTTCTGAAAACGCTCGGCATCTGTGTATGTCAAACCATATTGTTTCATACTCATTTCTTGTGTGGTTGATTTCTGGTCTTCCGGGGGCTTCACTGTCTTTACGATAATATTCAAACTGCCTAAGCGGGCAATCTGTTGCTGTGCCTGCTGACTGGCCCCTTCGCCAATCGCCAACATTGCGATTACGGATGAGACGCCGAAGATAATGCCCAAAGTTGTCAGGGTTGAGCGCAGCCGATGCATCCAAAGGCTCTTTATGCCCAACTTAAACGTACGTTTCAAACGAAACAAAAGCATAATATTATCACTTTGTAACAATTGGCCCTGTCAGTCCAAACCCCTCGCAAAACGCAGGGCTGAATAGTTAGCCTTCGGCTTTACCACAATTTTGGTTCACTATTTATCTTTATATTCCTGCCGTTTTACACGCCCATCAAGAAGGTGTATCACCCGCCGGGCATGTGCGGCTATATTATCATCATGTGTAACTACAATTATTGTTTTGCCCTGCTCGTGTAAACGGTCGAGAATTTCCAAAATATCCGCCCCGCTCTGGGAATCGAGATTGCCAGTAGGCTCATCAGCCAAAATTATCAGCGGGTCATTTGCCAGCGCCCTTGCAATCGCCACCCGCTGCTGCTGTCCCCCACTTAACTCCGAAGGTCGGTGTCCGACTCTGTCGCCAAGGCCCACCATTTGAGCTAATTCTGTCGCACGCGCCGCGCTATCATGCTCGGAAAAGCCCTGATAAAACATCGGTATCTCTATGTTCTCTATGACATTGAGCTGGTCTATAAGGTTAAAGGATTGAAACACAAAACCGATGTGTGCGCCGCGTATCAAAGACAACTGGTCATCTTCCAGCATAGAGACGTTATTGCCACCGAGCGTATAACTGCCGCTGGTGGGCCGGTCGAGGCAACCTATCATATTGAGTAAGGTCGATTTACCCGAGCCGCTCGGGCCCATAATAGCTACAGATTCACCCCTCGTAATGGTCAGTTCTATATCACGCAGCACTTTAAGTTCAACTGCGCCGGGATAATAATTCTTGCACAATTGCTCCATCACCAGAATCTGCGCGTCGCTGTCAAAACCAACCGTTTTATTGGCCTGTTGTATCACCGTCTTGCCTCCGCCGACCTCTTGGTCCGCCTTCGCCACGTCCGACTTTCTCAAATTGCTCACGCATAACTTTCTTCAGTTCCGTTTTGAAGCCGGCCGGGTCGCTTTGACGCAGGCGTTTCAGCTCCTGTGCTTTTTCCGGATTCATTTGTTCCAGGAAATCCATCGTGCGCTCAATGATTTCATCCGTCAGCTCAATTTCGCCGCGACGCCGTCGCCCCTGCCGTTCTTCAGTTTGTGATTGACTTGGAGCTTGCGATTGTGAGCCGGGTTCGGCTTGTGATTCCCGCTCCTTTACGCCTTGTTCGGTTCCGACTGTCTCGCTGTCCGGCATGCTCGTTTGGACCACCGGGCCGGTTATTTTCGGAGGACTTAACAGCACCTTCTCACCGACCTGAAGACCCTCAAGAATCTGCACAAATGTATCGTTGAATAAACCCGTCTGCACTTCCCGCTCTTCGGGACCGGACCCTAAAACATAGCAAACCTTTTTGCCGCCGCGATTGGCTACCACCTGAACAGGCACAATTATAACGTCATCCAGCCGCTCGACGAGAATCTCAACCTTGGCGCTCATTCCGGGCTTGAGAAAATCGTAAGTGCCTGCTATGCTCACCTCCGTTTTATATACTTTAAGGTCCGGGCTGAGCCAGTTGTCCTGCTGGTCGGGAAGTGGTGCCACCTTAATCACTTCACCGCTGAAGATCTTGTCGGGAAAGGCGTCCATCACTATCGTTGCCTTCTGGGCCGGGCGTACTTTATCAACAGAAGACTCATGAACCTTTATTTCCGCCATCATTTGGGTCATATCGGGAAGTGATATAATCGTCTGGTATTCACGTACAGTCCCCCCTTCCTCAATAGGCCCCTGGCGCCATCTCCTGCTCATTCCCTCTGTGCTTGAGCCGTATGTTACCAGACCCGGTGCCGGGGCTTTTATGGTGCTGACTTCTATTTGTTTATTCGTTCGGTTCAATCGCTCTCTTCGCTGCTCTAAATTAGATTCCGCACTTTTCAGTCTCGCCTGCGCCTGAGCAAGTTTTGACCGGGTACTCGCATAAGTCCTGTCTAACGCCCGCTTGGCCTCATTATAGTCGCTCAAAAGCTGCTCGGCCTGTTTAGGAAACTCGTATTTAATAAACAACTCTTTCGCCGTTTGTGCCTGCTTCCAGCTTATCTGTTTACGGTCCTTATCCAAACTGTCGGCCTCCATCTCCGTTTGTGATATGTATTTCTTCTCGTAGAGCTTCTGACTCCATTCCAGCTTGCTCTCGGCCAGTTTGTAAGTCTGCTCCTTCAGGTTGATATCCTCGGTGAGTTGACGGAGTTTTTGAAGAGCGTCCCCACCAAGTTGTGGGTCTTCAACCAATGATTCGATATCAATTGGCCCCTCAGATGAGTCCTCGGCGCTGGCGACAAATTTTTCAGCCACACTGTCGCCAAGATATTTTTTGAGGTCTATCATTGCGAACTTCACCTTCAGTTCCGCGGCAGTAATATCACTTTCGTTCTGCTTAATCTGAATCTCGTTTGACTCTTTTGCTTCGGTATAGCTCGCTTCGGCGCTGGCTAAGTCGATTTCCCTCTGGGTCAGATCCTCCTCTAACGAAGCCTTATCCAGCTCTACGAGTACCTTGCCGTTGTCAACATCTTCCTGGGTAATGTAAGCCCCTTCGGGAACTATGCTTAAAACTACTGCATCTCTTTCTCGCTGTGATTTGATTTCTATTGTATTAAGGGCTTTGATACTGCCGCTTTCAGTAACCTTCACAACCAGATTATCCCGCCGGACGGTGAACGTGCTAAGCTCTTTGCCGGCCGGTCCCGAACTTTTTACCTTCATCGCAAGCAGCAGAGTCGTTGCCCCGGCAACCGCACCAATCGCTATCACAATCACCCACATACGCCTGCGCTTTTTTAGCAGGCCCCCCGCCGCCGGTACTTTAATATAAGGCAACCACTGTGCCCGGTTCTTTTGTTCTTCTGGTTTCATGTCCCTTGCTCCCACATTCCGTCGGGCCTGACCTGCAGGACACCGATGTCCCTGAAAAAGTTCAGCTTTGCTATAATATGACCCACTAAAGCCGCCGTAAGCTCATTTTGAGCCCTTAAAAGGTCGTCCTGTGAGTCTAATAAATCACGCGTTGTTAATCTGCCTGCTTCCAGAAGTAATGAGCTGCTCTCCACACGTTTTTGGGCCAGTTCCAGGCTGTTCACCTGAATCTGGTACGTCTGGGCCGCCTTGTTGAGTTCACGATATGCGTCTCGCACGCCTAATTTTACGTTATCTTCATCATTTTCATACGCCCGGCGTTGTTGTTCGTATGTTATCAGCGACCTGCGGTAAGCATTACGCTCACTTTTTCTATCCAAGGGCAAGTCGGCGCTTAGCCCTAATGTATAAGTACCATTATGAAATTGCAGCCTCGTAAAGTCCGTTTGAGGTGTGGAACCAACACCCATACCAGCGCTTAGATTCAGTTCCGCTCCGAGCCCGTCTGCTGCCACCTCAACCTTACGCGCCGCATCATCCACATTGTCTCTGCTGGTTGCCAGGTCCAGTCGCCGGGCCAGCGCCGTCTCAACAGCGTCATCCAATGTATAATCCGGCTGTGTAACTCCGGTATCCGCCAGAGCTTTAAGTTCATCCTGGTCCAATTCAATTTCCGCCTCTGCCGGAAGCACCAGCCTTAATTTAAATTCATCAAGCGATTGTTCATACCTTTCCTGAGCACGTACAAGACTGTCTCCCGCCTGCAGAACCCTTTGCTGGGCCTGGTCCACCTCGAAGGGCTTCTTTCGCCCGGCATTAGCCTCCATTTCCAGGCGCTCTTTCGATTCAATAGCTCTTTGGTAGTCGTTTTCAGCATTTGTTACGGTATCTCTTTGCTGCAGAACGCGGTAATAGTCCGACACAATCGAAACCACAAACGTCTTTCTAAACCTGTTGAAAGAACGTATCTCATACAGAGCATCCCGCTCAGCCTGTGTCAGATTCTCCTGGGCAATCCGGCGGCCGCTGCCGCGCAAAAGCGGTGCCGTAATACTTGCGCTCAAAACAGAACCGAGCGAGGTTCGCGGGTCGCCCGTAAGGAAACGCGCCCAGTCAATCGCAATGCTCGCGCCGATGCTTGCACCATCAGCAAGTAATTGGCTAAAGCCCAACTTCGTATCCTGCCCGTCTATTTCCAGTTGTTCATCGTCACCATCCCTCGTATATCCGGCGTCAATCGTCCCGAACCACTGCCGGGCGAACGAATGCCGCTCCAGCGTCAAATCCAGCACCCTCAGATACAACTGTTCCTTACGGCTCTGGTAGTCACGATTATTGGCCGTCGCAACTGCAACCGCATCCGCCAAAGATAACACACCGGAATCATCAAGAGCATAAACAGGCGACAAATCATTCGGTCCGGCCGACACATCGCTTATCCGGTAGTTCACCTTCGACCCAAGACCGTCGCCCCATTTAGCATCCATGATGGTATATACTTCATCATCCGCATCGGCCTTATAGTGCTCCCTGCTACAGCCGGGAATCACTACCAGGACCACCAAAAAGCAAAATACCAGTACTGATAATGGCCGTTTTTTTTGCATCTGCTTACTTCTACTCATTTGAAATAGTACAATAATCGGCCGTCCCAAAAACCGGCCTCCATTCCCCATTAAGTCGTATCCTATTATACAAAAGCACCTTACAAATACAAGTAAAAAACCTTTTAGCAAAGAATCAGAAGTAGCCGGCGCGCACACACACTCTGTGTATATTAGACGTTCAATCGGGGATGTTTGTTGTGTTTTTTTTCAAAAAACCACGGATTGCACCATTTTCTTTATAGTATAAACGGCGTTAACATCTTTAATTCAAAAGAGATAAGCTAAATTTTGTTGCTTTTTCTGCCGATAGCCCGTATAATGAAAGCTCGAATAGATTTAGGGAAGGTTACTAACCAGGTAAATTCTCGAGGAGGAAATTACAATTATAGACTATGCACTCAAAACGCTATACGCACAACGATTCAGCAAAGGAGCTAACTCTATGTCTAAAAAGAACTTATTTTTCTTCATTTCTCTCTTTTTTTTGTCTTCCTTGGTCGCTGATTCCGCTGAAGCCGTTTACATCGACTATGTCGGTGCCGGCCACGCCGACGATGTTACTGCTGATGCAAGCAGTGTCGATCAGGACACTCCTACCTATGGTGCTTTTCCTGAATATACCATTAACGGCGACGGTTTAACAGGCAATCAACATGATGCTATGTGGGAAAGTACATGGACCTCCGCTTTTGGAAGTAGCGCGGCTCCAAGCCCGAATCCGGCTCGCGGAACGAGTGTTTGGATCTATTACGATCTGGGATATGTGTATCAGTTAGCGCTAATGCATGTCTGGAATGACAATGAAGAAGAACAAACCGCACGAGGTTGCAAGAATGTAACGATTGACTACTCAGTAGATGAAAGCACATGGTATGAATTGGGCACCTATGAATGGCCGGAGGCGCCCGGCTCGCCTTCTTATACCGGTTTTGACGGGCCTGATTTTGGTGGCGCTTCTGCTCGATATGTGTTGATTACAGCTAATAGTAACTTTCCCGGTAACGATGGTGCCTATGGTTTATCCGAGATTAAAATAAATATCTCCACCGAGCCGCCGGACAGTAACTCCCCACAGCCCGACCCGGCCACCTGGGCCTCAAATCCTGCCGCTACCAGCCCATATACAATCGAGATGACGGCGACAACAGCTACCGACCCCAGCGGTGTACAGTACTTCTTTGACGAAACCACCGGCCATAGCGGTGGAAGTGATAGTTCCTGGCAGGAAAACCCAAGCTATACTGATTCTTCCTTGGCTCCATCAACTCAGTACACATATAGAACCATGTCTCGTGACCAAAGTATCAATAATAATCAGACAGCCTGGTCCTCATCTCAGTCCGCAACGACTGATCCCGAAGATACAACTCCACCGACACCCAATCCAGCCACATGGTCCTCGCCGCCTGCTGCTGATAATCCATGGCAAATCAGCATGACCGCAACAACGGCAACCGACCCAAGCGGCGTAGAGTACTTCTTTGATGAAACAACCGGCGCCGGCCACGACAGCTTCTGGCAGGCAAGTCCCAGCTATAGTGATTTTAGTTTGACACCTGAGACACAGTACACCTATCAGGTCAGGACGAGGGACCAGTCACCGAATCAGAACACCGGCTTATGGTCC